>NZ_JAMFLC010000013.1:0-285617 GCF_023501985.1 Nocardia sputi | reverse complement strand
CACCCATAGACGGACTGATGGTCGCCGACTCACCGACCAGACGAACGGTCACCACCGTGCCATCCGACAACGTCTTGACGAGCTCACCACCCGGCAGCGGAACGAAAGTATCGGCATTCGCCGCACCTGTGGAGAACAAGCCCATGGCGATGGTGGCTGCGGCGCCGACGCCGGCCATCCGCGCCAGCTTCTTACGGTTGATCATGGTTGATATCCCTCGAGGGTTGAGTCCGCTTCAGCGGGAAAATGGCGTTGGTTTCGACAGACGTCAGCCGATGCTGAACGGCATCCCGTAGAGGGTGGTCTTCGAATAGTGATCGCCGATGATCTCGACGACCGTGTACGAACGCGCCTGCGCGTAACCAGCGCAGCCCTGGATCTGAATCTCGGCATCCTGATACTCGACGGAGTACACCCCGGGCTTGAGGATGTCTTTGTAATCGATCTGAACGAACGTGACCTCGCCGGGACCGAGGTTGACACCGATGGAACCGCCCGCGCTGGCGCCGCTGAGGTTCACACTGCCCGACACACCCGCGGAAATGGCGTCGTCGGCGATGCTGATCTGGCAGCCGACGATGTAACCGGTGCTCAACTGCGAGGCACCGTGAGTGGACGAATTATTCGTGCCCGGGTTTCCGCTCGGGCCGTTGTTCGGGCCGATCTCACCTTCCGGCGTCACAGCGACATCGGCGATGGCGTTCCCCGAAACCCACACGACACGGCCGGCACCGTTCGCAGCAAGGGACGGGGAGATCAAGGCGCGCTCACCATTGCGGGTGATCGTCACGCCGGGACCCACCTTCTGGCCGTCCGGCAACGGCACGAAGGTGTCGGCGTTGGCAGCACCGGTCGAAAGCAGGCCCATGGCTACAGCCGCGGCAGCGCCGATGCCCGCGACGCGGACACCGCGGCGCAGACCATTGGTGCGGTTCTCGCTCATACTTCCCCTCATCAGGTTCAAACAGTCAACCTCGACCGTCGAGGCTGGACAGATGGTCCTCTCAGGCCCAGCTCAGTGTGTCGCTCCTTTGTTGCCGATGTGTAACCGGCTGTTATTTCGGCGCAACCAACTTACCGGCGCCGGAACCGAGCCATGGTTCCGTCGAGCGGCGTAGTGCGTGCCGGTGCCCGGGCCTGTGATGTCCAACTGTGGAGTGGCTCGATGGGAGATTAAACGTTCTATAACGAGCCTCGCAACGCGAGGTTTCGTAAAGTTCAAGGTGACTCCCGCCACAGTTGCGCACATCTGAATATGGCGTGACGTGCATAAATACCGGATCGCTACGGCTGACCAGGTGCGCAATGGTCGCGTATGGGCACAGCGACGCCGACGTCGCGGATCCGCGACCGGCGGTAAAGCGTCTCGGCCGGATTACTTCCGAGCTGAATTGATCACTGGAGGATCACAAAAATGGCCGACGGCAGTACGTAGCAACTACGTAGATAACGGCCTCAGCCGTGATGCGGGGGAACTTGGGCTCGCAGCCAGTCCTCGGCGCGGCCGCCGTCGTCACGGTCGTCGCGCTCGTCGCCGGTGGTCTCCGGCAGAGTGTCGCCGAAGATCTTCGCCAAGCGCGCATCCCTCGCCCGGCGCGCGGCCGGGCGAGGGTTCTCGGCGGGAGGGGGTGCGCTGATTATTCGACCAATCCGGAGAGTTCGCCGATCACCCGGCTGGCGAGCGGGCCGAGCGTCGCCATGCCGTCCCGGATGGCGGACCGGGTGCCGGGCAGGTTGACCACCAAAGTGCTTCCGGACACGCCTGCCACACCGCGAGAGAGCCCGGCGTCCAGCGAGCCGGCCACGCGGCCGGAGGAACGGAGGGCTTCGCTGATGCCCGGCAGCTCGCGGTCGAGCACCTGCGAGGTCGCCTCCGGGGTCACGTCACGCGGGGACATGCCCGTGCCGCCGACGGAGATGACCAGATCCACGCCGCCGATCACCGCCGTGTTGAGCGCGTTGCGGATCTCCACCTCGTCGGCTTGCACCGACACCGAGGCGTCCACGAGGAAACCCGCCTCGGTGAGCAGCTCGGTGACCAGCGGACCGAGCGAGTCAATACCTCCATGCGCCGTCCTGTCGTCGACGACCACCACCAGAGCACGCCCCGCCACAGGAGCATCGATTTCCATGGTGCTCACCGTAGCGCCTGCGCCGAGCAACTCGGCGGCCGCGCCGAGAACGTCGGGGTCGACATCGATCGTCCGGCCCTGTCCACCGGGGACCGCGCGCATCACCGGCCACCGTCCGCGGGCGCGCCGGAGAGGGTCACCTCGACGGTCTTGGAGTTGTTGCCCTGCTCATCGCTGTAGGTGACCTTCACCTTGTCTCCTGGTTGGTGTGAGCGGACCGCGGCGACGAGCGCGTTCCCGGAATCGATCGCGCGGTCATCGAGCCTCGTCACCACCGCCCCCGGCGGAATGCCCGCGCGTGCGGCGGGACCGTCCGGCGTGACGTCGCGGACCTTCGCGCCGGAAATCTGCTGCGCCGGATCCTGTTGACGCGACACGGTGATACCGATCTGCGCGTAGGTGGCCTTGCCGGTCTTGATCAGTTCGTCGGCCACCCGCCGCGCCTGATCGACCGGGATCGCGAACCCGAGTCCGATCGACCCGGTCTGGCCGCCTGCCATCTCGGTGGGCCCCAGCGTCGCGATGGCGGTGTTGATTCCGACGAGCTTGCCGTTGCCGTCCACCAGCGCGCCGCCCGAGTTGCCGGGGTTGATCGCGGCATCCGTCTGAATCGCGTCGATCACCGGGCTGACCGCGGGACCGGGCTCGCTGCCGTCACCGGAGGTCACGACCGGCCGGTTCAGCGCCGAGACGATGCCCGTGGTTACCGTGCCCGCCAGACCGAGCGGCGAGCCGATCGCGACAACCGGCTGGCCGACCTGCAGATTCGCCGAGGTGCCCAGTTCGATCGGAGTCAGGCCGCTCTTGCCGGACGCTCGGATGACGGCCAGGTCGGAGACCGGATCGGCGCCGACCAGGGTGGCGGGCGCACTGCTGCCGTCGGAGAACACGACCTCCATCCTGGCGTTCGGTCCACCGCCCGCGGCCACGTGATTGTTGGTCAGGATCAGGCCGTCGGAGGACAGGACCACTCCGGAGCCCTCGCCCTCGGCCTTGCTGCTGGCCACTTTGATCATCACGACGCTGGGCAGCACCTTCTGTGCGACCGCCTGGGTGGAGCCGGCCGGAGCGTTGACCGCGTTGCTCATATTCGGCTTCGGCGCGTCCAAGGCGTTGGTCACCGGGGCGCGGCCGTCGTCGCCGTGCGTGACCAGCGCGCCGACCGCACCGCCGACGCCACCGCTGACCAGCGCGAGCGCCACGGCCCCCACGGCCAGTCCCGCACGGAACGGACGGCGGGCCGGTGCGGGCGGGGCGCCGTAGACCGGACCCTGCGGGTACGTGACGTCCTTCGGTGGACCGAAGGACGCGGGATGCCCTGGGTACGGCGCAGCCGAGTGGTGCTGCGGATACGGCGCGGTGGGATGCTGCGCTTCCTGCGAACCGTAACCGGGCGCGTGCGCCTCCCGCGGTCCGAGCGCGCCTGCCTCCGGCGGGCCCGGCTCCCGGCGGTCCTTCGAATCCTCGGTCATGGACTCCTCGTTTCTGCTCACGTCCCGACCAGGGTGGCCACGGCGACTGAGAGCGGACTGAGACCGTGCTTTCAGTTTTCCGAGATCTGTCCCCAGGAGCCGGTGCACAATAGAACCACCGCCAACTTGATGTCTCAAATCCTGTGGCAAACCGATCGGAGCAATGTCCGAAATACCCCACCGAAGATGAATATTCCGCACAGAACACCAAGATTGTGCGGTAAATGGTCTTCTCTTGCCCGGTATTGCGTCAATCGGGCGCGGGCGCGCCCGGCTCTCCGGGCAACACGATGCGGACGACGGCGCCGCCGCGTTGCGAGGTATCGATGGCGATGGTGCCGCCGTGTTTCGTCACCACCTGCTTGACGATCGCCAAGCCGAGGCCGGAGCCCGGCATCGACCGCGACGACATGACCCGATAGAAGCGCTCGAACACCAACTCGCGCTCCGCCGGGGGAATCCCGGGTCCCGCGTCGTCGATGGACAGTTCGAGCAGGCCGGGTCCGCTTTCGCGCATGAGGATGCGGACCTGCGCGCCGGCCGGGCTCCACTTGGCCGCGTTGTCGAGCACGTTCAGCACCGCGCGCTCGAGGCCTGCCTCGTGCCCGTAGACGAACCACGGACGCAGGTCGGCGACGAACTCGATGCCCGCGCGGCGGCGCCGGGCGCGCTCGAGCGCGCGTTCCACCACCTCCCCGAGATCCAGGCGCTCGTAGACGGTTTCCGGAGCGTCCTCCCGCGCGAGATCGACCAGATCGCCCACCAGAGTCGACAACTCCTCGATCTGGGCTATCACGTCGGCGCGCAGTCCGGCCATGTCCTCCTCTGGGAGGCGGGGAGCGCCGGGACGGCTCGAAGCGATGAGCAACTCCATGTTGGTCCGCAGCGACGTCAGCGGCGTACGCAATTCGTGCCCTGCGTCGGCGACGAGCCTGCGCTGCCGATCACGCGACTCGGTCAGTGCGCGCAGCATGGTGTTGAAACTCTCTGTGAGCCTTGCCAGTTCGTCGTCACCGGTCACCGGGATCGGCGTCAGATCGTCGGTGCGCGCGATCCGCTCGGTGGCCGCCGTCAATCGCGCGATGGGCCGCAGACCGGTCCGGCCGACCGCCGTGCCCGCCGCCGCGGCCAGCACCACGCCGCAGCCGCCCACGACGAACAACAGCCAGGCGAGCCGGTCGAGCACCTCCCTGGTGCGGTCCAATCGCTGCGAGATGACCAGCGTCGCACCCGAGTCGGTGTGTACGGCGAGTGCGCGCTGATTGCCGACGGTGCGCAGCGAGGAACTCCGCTCGCCACGCGCGACGGCAAGCTCCTGGCTCCCGATGGGCGGATCGGTCGACTGCGGCGGCAGCCAGCGGCCCAGATCGGGATAGATCAGGGCGATGCCGGTGTCGTCGTAGAAGGCGGCGGCCACCATCAGATTCAGATTGTTGAACCCGTAGGGGTTGCTCGCGATCACCGCCGTGGCCCGGCTGCGCAACTGGGCGTCCACGTCGTCGTACAGGGCGCGCGCCACCAAGGCGTAGGCCGCGATCGAGGTGACCGCCACCGCGATCGCCACGACCGAGGCGGCAAGCAGCGTCACCCGCCACCGCAGCGAGACCGACCGGGTCAGCGGCATGGGTGGCCGCATGTCCGGGGACTCGGGCTGTCCCTGGCCGAGGGCGGCGACGACGGGGGGCTTGGGAGGTGTCCGTGCCATGACCGCCGACCTACGGCGGCGTTTCGCGCAGCACGTAGCCCACGCCACGCACGGTATGGATCAGTCGCGGTTCGCCCTCCGCCTCGGTCTTGCGGCGCAGATAACCGATATAGACCTCGAGCGCATTTCCCGAGGTTGGGAAATCGTAGCCCCAGACCTCTTCGAGAATGCGGCTGCGGGTGAGCACACGACGCGGGTTCGCCATCAACATTTCCAGCAGTGAGAACTCGGTGCGGGTGAGACTGATCGGGCGGACGCCACGGGACACCTCCCGCGTCACCGGGTCCAGCGACAGATCAGCGAACTTCATCGCCTCCGAGGCCTCACCCGGATCGGCGGCGGTACGCCGCAACAGCGCGCGCAGCCTGGCCAGCAGTTCCTCCAGCGCGAAAGGCTTCGGCAAATAATCATCGGCACCGGCATCGAGCCCGGCGACCCGCTCGGACACCGAATCTCGCGCAGTGAGAACCAGAATCGGCAAATCATCGCCGGTGCTGCGGAGACGGCGGCATACCTCGAGCCCGTCGAGCCGGGGCATCATCACGTCCAGCACGAGCGCGTCCGGTCGCTGGACGGTTGCCTTCTCCAGCGCGTCCACACCGTCGACGGCGAGATCGACGGAGTAGCCGTTGAAGGTGAGCGACCGGCGCAGCGATTCGCGGACCGCCCGATCGTCATCGACCACCAGAATGCGCATGCCACCAGTTTGACCGCAGCGACTGAGAGGTAACTGAGAGGGCGCTCCCGACACGCCGTGCGCAGAGCACGCGTCCCGCCATGGCGCGTCGCCCCTGTCAACCCCGGGTGACCAGCACCTTCCATGGCCGCAGCGAGAAGTTGACGCGTCCCTTACGCATTCCACCGCGAAACTCGTTCTCTATAGCCATATTCGGCAATTTGCAGAACGACTCCCCCGGATTGCCGTTGACCACTCTGCACGGTATGTTCCGTGCGGTAAAAAGAAGACCTCTAGTTGGTTCTTTGCGGGTTGAATCAATACCGAACAGCCACGCGCGCCCGAGGTCACTGGTGAAGCGGAGGCGACGGAAGCGGATGGAAGCTGCACCGCGGTCCTGGCAATTCAGCCTGTCGAACTGGTCGGTCACCCGCAAGGTCGGCGTGGTGCTGGTGCTTCCGGTGCTGCTGGCCGGCGTCTTCGCCGTGCTCCGAATCAACAACGAGCTGCGCACGATGGCACAGTTGGACGCGGCGACCGAACAGGCCATCATCATCCGGCCGATCGTCAAGTTCGGTTCCGCCACCGAGCAACTCGGCGTCACCGCGACAGCCACCTGGGGCAACACCGCGGACCCGCAGACCGACGCCGCGCTGACGCGGTTCGACCAGGCGCTGGCCGAGCTGGAGGCCGCGTTGCAGACCACCAAGGTCAGCGGCCGGGTCACCTCCGAGCTCGCCTCGGCCATCGCCACCGGCACCACGATGCGCAACAGTCTCCGCAACGGCTCACCCGCGATGGTCGGCGAGCAGTCCGACGAGATCATGGTGCGCATCGGCAACGCGCTGGCGCTGTCGCCGTCGGTGGACGACCTGGTCATCCAGCGCTACTTCCTGCAGCTGGCGTCGGTGCAGACCGCGCGGCGCGTGCTCACCCAGCAGCGCATGCTGATCGGCTCGCCGGACGCCGGACGCAACCCGAGCGTGCGGCCCCGCGTGCTGGTCGCCGCCGGCGCCGAGATCACGATGATCTACCAGTACGCGCAGATCCTGCCGGACTACGCGGGCAATATGCGCCCGCTGCTGGACGCGGTGCAGACCCGTCTGGGCACCTTCAGCCAGAACGCCGCCGACCCGGCGACCAACCCCGCCGTGCTCGACTCGCTGCAAGTCAGCTCGGACACCTACGAGAAGACCACCGCGCAGCTGATCGACACCATCGACAGTGCGCTGGCCGACCGCACCATCGAAGCGCAGACGGGTGCGCTGCGCGAGACGACGATCGTCATCGGGATGCTGCTCGCGGGCCTGGCTCTGGCCCTCTCGGTCGCGCGCACCCTGGTCGTCCCGGTCCGCCGCCTGCGGCGGGACGCACTCGAGGTCGCGCACATCAAGCTGCCCGACGAGCTCGCCGTGGTGCGCGCGGGCGGCACCACACCGGAGATCACCCCGGTCGCGGTGCACTCCACCGACGAGATCGGCCAGCTCGCCCGCGCCGTGGACGAGATCCACGAGCAGGCGCTGAATCTCGCCGCCGATCAGGCCCGCCTGCGCCTGCAGATCGGCAACATGTTCGAAACCCTGTCCCGTCGCAGCCAATCGCTGGTCGAGCAGCAGCTGGCGCTGATCGAGGACCTCGAGCACGACGAGGACGACACCGACCGGCTGCAGAGCCTGTTCCGCCTGGACCATCTGGCCACCCGCATGCGCCGCAACGGC
The DNA here is from genome assembly GCF_023501985.1 of Nocardia sputi. Taxonomy (NCBI): domain Bacteria; kingdom Bacillati; phylum Actinomycetota; class Actinomycetes; order Mycobacteriales; family Nocardiaceae; genus Nocardia; species Nocardia sputi. The sequence goes on along the minus strand of NZ_JAMFLC010000013.1, from coordinate 277,914 downwards.
GACAATCTGCTGGTGCTCGCCGGTACCGCGCTGCGTCGCGGCCAGCTGCACCCGGTGCCGTTGTCGGACATGCTGTGGAGCGCGGTCTCCCAGGTCGAGGACTACCAGCGGGTCGAGATCGGCGCGGTGCCCGACGGCATCGTCGCGGGTGAGCCCGCCGTCGACATCGAGCACCTGCTCGCCGAGCTGATCGACAACGCACTGCGATACTCTCCGCCGACCACGCCGGTCACCGTCATGGTGTCGCGCGCGGTGGACGGCGGCTATCTGATCGAGATCACCGACCGCGGTCTCGGCATGTCCCTGGAAGACCTGCAGACGACCAACGACCGGCTCGCCTCCGGTGGTGAGGTCACCGTCGAGACCGCGCGCCGCATGGGCCTGTTCGTCGTCGGCCGCTTGGCCAAGCGCCACACCATCACCGTCAGCCTGCGCCGCACCTCCACGATGGCGCAGCAACCGGGCATCACCGCCAGCGTGCACCTGCCCGGCGCCCTGGTCGCGCCGCCGATGGACGCCACCGACCCCGCGGGCAAGCCGCTCGACATCACGGCCGAGCATCAGCTGCCCTCGCTCGCCACCCCGCCCACCGGCGCGCAGCCGCGCAACCTGGTCCCGGTGCCGAGCCTGCCGCAGCGCGACACCGCTCGCTTCGGCGTGACGAGTTCGGGTTTGCCCCAGCGCCGTCCGGCCATCCGCGTCGCCGACGCTCCCGACCAGCCCACGGTCTCCACTCCGGTCGGCCGAGCGGTCAACCCGGCGGAACAGCCGGCCACCCAGCCGTGGCCGGTGCTCGCGCCGCGCGCTGACGACCGCACCCCGACCGGCCCGTTCGCACCGGTGACGCCCGCCGCGGGTGAGCGGACCGCCGAGCGGGAGCAGGAGCCGGCGCGCACTGATCTGTGGGCTGAGTTCAAGGACGATGAGCCCGCGACCGGACCCACCGCGGCCGCTCCGAGCCAGCCCCCCGCACCGCAGACCACCGCCCGGTCCGGTCTTCCGATCCGGAAGCCCGCTGTACCCGCCGACCCGCCGCAGGAGGCGGCACCGGAACCCGCGACGGTGACCTCCTCCCGGTTGCAGCCGGTCGCGGGCGCCTCACCGACCCCGATCTATCAGCGCATGGTCTCGGAATGGCTGGTCGAGCCCTCGACCTCGCAATCGCCGGAGAACACTTGGTCCTCGCCCGGTGACGCGGGCTGGATGGCCGCCGAGGACGCAAGCCATCCGACCACCACCGCGCGTACCGTGGGCGGACTGCCGATCCGCAGGCCCGGCGCCCAGCTGGTGCCCGGCGGTTTGGCGCCGGCGGAGGACGCGGGAACGCGTGATCCGGAAGAAATTCGCAACAACCTGACCAGGCATCTCAGTGGGGTCCGCAGCGGGCGGGCCAATGCGCAGTACAACGACGGAGGGCTTGCATGACCAACGCGAACAACAGCACCACGGACGAGAATCTGAACTGGCTGGTCGCCCGCTTCACCCGAGATGTGCCCGGCGTGTCCCACGCGGTGCTGGTGTCGGCGGACGGCTTGTTGCAGGCCACCAGTCCGCATCTGCCCAGCGACCGCGCCGAACAGCTCGCTGCCGTCACCGCCGGTCTGGCCAGCCTCTCCATGGGCGCGGCCTCGCTGTTCGACGGTGGCAAGGTGATGCAGTCGATCGTGGAGATGCAGCGCGGCTACTTGCTGGTGATGAGCGTCGGCAACGGCTCGCATCTGGCCGTGCTGGCGAACAAGTCCCACGACATCGGCCGTATCGGCTACGAGATGGCACTGCTGGTCGATCGGGTGGGGTCGGTGGTCACCGCGACCGCGCGCACCGCTGTCTGAGCGTGAGATGTCCAACCCATACGGCCCCGGACCACGACCGACCACGCGCGTCCGGCCCTACGCCCTGACGTCCGGGCGCACCGAACCCGCGATCGACCTGCCGCTGGAGGCAGTCATCGAAACCTTGTCGTACACTGCACATCTCGACTGGCCGACCGGCGACATCCGCACCGAGATACTGCGACTCGGCACGCACCGGCTGTCGGTCGCCGAGATCGCGGCACATCTGGACCGGCCGCTCGGCATGGTCCGAGTGGTGATCGGCGACCTGGTCGTCGATGGCACCATGCGCGTGCATTCGACCCTGACCGAAGAGGCGAGCTATGACGAGCGCCGTTCCCTGATGGAGAGGACATTGCGTGGACTCCGCGCCCTATAGGAATCTGGGGCCCAGTGGACATCCCGGGCCAAGTGGGAATGCCGGACCGGGAAGCACCCCCGGGCCCGAAGGCTTCGAAAACCGGGTCGCTTCGACGAAGATAGTCGTCGCGGGCGGCTTCGGCGCGGGCAAGACCACGTTCGTCGGCGCGGTGTCGGAGATCGTTCCGCTGCGCACCGAGGCGATGGTGACCCGTTACTCCGACGGCATCGACGATCTCGCCGAAACGCCGGAGAAGGAGACCACCACGGTCGCGATGGACTTCGGCCGGATCATCCTGCCCGGCAACCTGGTGCTATACCTGTTCGGTACGCCGGGTCAGCGGCGGTTCTGGTTCATGTGGGACGACCTGATCCGCGGTGCGATCGGCGCGGTGGTGCTGATCGATACCCGGCGGCTGGAGGACAGTTTCGCCGCGGTCGACTTCTTCGAGGCGCGCAAGCTGCCGTTCCTGATCGCGGTCAACCGCTTCCCGGACGCGCCGCGCTTCCCCATCGCCGAGCTGCGCGAGGCGCTTTCGGTTCGTGAGGGCGTGCCGATCGTGGACATCGACGCCCGCAACGCGATCGAAGTGCGCCAGGCGCTCGCCGCGGTCACCGAATACGCTATCGCCCAGCTGAAAGCGAGCGAACTGGAAGGAACCGCCCGGCATGCGTGAGGTCGCGGTGCTGGCCGCGGGCGGTGGCGCCGGAACGTCCGTCGACCAGTTCGCTCTCGGCTATTGGCTGGTGACGCTGTCGCTGGGCATCTCGGTGCTTGGCGCGGTCGTCGGGTTCGCCTGCATCGTGCACGGCGCGCGTTCGGTGCAGTTCCGGCTCGTGTGGCTGGTTTCCGCGGCGATATCGCTCGGCGGCGTCGGGGTGTGGCTGGCCACCTCGGTGGCCATGCTGGGCCTGAAAGTGCCCGGTAGCGCCATGCGTTACGACACGGGCAGGTTGATCGCGGCCTTGGTGGTCTCCGTCGCGGCGGTATTCGCGGCGCTGGTGATCATCGGGCGCACCCCGCGGCTGACGCTGCTGCTGCCCGGCGGCGCGGTACTGGGCCTTGGTATCGGCGTCACCCACTACCTCGGCGTCGGCTCGCTCGAGATCCAGGGGGCGGTCGGCGTGACGATGTGGCTGGCCATCGTCTCCGGTGTGATCGGGGTGATCACCGCGACCGCCACGATGTGGCTGTTCCAGACGCCGCGCTTCCCGCTGGCCCGCGCCGCGACCGTGCTGCTGTTCGGCGTCGGTGTGGCCGCCACGTATTACACGGCGATCGCCGCGTTGCACTTCGACGTCAACCGGGCGGCGAAGGTGCCCGACGGCGTGGAGTTGTTCGACTTCGTGTTCCCGATGTTCGTCATCGGCTTGCTGGCGTTGACGGTGCCGATCTCCGCGGTGCTGATCGCGCCGGACCGCCGCGAGCTGGCCGGACCACCGAAGTCGCGCAGGCCCAAGCTGGAGTCCGCTCGCTGATCCTGGGTCGCCGACCAGGGCGGATCGCACGGCCGCTCACCCCGTTTCGCTCCGCTCTTCGAGACTCTTCGACTGTTTCCCGCTAACAGATGCCCGCGGACGGCCCGGATTCGGCGATGCCCCGAATTCGCCCGCCCCGCCCACTTACAGTGGGAGCCATGCGTTTCGGTCTGGACTACGCCGCTGGACGTCCTGGGGGCGCGGCGATTCGGGCGGCGGGGTTCGACTTCGTTGTGCGGTATCTGTCCGAGGGCGGTCCGAGCCTCCCTGGCAAGCTGCTCACCCCGGCCGAGGCGAACGATCTGCGGACGCACGACGTCTCGATCGTGTCGAAATGGGAGACCACGGCCGCGCGGATGCTGGACGGCTACGGCGCGGGCATCGTGGACGCGCGCGCGGGCCTCGCGCAGGTGCTTCGCTGCGGTGGGCGGGTGGACCGGCCGATCTATTTCTCCGCGGATTTCGACGTTTCGCCGCACGACCAGTTGCGCGTCAACGCCTATCTGGACGGCGTCGCGACCGTGCTCGGCCGGCCGAACGTCGGAATCTACGGAGGGTACTGGGCGGTCAGCCGGGCACTGGACGCCGGATACGCGACCTGGGCATGGCAGACCGACGCCTGGTCCGGCGCGAACGTGGAAACCAGACGCGCCATTCATCAGACGCGGCGCCAAGCGACGGTCGGCGGCGTGCGCTGTGACGTGAACAAGGCCGAGACAACCGATTTCGGCCAATGGGATTTCGTCGAACGGGAGGATCCGGACGTGACGCCGGAACAAGAGGAAGTGCTGCGCGACATCCAGATCCAACTGCGGGGGCCGGGGCTGTCGGGCTGGCCGCAGCTGGGCGCCGACGCGGACGGCCGGAATCGGACGCTGGTGGACGGATTGGCCGCGGCGCTGGCCCGTATCGCCACCTTGGAGCGAGAAACCGCCGAGTTGCGAACGCAAGTAGGCGAATTGCGCATCGAGATCAGCGAACTGGAGGCGACGACGGCCGAGCTGACCGAACAGGTGCAGCGGTGGAATGGGCGGCACTGGCCGTGGCCACTGTCGCTGATCGAGGGTCCCGCCGCGCTCGTCGGCGAGCAGCTGGCGCGCCTGGAGGCGCTGTTGCCGGACTTTCCCGGTCTGCCGGGAAACGACGGCGGCGAGCGGCGCGCACCGGGTGATGGCGACGGAGCGGTGGAGCTGACCTCGAAAAACTGAGTCGCACAGCGGCGCAGCGTCCTGGTGCGGGCACTCCGGCAGGGCGAGAGTGCGACGAGAGATCGGGACCGGCGCGACGGCCCCGGAATTGGCGATGGACGGGTTCTCCTGAAAACCAGGAGAACCCGCCCTCGAGGACGAGGGTACCGGCATCCGGCTGCGCGCGCATCATTTTCGGCGGACTTTTCTGCCGACCAAAAACCTACCGTCAGTATGCATTTCGCCGTGTGGCTATCCGATCGCAATCGACCCGGGCGCAATAGTGCGACGTGATGCCGGACACTTTGATAGCCAAAGGATAGCTGACGCAGCGAGCGACGGCCGCGTATCCCTGTTCCGGAGCGCTTCGATATCCATTTCCGGACAATCGACCAGTATCCAGCGCCCGAGGACGGTCACCAGCATCCCGCAAGTTATCGTGCACCGGCTCGCGCGCGGCGCTGAACACCGCGGTCGATCGAATTAGTCCGCGCAACCGTCCGGTCGCGCTCGATGGTGATCGCCGGTCCGGCCGCTGCCGAATGCTTTGGATCACCGTAGCCCTCGCGCCGTCGCCGGCACGGTCGGCCGACGCACAGCCCGACGAAGCGGGGCCGCCCGGATCACTCCGGTCGGCCCCGCTTCGGTCGCAATGGGTTCCGAGCGCCCGATCTACAGCCGCTCGACGTCGATCAGACCACGGCGCACCGCGGCGACCAGCCTGCGCGGCACCTTGTGCACGACGCCCCCGACGGTCACCGGGACCAGGTCCACCGGCGCGGCCTTCCAATTCGACCGGCGGCTGCGGGTGTTCGACCGCGACATCCTCCGCTTCGGTACCGCCATCTCAGGACTCCTTCCGCGCGCGCTTGCCGTATTTGCGTTCGAACTTCTCCACACGCCCCTGGGTGTCCAGCACGCGGTGCGCGCCGGTCCAGAACGGGTGCGAGTCGGCGGTGACGTCCACCGTCAACAGCGGGTAGGTGTTGCCGTCGGTCCACTCCACCGTGCGCGCACTGGTGGCCGTGGACCGGGTGAGGAACCGCTTGCCGGTGCTCGCGTCCTCGAAGATCACCGGATGGTAGTCCGGATGGATCCCCTTCTTCATTTCGCTTCTCCTCTCGGGCTTTTCGCGTCCTCCACAGGCTGTCCGGCCTCGTCGCCGTCGGCGCACGGGTCGGCGTGCCACTCGCCGAACGGGTCCTCCCACTGCGCTACGCGCTCCGGCGCGCGCTCGACCAGCCGCAGTTCGTCGTCCTCCACCAGAGCCCAGTGCAATGCCTCGCGAATCTCCGCCGGGTCGGCCTCGTGCACCAGGATCGACAGCGAGATGTCCCGGTCCCCGAACCGCTCGTCCCAGCGCAGGGCGGCCATGGCCCGGCGCTCCGGATCCGCTTCGGCCAGCTCGTCCTCCGACATCGCGGCCAGCCAGCGTCCCGCGCCGCCCACCCGCAGGCCACCGCCCGCGGATTCCAGCCACACCACCTCGTCGGGCTGGGTGGCCAGCCAGATGCGCCCGCGCGCGGTCACGACGCCGTCCAACAGCACGTCCAGCGCCTCGTGCAGGCGAACCGGATGGAACGGCCGCGCCGCGGCGAACTCCACGAGTTCGACGCCGTAGTCGCTGGTCAGGGGCGGACGGCCACGCAGTAGCGGTGCGTGCGCGTCGAAGATCCTGCCGCGTCGGGAATCAGCCGGGACGCGTGTGAGCAGCGTTTCGACCAGGGCGGGCGTGACCGCGCCCGGCTCGTCCACCCAGGCGACCGGCGCGCCGGGGACCAGCCTGGCGAGTACGGCCGCGAGCTTGCCCCGGTCGGCCGATGCGTCGGCGAGCACCGCCGCGTGCTCGTCCGCGGCGCCGAGCGCGATGACGGCATCGGCGAAATCGACCTGACCGACCGCGACTTGCGCCACCGTCCGGTCGTCGTCGGCAGCGGCGAGGCCGCGTTCGGCGAGTGTCTCCTCCCCGGTCGCGTCAGCCAGCCACCGATCGGCGTCCAGGCAGGTCAATACCGCCTCCACCCGTACGTCACTCCCGGCCGGTCCGTCGACGCGGCCGTGCACGTCGGCGACCACGACCTGCTCGATGGCGTGGCACACGGCTTCGGCCTCGAACGCCGGGTCCAGCGCGAGCACGATGCGGTCCACCGATTCGCGTCGGGCCAGCGTGCACAGCAGCGGGAGCAGATCCATGCGCAGCGTGCAGGAGACACAGCCGTGCGCGAGCTCGAGCACGGCCGAGGTTTCCCGCGTCGCGGTTCGCACCGTGCGATGCACGATGCCCTCCCGCAGCTGGGCCAGATCGTGGCGGACCACGACGGTGCCCGCAGCCATGCCGAGCACCGCGGCCGCGCGATCCACGCCCGCGGCGGCGAGTCCGGCGAAACCGGCGAGCAGCACCACGGGTGTCCTGCGGTCGGGCGCGGGTGGGACCAGGGGGGAATCTGCCGCGGCCACCGAGAACCCCTTTCAGTAACGATTTTCATTTGCTGTTGGGCAACGGTACATTGTCCGGCAGTCATTGTCGAAAACGATTGTCAACTACTGGAGGGAGTCCGCATGTCGGCCCACTGCCAGGTCACCGGGCGCAAGCCCGGGTTCGGCAAGTCCGTGTCGCACTCGCACAAGCGGACCAGCCGCCGCTGGAACCCCAACGTCCAGCGCAAGACCTACTACCTGCCCAGCGAAGGCCGGCGCGTCACGCTGACCGTCTCCGCCAAGGGCATCAAGACCATCGACCGGGACGGCATCGAGGCCGTGGTGGCCCGGCTGCGGGCTCGCGGCGAGAAGATCTGAGAGGAGCCGACCTATGGCGTCGAAATCCACCGACATCCGCCCGATCGTCAAGCTGAAGTCCACGGCGGGCACCGGTTACACCTACGTGACCCGCAAGAATCGCCGCAACGACCCCGACCGCTTGGTCCTGCGCAAATACGATCCGGTCGTGCGCAAGCACGTCGACTTCCGCGAGGAGCGCTGAGATGGCCAAGAAGTCGAAGATCGCACGCGACCAGCAGCGCAGGGAGATCGTGGCGCGTTACGCCGCGCGGCGCGCCGAACTGAAGGAGCTCATCCGGAAGCCGGGCACGCCGGCGTCCGCGCGCGCGGACGCCCAGGCCGAACTGCAACGCCAGCCGCGCGATGCCAGTCCGGTACGATTGCGCAATCGGGACGCCGCCGACGGACGACCGCGCGGTCATCTCCGGAAGTTCGGACTCTCCCGTGTGCGTGTACGCGAGATGGCCCACCGGGGCGAGCTGCCCGGTGTGCACAAATCGAGCTGGTAGACAACCACTGTTCTCGTGAGAAGGAACTCGTCATATGGCAGTCAAGCGAGCACCGTCTAAGAAGGTTCGCGCCGAGCAGGCCCGCCGTCCGAAGAAGAACCCGCTCATCGCCGCCGGCATCGAGACGGTCGACTACAAAGACGTGAACCTGCTGCGTACGTTCATCTCCGACCGCGGCAAGATTCGCAGCCGCCGGGTCACCGGGCTCACCCCGCAGCAGCAGCGCCAGGTCGCTGTCGCGGTGAAGAACGCCCGCGAGATGGCGCTGCTGCCGTTCACCAGCCGGTAGGCGGCCTCCGCCACGAGCGAACTCGAAAAAGACCCCCGATGCGCGAGCACCGGGGGTCTTCGTCGTCGCTACCGAACCGGCCGAGGTTACGGAATGGTCAGCACCTGGCCGGGGTTGATCGCGTCCGGGTTCGGGATGCCACTGGCGTCCGCGATCTCCTGGTAACGATTGCCGTCGCCGTAGAAGTGCTCGGCGATCGCCCACAGGGTGTCACCCGGCTCCACGGTGTAGGTGCGCGGCTCGGGGGCCGGCGGCGGAGGCGGCACCTCCTCGGCGGCCGGAGCCGCGACCTGCTCCTGCTCTTGCACCGGTTCCGCCTCCGGGGCGGGCAGTGGCGAGTCGGTGTGGGTGCCGGAAGCCCACAGCGCAATGCCGTCGGCGCCGTACAGCACGACGTTGCGATCGGCCTGCACGACCAGCCGCTCGGCCGCCTGGCCGTTGGTCTCGGTGGCCCATGCGGCGCCATCTGCCTTGTAGAGGACGAAGTTGCCGTCGTCCTGCAGCACCGCCCGCTCCACGCCCTGGTCATGAGTTTGGGTGGCCCACACTACATTCCCGTCCGGCTCGGACAGCACTAGATTGCCGTCGTCCTGCAGGGTGAGGCGGTAAGCCCCGCCCTGGAGGGATTGGCCCCGCCCGAGTTCTTCGCCTACGCGCAGCGTGTCGACCACGATACTTCCTTTCCAGAAAAGCTGGTAGAGCATCCGACATGGATGGGCGCCGCAACACCCTGGCGCACATCCCCGCCGAACTTACTGCCCCCGAACGCTTTTCGGAGTCATTACGCGCAGGGTTCGCGGAACGTTCACTGTGGGGTTCGTCCCAGTGCAGGACGCACCCGCGGGACGCTGTCGGATGGGCGCCGGGACTAGGGTGTCGGTATGGATCGGATCCGGGCCGGACGCGCCGCCACAGCTGTCGCCGTAGTGCTTGCCTGTCTCACCGCCACAGGTTGCGGCGGCTCGGACGACAAAGCGAAACCACCGCAGGCGAGCGCCACGTCCACCGCGGAGCCCCACACGCCGATCGAGGACCCGCGTGGGAACCAGGGCAACGAGTTCACCGCCGATCCGACCATCGTCGGCGCGCATCCGATCCCGTTCCGGTCGTGGACTCGCTTGGCGGACAACAAGATAGCGGTCAACTTCGAGACGGGGTCGCCGGAGTGCTACGGCGTGGACGCCACGGTCACCGAGTCGGGCTCGACGGTGACGGTCGAGCTGCGCTCGGGCAGCCGCGCCGAGGCGGTCGGCCGGATGTGCACGATGATCGCGGTCTTCGGCACCCTGGAAGTGCCGTTGAAAGAGCCGCTCGGCGACCGTACGGTACTCAGCGCGGTCTGAGCCAGCGCGCACAGCGCCTGCCCCGCCGGCGCGGTTCACATCGAGGCCGGGTAGCTGTTCGCTTGCGACCGGCCGCCTCGTCGCCGCCCATCTCGGAGGCGACGCCGTCTGCGCACCGGTGAGATTACCTATCACGTTGCAGCACAACCTAACTCATGGTTCGAAGCACGCGAATGGGCCAAACATTCTATGCCACTTGGCGATTCGTGGTCAGAACAAGCATCGCGATACAAAGAGCGCCGCGTCGGAGGGAATCCGACGCGGCGCACCAGCACTACCGATCTCAGTGCGCGAAGTGGCGTGCCCCGGTGAGATAGAGGGTGACGCCTGCCTCACGGGCGATGTCGATGGTCTCCTGGTCGCGCACCGAACCGCCGGGCTGGACGATGGCGCGGACACCGGCCTGGATCAAAGTCTGGGGCCCGTCCGGGAACGGGAAATAGGCGTCGGAGGCCGCCACCGAACCCTTGGCGCGGTCACCGGCCCGCTGTACCGCGAGGCCGACCGCGTCCACCCGGTTGACCTGCCCCATGCCGACGCCGACCGAAGCGCCGTCGTGCGCGAGCAGGATCGCGTTGGACTTCACCGCCCGGCAAGCGCGCCAAGCGAACGCCAGATCGGCGAGTGTTTCCGCGTCGGCGGGCTCGCCCGCTGCCAGGGTCCAACCGGCCGGGTCGTCGCCCGGAGCGTCCAGCACGTCACGCTGCTGCAGCAGGGCGCCGCCGCTGATCGGGCGCAGCTCCGCGCCTGCGCGCCGCGGCGGCTCGGCGACGAGGATGCGCACGTTCTTCTTGCGCTGCAACACTTCCACCGCGCCGTCGGCGTAGGACGGCGCGACGATCACCTCGGTGAAGATCTCGGCGACCTGCTCGGCCATCTCCACGGTGACCTGACGGTTGGCCGCGATGACCCCGCCGAACGCGCTAACCGGGTCGCAGGCGTGCGCCTTGCGGTGCGCCTCGGCGATATCGGCGCCGAGGGCGATGCCGCACGGGTTGGCGTGCTTGATGATTGCAACCGCCGGGTCTTCGTGGTCGTAGGCGGCGCGCCAGGCGGCGTCGGCGTCGACGTAGTTGTTGTACGACATCTCCTTGCCGTGCAACTGCCGTGCCTGCGCCAGGCCGAGGCTGCCGTCGCTGTTGGTGTACAGGGCGGCGGACTGATGCGGATTCTCGCCGTAGCGCAGCACCGCCGACCGCTCCCAGGTTCCGCCGAGCCACTCGGGGAACCGGATCGTCGTCTCGTCGGCCGCGCCGTCGCCGGTCAGCACGTTGGTCATCCAGCTCGCGACCGCCACGTCATAACTCGCCGTGTGCTGGAAAGCCTTGGCGGCCAGGGCCGTACGCTCGGCCAAGGTGAAACCGCCGGACTTCACCGCGGCCAGCACGTCGTCGTAGTCGCCGCTGTCGACGACCACCGCGACGGAAGGATGGTTCTTCGCCGCGGCGCGCACCATGGACGGCCCGCCGATATCGATCTGCTCCACGCACTCGTCGGGGGTCGCACCGCTCGCCACGGTCTGGGTGAACGGGTAGAGGTTGACCACCACCAGCTGGAACGCCTCGACGCCGAGCTCCACGAGCTGATCGACGTGTTCCTGCTTGCGCGAGTCCGCCAGGATGCCCGCGTGCACCCTCGGGTGCAGCGTCTTGACCCGGCCGTCGAGGGTCTCCGGGAACCCGGTCAGGTCCTCGACCTTGGTCACCGGGATGCCCGCGTCCGCGATCCTTCCCGCGGTCGACCCGGTCGAGACCAGCTCGATGCCCGCGGCGTGCAGACCGGTCGCGAGCTCCACCAGACCCGTCTTGTCGTAGACGCTCACCAGCGCCCTGCTGATCGGCCTGCGTTCACTCACCGGAGAACTCGCTCATCTGGGATAACTGCCTTTCGTCCGTCGGAGACAATGCCTCGCGTCGCGACGGCGGCGACGACTTCCGCCAGCAACCGTCGCTCGACAACCTTGATGCGCTCGTGCAGGGTGGCCTCGTCGTCACCCGCCAGCACCGGCACCGCCTCCTGCGCGAGGATCGGCCCGGTGTCCACGCCCTCATCGACCAGATGCACGGTGCAGCCGGTGACCCGCGCGCCGTAGGCGAGCGCGTCACGTACACCGTGCGCGCCGGGAAAGGCGGGCAGCAGCGCGGGGTGGGTGTTGATGATCCGGCCGCCGAACCGGTCCAGGAAGGCGGGACCGAGCAGCTTCATGAAGCCCGCCGACACCACCAGATCGGGCTGGTGCGCGGCGACCGCTTCGGTGAGCTCGACATCCCATGCGGCACGGTCGGGAAAGTCCTTCACCGCCACCCGGAAATGCGGCACGCCCTCGGCGTCCGCGTGGGTGGTTGCGGCGCAGAGCCGGTCGACCCCGACCGCGACGACCTTCGCCGGGTAGCCGGGTTCGGACGCGGCGTCCAGCAGGGCGCGCAGGAGCGAACCGGTGCCGGACGCCAGCACGACGACGGTGGCCGGCGTCGCTGTGGGCTTCCACGAGGCATACGGGGACGTCAGCGCTCTACTCCTGCGATCGATCGGATGGCGGACGGATGCGGCACCGCCGGGTTAGAGCCTAACGACCGTCCACCCCGCCACTCTCCGGCAGGTCCGTCTCGACCACCTCGGCGTCGACGATGTCCGGTGTGGGGTGGTCCCGGTAGCGGCCGCCGGTCTCGATCGCGGGCGCTTCGTCGACGAGTTCTGCGTCCAGCGGGGCTTCCAGTTGCGGCCGGTCGTAGTCGTCGTAGCGGTAGTCGTAGTCGTAGTCGTCGTCCTCGTAACGATCATCGTCTTCGTAGTAGTCACGCTCGTCCGCCTCGTAGTAGGCGTCCTCGTCGTAATACTCGTCATACGGATCGGTGTAGTCGGCAGGCGGGACGCCGACCGGCACGAGGAACCAGCGCGCGAACGCCAAGCCCGCATAGCCGGGAATCGCCAGCCAGGCGAACGTGATCAGGGTGAAGACCGGCAGGTCCAGGCCCACCCAGCCGATCGTGCCGAGTTCGCCGCCCGCGACCGTGCCTGCCACCGTCAGCGCCGACGCGGCGAGCGCGGCGGAAGTGAGCGTGGCCCACGGCGCGGTGATGCGGTCGGTGGAGGTGCGGGCGAGGTCCAGCCCGCCGAGCACGCCGACCGCGGCGGGAACCAGCAGCAACACCGGCCACCATCCCGCCGCCGGACCGGTCGGCACCGCGGTGAGCAGCGGGAAAGCCGGGATCGGGCCGCCGACGACGGAGAACACCCCGAAGGAGGCTGCGCCGATCTGCGCGCTGGAACCGACCAGCACACCGACGGTCTGGATCACCAAGTTCGGCAGATAGGCCAGTGAGAGCAGCGTCAGTCCGAGGACGCCCCCGGCGTTGCCCGCCGACTGGTACATGTCGCCGAGCCGGCCGATGTGCGCGAGGAACGAGACGACGACGACCGCCGTGGCGCAACCCAGCAGGCGCAAGACGGAGCGGCCCGCGCCGTAGAGTCCGGAGACGGCCCAATCGGGCAGGCGCAGAAGCACGAACAGCTGTCGCCGGATACGGACGGCGATACCGATGGCGGCGGCCAGCAGGTACAGCGCCGTGACCCACGCGAACGCGGCGAGCGTGTTCGGCGGTTGCAGCGCGATGACACCGGAAGCGTCTTCGGTGACCGCGAGGCAGACGGAGGTGACCAGCAGCGGACCGCCCACGGCGGCGCCGACGATCCACCCGAGATCGGCTCTGGTGCAGTGCGGTTCCACGGCGCGCGCGCTTTCCCGCGCGGCCAGCCACACCAGCAGCGCGGTCGGCAGCAGCGGGAGCAGGCCGAGCGAGGTCTTGTCGATCACCAGCGGAACCTGGTGCACCCCCAGCCAGGAGGCAGCGATCGCTCCCGAGACACCGGCGAGATCGCTGCCCGATGCCAGCAGCGCGGCGAGCACCAGGACGACGAGGGTGGTCAGCCCGAAGGCCGAAGGGCGGCCCGCGACCGCGATGAGAACCCTGGACCGCTCCGGGGTGAGGGACAGAAACCCGGCTTCGTCCGCATCGGGGTGCGGTCGCGACGCGCGCGACCCGCCGATCCGGCGGGTCGAGGAGTTTCTGGAGGAGCTCATGGCATTTCAGCGTGGCATCCTCCCCGGCGCGAGCGGGTCAGGCGCGCCGCGCGCACGCGGTCGCCGCGCCGGGAGGATGCCGCCGAGTTCCTACTTGTTGTTGTCGTCCGAGGGACGGAATGCCTGGGTGGCGTCCGAGGAAGGATCGCTGCCCGTCTCACCGCCGAACGGCTTGTTCTGCTGGCTCGGCTGCGCCTGCTGTTGTCCGTAGCCCGAACCGTAGGGCGCCTGCTGACCGGACTGCTGCTGTCCACCGAAGTGCTGGGTCGCGCTCTCGTCCGGGCGCGGCTGCGCGCCGTAGGGCGAACCCGGCTGCTGGGATGCGCCGTAGGCAGTGGTCGGCTGGCTCTGCCCGTAGGGCGAGGGCTGCTGGCCGTACTGGCCCTGCTGACCTTGCCCCTGCTGGGCCTGACCGTAGCCCGGCTGGCTCTGCCCGTAGGGCGATGGCTGCCCCGCCTGGGACGGGAACTGCGGCGGAGCGGACTGCGCGCCGTAGCCGGACTGCCCGTAAGGGCTGGCTCCGTAGCCGGACTGGCCCGGCTGGCCGTAAGACTGCTGTCCCTGACCGTACGACGGCTGCTGGCCGTAGCCGCCCTGACCGAATCCGGCCGGCGCGGTGGCCGGGCGCGGCGCGGGCGCCTTGAGGATGCCCGCGTCGAACAGCGTCGCGGCGATCGCCACCGCGGCCTGCACGAAGGCGAGCACGAGCAGGATGTACGCGCCCACCTTCAGCTCGCTGCCCTCACCGAAGTTGAACGACTGGAACAGCAGCGCGAGGAAGCCCGCGGTCGACGCCGCGGCGGCCGCGCCGATCCAATTCTGCTTCGGCAACAGCGACAGGCCTGCGAGGAGGGCGCCCAGCAACAGCAGGCCGAGCAGCGGCGCGCCTGAGGCCACCTCGAAGAGGTTGGCCGACTCCGGTCCGCTGACCCTGGTGCCGCCGAAATCGATCGGCTTGCTGCCGAGGAACGGCAGGAAGCCGAGCAGGAAATTGAGCACGCCGAGCGCCGCTACGCCGACCACCAGGAAGAACGGCAGACCTTTGGCATCGGAACCGGTAGCGCTCGAACCTGCACTGGCACCACCGGTTGCCGGGCTCTGGCTGGATGGCGCTGAGGGCGAGGGTGTGTTGTACCCGGAGCCCCCGGTCGGGTAGGACATGTCGTCGTCTCCTAAATCGAGTCGTACATGGTATTCACGGCTGGATTACTCCTGACGCTACTGCACTCCCTCGCCCAGGTCACCCCGCCGCGACGGCCGGGACCCGCGAGTCGGCCCATATCCGGGCAGGTCGTGGCAGGTGTCCGGCCAGGAGTTCAGAGCGGGACCACCCACCGCTCACTGACACTGTTGCCCGCGATGGCGCTTTTCACACCAACCGGGTTCTCACCGGCGGGGAAATCGGTGTGACAGCTCGGTGAACCATTCGTCCGGCTGCCTCGTGTGGAGGGAGAAGGGACGACGGAACGCCCGACACTCCGCGGTTCCACACGTGGCCGGTCCGGAAGCTCGGCTGCTGCCCCAGCCGGAGCCCACCGCCACACATGACGAAGGCCGCCCCCCGAATTCGGAGGCGGCCTTCGTGGCGCGGTGGGAGATCAGGCGCTGATGCTGGCCTTCTCCAGGATCTCGCGAGCCAGCGCGGCGGTCTCGGACGGCGTCTTGCCGACCTTCACGCCCGCGGCCTCGAGCGCGTCCTTCTTCGCCTGGGCGGTGCCCGACGAGCCGGACACGATGGCGCCCGCGTGGCCCATCGTCTTGCCTTCGGGGGCGGTGAAGCCCGCCACGTAGCCGACGACCGGCTTGGTGACGTTGGCCTTGATGTAGGCCGCGGCCCGCTCCTCGGCGTCGCCGCCGATCTCGCCGATCATCACGATCAGCTTGGTCTCCGGGTCCTTCTCGAACGCCTCGATGGCATCGATGTGGGTGGTGCCGATGACCGGGTCGCCGCCGATGCCGATGGAGGTCGAGAAGCCGAAGTCGCGCAGCTCGTACATCATCTGGTAGGTCAGCGTGCCGGACTTCGAGACCAGGCCGATCGGGCCCTTGCCGGTGATGTTGGCCGGGGTGATGCCGACCAGCGACTCGCCGGGGGTGATGATGCCGGGGCAGTTGGGGCCGATGATCCGGGTCTTGGCGCCCTTCTCCACGTTGTAGGCCCACGCGTACGCGGTGTCCTGCACCGGGATGCCCTCGGTGATGACCACGAGCAGCGGGATCTCCGCGTCGATGGCCTCGATGATGGCGTCCTTGGCGAACTTCGGCGGCACGAACGCGATGGACACGTCGGCGCCGGTCTCCTTGATGGCCTCCGCGACGGTGCCGAAGACAGGCAGCTCGACCGCGTTGCCCTCGGAGTCGGTGTGCGCGACGGTGGTGCCCGCCTTGCGCGCGTTCACACCGCCCACGATCTTGGTGCCCGCCTTCAGCATCAGCGCGGTGTGCTTGGTGCCCTCGCCGCCGGTGATGCCCTGGACGATGACCTTGGAATCCTTGTTCAGGAAGATAGACATTCTTTTCGTCCTTACTCGGCCGTCGCTATCGGGCGGCTGCCAGTTCGGCGGCCTTGTCGGCGCCTTCGTCCATTGTCTGCGCCAGCGTCACCAGCGGGTGCGCGGCATCGACGAGGATCTGGCGACCCTCGTCCACCCGGTTGCCGTCGAGGCGGACCACCAGCGGCTTGTTCGCGTTGTCGCCCAGGATCTCCAGCGCCTTCACGATGCCGTTGGCGACCGCGTCACAGGCGGTGATCCCGCCGAACACGTTGACGAACACGCTCTTGACCTGCTCGTCGTTCAGGATGACGTCGAGACCGGCGGCCATCACCTCGGCCGAGGCGCCACCGCCGATGTCCAGGAAGTTGGCCGGCTTCACGCCGCCGTGGCCCTCGCCCGCGTAGGCGACGACGTCCAGGGTCGACATGACCAGACCCGCGCCGTTGCCGATGATGCCGACCGAACCGTCGAGCTTGACGTAGTTGAGGTCGTTCTCCTTGGCCTTCAGCTCGAGCGGGTCGGTCGCGTCCTTGTCCGCGAACGCCTCGTGCTCCGGGTGGCGGAATCCGGCGTTCTCGTCGAGGGTGACCTTGCCGTCCAGCGCGAGGATCTCGTCCTGCGGGGTGCGCACCAGCGGGTTGACCTCGACCAGGGTGGCGTCCTCGGCGACGAACACCTCCCACAGCTTCTGGATGGTCACGGCCGCGGTGTCCAGCACGTCGGCGGGCAGGTGGCCCTGCTCGGCGATCGAGCGCGCGAACGCCAGGTCGACGCCCTTGACCGCGTCGACGGGCACCTTCGCCAGCCGCTCCGGTTTGGTCGCGGCGACCTCTTCGATCTCCATGCCGCCCTCGACCGAGCACATGGCCAGGTAGGTCCGGTTGGCCCGGTCCAGCAGGAAGGAGATGTAGTACTCCTCCGCGATGTCCTTGGCCTCGGCGACGAGGATCTTCTTGGTGATGTGGCCCTTGATGTCCAGGCCGATGATGTTCTGCGCGTGCGTGAGCGCGTCGTCCGGGGTGGCGGCGTACTTGACGCCACCCGCCTTGCCGCGGCCACCGGCCTTCACCTGGGCCTTGATCATCACCGGCTTGCCGATTTCCGCCGCGATCGCGCGGGCGTCCTCGGCCGTGTCCGTGACGCGGCCCTCGGACGAAGGCACTCCGTGCTTAACGAAGAGCTCCTTCGCCTGATATTCGAAGAGATCCATGTACTCACCGTCTCGTCTGCGTTGTGATGACAACGTCTTTGTTGGCGGCCCGACGTCGGAAGCGGGTCGGGTCGGACTCTAATCAGTCACATGGAGGGCCAATCGGCCACGTTCATCGTAAGTGGCGCAGGTCACGGACCGGTGCGCGGGAGCGGTAAAACCGCTGGCCACCGCTACTGACGAGTAGGTTTTCGACACCGTGGCAGGTAGAGCGGCCGAACCCGGGAGCGCGCGACGAACTACTACAACCCGTCGTCGAGGAACCTCTCCGGAATGCCCATAGCGCAGTGAGTTAATCGGCAGGCTAATCGTGATCAATCTCACATGTTTGTCACGGAACATGCGCAGCGCTTGTGGGCACGCAATCGTTTCGTTACCGTCAGTGCGGTCGATGTCACAACACGGTCACGACTAGGAGGACGGCAAGCTTTGACGCAGCACAGCACTCCGCAGACGGAGAGCCGCTCCGCATCCGACCGATCGACGCCGCTGATCAGGCAGTTTTCGAGTTTCAACAGCTTCACGATGTGGCACCGCCGATGAACCACAGCTCCACCTTCGCTTCCACTGATCGGGTCCGGTCGGGACATCGTTACCGCCCCGACGACGAGCCCTTCGACCCGGTGGGCAGCCACGCCGATCCCTCGTTCGATCAGCACCACGCCGGATACGATGCGCCGCCGCGGGCGGACTACTTCCACCCCACGAGCGGTGGATACGACTACGCGGCCGATGCGCCCGTCGATCCAAGCTATGCCCAGCCCGCTTACCGGAGCGAGTCCTACGCCGCCCCCCGCGCCGCCTACGACAACGCCTGGGACACGAACAGCTCGTGGGCGCAACAGAATTGGGCTCAGCAGGGCACCTGGTCCGATGGCGGCGCATGGAACGCAGGCGACGCGTGGACCGAGAACTCCGGCGACACGTGGACCGAGAACTCCCGCGACACGTGGACCGAGAACTCCCGCGACACGTGGACCGAAAACTCCGGCGAGGCGTGGGCCGAAGAGAGTTCCTGGACGCCCGACGAGAAATCGTGGGTGTCCGACACCGGCTGCTGGGCGCCCGAGGAATCCTGGGCGACCGAGACCACCGAGCCCGAGGCCGTTGATCAGGAGCGCAGCGCACCCGCCGTACCGAACGTTATTCCGGCCCGCCGATCCACGAACAAGCGCGGTGGCGCGCACCGCGTCCCCGCGCCGCCTGCCGCGCTCAAAGGTCGCGCCGCCGTCGCCGCCGTCGCCGCGGGCGCGGTCGTCGCGGCCGGGCAGGCCGCCTTCGCCGCACCCGAGCAGCCGTCGCAGGCCGTCGACTACGAAGCCGCGGGACAGATCCACGAGATCGCCGCGCAGTCGATGAACGTGGCCGATCCGACAGCAGCGCCGGATTCCCCCCAGGTGCTCAACGTCTCCTCGCCTGCCCATCTCGATCAGTTCAACGACATGTTGCAGAAGGGCCAGAAGTACGCCGAAGACCTCGCTGCCCAGGAGTCCGCGAAGCTTCGCCCGCTCTTCCACAAGTTCTTCGCCGCGGGCACCTTCACCTCCGGGTTCGGCGCCCGCTGGGGCGTGCAGCACCTCGGCATCGACATCGCGGGCCCGATCGGCACTCCGATCTACGCCGTCGCCGATGGCACCGTGATCGAAGCCGGTCCCGCGTCGGGCTTCGGCATGTGGGTCCGCCTGCTGCACGACGACGGCACCGTCACCATCTACGGCCACATCGACACCGCCACGGTGTCGCAGGGCCAGCGCGTGCTCGCCGGCGACCAGATCGCCACGATCGGCAACCGCGGGTTCTCCACCGGTCCGCACTGCCACTTCGAGGTCTGGCTGAACGGCGTCGACAAGGTAGACCCGCTCCCCTGGCTGGCGACCCGCGGCATCAGCCTCGGCCCGCAGCGCGACTGAACGACGCGGCCGCGTCACCAGTCCGGCCGCTTCCACACCCGCGCCACCTCGCGGCGGGTCGCCTCGACTGGCACCGAGCAAGAATGGGCTCGCGTCCGCTGTCATGCGGAGGGGCCTGTCACGTTGCTACGTTGCCGTGCCTGCGAACAATTCCGGCGCAGCCTTCCGCACCTTCCGCAATACTTTTGATGCGCGTTCAGAGGACACATCGGACAGAATGTGCAGCGCGTACCGCCACAGGTTCGCCGCGTCCTCGTGCCGTCCGAGACGCCATCGGATCAGCCCTGTTTCCGCAGCGGAAAGCGCATGAATCCTGGTGTGATTCTCGGGGTTCCACATCGAATGCGACAGGTAGGTACAGGTACCGCTCGGCCTCAGCGTGGTCACCCAGGGCGGCGAACGCTTTCGATGTCTGCCTGGCTACGCTCGCTTTGTTCGGGCACCAGAGCGCCGCCCAGCGAGGTAGCTCTGTGGTGACTTCCGTGTCTATCCATGGTTCCGCCTTCCGGAGGGTGCTCCGCGCCGCTCGATGCTGCCCCGTTTCGGCATAGCAGCGCGCCAGACCGACCAGGAACAACGACATGGTGTCCGGACATACCGTGTCGCGGCGCCGCCGCCACTCCGCGTTCGGCGAGCTCGGCGGCGTGCTGCGGCTGCCGAACATCGGTGGCGTGCAACCCGAGAATGCGAAAATAGAAACCATCCTGTCCCGGAACTCCGGATTCTTCCGCGAGCCGCAATGCCGACAGGTAATACCGCTGCGCGATACCGTCCACCCCCGCATCGTGCGCTTTGAAACCCGCCAGATAGGCCAACTCGGCGGCAGCGCTGAACGCGGTGGAACGAACCTTCGAATCAGCGAACCGCGACCGCAGCAACGACGCGACATCCGTACTCAGGAACTCCGCGACAGCGGTACGGCCGATACCACCGCCCTTGACCTCGTCCAGACGCAGAAAAGCATCCGTAATTCCCTGTACAGCGCGGACTTCCGGCATGCCGACGCGCGCCGCGTCATCGACCGCGGCCAACCGGGCTATGTCCGACTGCGATGCCAGCGCGGCCGAAAGCGCCGCACTGTAAACGGAAGTCCGCAGAAACGACCGCCGGTCGACATCCGCTCTGCCCAACACACCGACCAGTGTGACAGGATCACACGTCATTTCACCGCACGCGCGCATGTAGGCCGCGACCACATCGGCCGAAGCGACACGTGTAACCGTCTCCACATGGCCCAGATAACTGCGAGAACGGAATCCGCGCCGCCAACTCCGCCAGCGAAAACCCCGCCGCCTGCCTGGCGGCCCGCAGACGTTCACCGATATCAGGCGGCAATCCCCCATCCGTCCCCATGTGTGGACCGTAGGCGGGTCCTCAAACGCATGTAGCCGTTTCCCTGGTCCGAGTCGTAGATTTCCGGTTGCGCTGGCAAGCGCTTGGACGGGCAAGAGCTACCGGCCCGCTCAGACGACACCACCTCACAGGGCGGGGAGGCCGTTGGGTGCAGTGTCCTTGAAGAGTTCGGAGGCCGTGCGGCGAATCTTGCCCAAGGCAGTGGTGGCGCGTGCGGAGTCGACGGAGTGCAGGACAGGTAAGGCGGTCCGCCACGTGTTGAGGGCGTCGGTGTGTTTGCCGAGTTTCCAGCGCAACAGGCCCGTTTCGGCGGCGCTGAGCGCCCACACGCGGGCATGGGTTTGTGGATTCCAGATGCTCGTGCCCAGTTCGTAATAGCGTTCGGTGTTGGCGAAGTCACCCAGAGCAAGGAAGGTCTTCGCCGCCTGGTCTACAACCGTGCCCTTGTTGGGGCACCACATCGATACCCAGCGGGGTTGCTCGGTGTTCAGATCGGGAGTTATGTATGGTTCGGCGGTCCGCAAGGCCGCGAGTGCCCGGGAGTGGTCGCCGGTTTCGGCATGACAGCGCGCCACGACGACAGTGAGCAACGCTGTTGCGTCCGGTCCGAGTCGGCCTCGGCCTCGAGCTACGGCCGCTTCAGCGAGGGCAGGGCTGAATTTCGTCTGGCCGATGTCTGCTCCCTGCATCGCCAATATGCGCAGGACCCAGGCGTCCTGGCCAGGCACCTGGCCTTCTTCCGCGAGCCGCAACGCCGACAGGTAATACCGCTGCGCGATACCGTCCGCCCCGGCATCGTGCGCTTTGAAACCTGCCAGATAGGCCAACTCGGCGGCAGCGCTGAACGCAGCGGAACGGACCTTCGAATCGGTGAATCGCGACCGCAGCAACGACGCGACATCCGTACTCAGAAACTCCGCGACAGCAGTCCGGCCGATACCACCGCCCTTGACCTCGTCCAGACGCAGGAACGCATCGGTAATTGCCTGTACAGCACGGACTTCCGACATGCCGACGCGCGCGGTGTCGTGGACTCGGACCAACCGGGCCACATCCGACGGTGTCGCCAGCGCGGTCGCAGAAAGCGCCGCGCTGTAGACGGACGTCCGCAGGAACGACCGCCGGTCGACATCCGCTCTGCCCAACACACCGATCAGTGTGACAGGATCACACGTCATCTCACCGCATGCGCGCATATAGGCCGCGACCACATCGGCAGACGCGACACGTGTCCCAGTCTCCACATGACCCAGATAACTGCGCGAGAACGGAATCCGCGCCGCCAACTCCGCCAGCGAAAACCCCGCCGCCTGCCTGGCGGCCCGCAAACGCTCCCCGATATCAGGCGGCAATCCCCCATCCGTCCCCATGCGTGGATCGTAGGCGGATTCGTAGACGGGTTGTAGCCGTTTCCCCAGTCCGGAAGTGAGTTTCCCGCGCAACGCTTGTCTCGGCACCCACCCGGCGGGCGCGTCTGTCCCGTCCGGAACGGACGCGCCGCCAGCCGTGAGCGGCTCGCGGTGACCTCACCCCGCCGGGTGGGGTGCGCCCGAATGACAAGCGACGAAGCAGGGGTGAAATGCGATGGGGTTCGATTGGTGGCGCGACGCCGAACAGGACGACATGTCAGCGCAAGCGATCATCGACCGCGTAGCCGCCGAGTGGCGCGCCGCACGCGAACGTGAACGCACCCGCGCCGAGCGGCCCGACCCCGCCCTGTGGCCTACCGGCTGGCCGCACGAAGCTCCCGACCATCCGTTGAGCGTTTCCGAAGCGCACCGGATCATGCAGCAGCACAGGGCATGCCGCGCCGATCAATGCCCGCGTAAGGCAGCGGCCCGGCAGACCCTCATCGACGCCGGACGCATGAAGCCGGACACCTCACGGTAGCCGCGCTGAACGTGTCTCAGCTACGACCCCGCTCCGACCGGTCCGGTGCCGAGCGGCGGTGGGATTCAGCCACCTGACTCAGCATCCGCGCCAAGACATGGCCCGACCGATACTCGGCCCATGCCTGCGTGAACGATCTTCGGTGTTCGAACACTTGGCGATTGAAGCGGAAGTTGCAGGCTCGCAAGGGATTCGCTCTAGTCGAGAAAGAGGGGCGTCGGGTGAGAGGTTCGCAGCAAGTGAGCCGACCGTGAACTAGGCTGGGTCGAGCCGGACGAGAGTCGAGTTGGAGTGGGGGGTCTTGTGTTCGATGTCAACCCGGAGAGCCTGCGGACGGCGGCGCAAGCATTGGCAGCCTTGCCGACAGAGATAGATGTAGCTGCGCCCTTGGGCGCCGATCAGGTCGACGGGAAGTTGAACGGATCTGCGGTCGGGCACAGTCTTGGGCAGACAACCACGTTGGCGGACCGAGCACGAGAAGCGTTGCAGGCTCGATTCACGCGGTTCTCAGAGCTGCTCGAGCATGCGGCCAATACCTACCGCGACGACGATTTGGCGGCCGCCGCCCAACTGGCGGCGGTGACCGATCTGATCCCGACCGGTGTCGACGATGGAAACTAGAGTGACACCCACACCGGAGGAGGTGTTGAGCTGGGACGTCTCGGCGCTGGTCGGCATCGCAGACAGGTCCAACCACATCGCGGACGTGGTCCTGAAGACATCGAACTCGATGCGTACCGTGATCCACGACCTCGCGTGGCAGGGGCAAGCCCGCGGCATGGCCGAGGACAAGACCGACCGCGAGCAAGCCCAGATGCGCACCATCGCCACCGCGTTCTACGACCTCGGTACGGCATGCGCGGGCGCTGCCCGCGATATGGAATACCCGCTGGCGGAGATCAAGACCATCTTCCAGCACTACGTCATCTCACCGGTCACTGTCGCCGACGATTGGAGCATCACCGGCGTCGATGACTGGAGTTCGGAAGCGGGGACGCAGCTCTCACGGCTGAACGGCTTGGTGTCGACTCTGACGACGGCCGATGCGCAGTGGGGCGCGAAGATCGCCGAGGCCAACGAGAAACTTCAACTATTCGAGTCGACAGAGATCCTGTTCCAGGCTGCCAATGACGGCCTGCCGCAGCCGCCGGGCGGGTGGAGCAACGATCCCGCCATGAGGATGGCTCAGGAAATCGCTTACGGTCACGCCTGGAGCAAGCACCGCGAGCACTTCAAAGGAATGACGCAGGACGAGCTCGCGGAAAAGGTTTATCACATCATCCAAGGTCCCCAGATGGAGCGTCTGGGCAAGGATAAAGATGGCAATCCTGTCATGATGAGTTTCGATGGGTTCATCGTCATCGTCGACCCCCGCACTACTGATCATGGCACCGTCTACCGGCCGGATGATCCATTAGGTGAGTTCATCCGCGTCACCAACCAGACCACGGATCCATCACTCGACCCTGGCAGGGCCCCTGGCACCGGGGGGACACCTCCCGGAAAACCCGGCGGTAATCGCTAGGCAGCGACAACGACTTCAGGAGAGATACCGTTGCAATTCGATATGTCGAAACTGACGCTTGCAGAACGCGAGTTCGTGGACGGAGCGCTTGCCAGCTGGGTCGGGGTGTCGACGAGCGCGCCGGTCCCAGTGCGCGCATTGCGATTTCCCGACCGTGAAAGCTTCAAGGAGGAGACCGCCAGGCTCCGTCGCGCGGTCCGCGACGGAGCAATGCTGACCGAGGTCGAGACCGCCAGGGTGCTGTTCTTCAGCGAACTGGCCTTCGGCAGCGACCTGTTCGGCGCGGGCGTCGAGTTCCAAATCGTGAACGCGGTACGCGACGCCGAAGGAATCGCGATCCTGCGTGCGCTGCAACGGAAGCTTTATACCCGCGCCGGTGCCGAAGCGCTGTTCGAGCCCGAGCTGTACGCACCTCAATAAAACCCGATTTGCAGATGGATAGCCCGCAGCGACACCGGAATAGCGAGCCGGCAGACACGCAGGCGGCACCTCCTTCTTCCGGTGCGGCGAACCGGTCGCGGCGGCAGCCCAGGCACTCGCCCCGGCAAGGGAAGCGCTGTCGAGATGACCGGACCGTCGAGACCGGGAACGGATCGGTGAGACGACCGAGCCTACGGCGTCGCCGCGATCGCGAGACCCAACAGCGCGACGACCTTGACGACCTCCAGGCCGATGTACCAGAAATGAGCGTGCGAGCGCGGTAGCTCCTCCCCCGCCAGCACCCGATCGGCGCGGCGGGACAGCGGCGGGCGCACCGCCAGGATCTGGACCGCCAGCAAGATCACGGCCGCGCCCAGCCACCACCACGTCGCCCGGCCGGGCCCGATGATCAGTGCGGCGACCACCAGCAGCGCGGCGAGCGCGACCTCGGCGACGTTCAGTGCCCGGAACACCAAGCGGCCGATGCCGAGACCGAGCGGCAGCGTCACCCCGGGGGCGCGGAACTTCAGAGGCGCCTCGAGGAACGAGATGGCCAGCACCATGCCGAGCCAGAGCATGGGCAGAAACCAGAGGATGTGCTGGGCGATCGTATCCACGCCGCGGACCCTACCGGTGCGACGCGAGGGCGGGCAGGGCCGAAAGGCCCGCGCCGCTCAGAGCTTGACCAACGTCCGGCTGTACTGCGGGATCAACCGGATCTTGCCCGCGGTGCCGAAATCGATGGTCACCGTGGCCAGCGGCCCGAAGCCCTCGGCGGCGATCACCCGGCCGAGACCGTACTTGTCGTCGCTGACCCGATCGCCCACGGCGAGCACCAAGTTCGTGTTGTTGCGCGTCGCCCCGCCCGGAGCGGGCCTGCGCGGTCCGCGATCACGCAAGCCGGGGCGCGGCTCCGACCAGCCGTCGCCGCGCGTCCAGTCCCGCTCCAACCCGTCGTCGTCCCCGCC
Source organism: Nocardia sputi (assembly GCF_023501985.1). Taxonomy (NCBI): domain Bacteria; kingdom Bacillati; phylum Actinomycetota; class Actinomycetes; order Mycobacteriales; family Nocardiaceae; genus Nocardia; species Nocardia sputi. The sequence continues at coordinate 252,285 of NZ_JAMFLC010000013.1, read as the reverse complement.
ACGCCGCCGGATGCCCCTCGTCCCGGGTGATCCGGCCGGCTCGAGCCGCCGCCAGTCGATGAGATGACCGGGGATCTCCTGCAGGAATCGCGATTCCGGGTTCGAGACCGGCTGCCCCCAGCCCGAACGCACCACGGCACGCGTCAGGTACAGCCGCTGCCGGGCCCTGGTGATGCCGACGTAGGCCAGGCGGCGTTCCTCGGCCAGCTCGGTCGGATCGCCGAGCGCCCGCATGTGCGGGAACTGCCCGTCCTCCCACCCGGTCACGAACACCACCGGGAACTCCAGCCCCTTGGCGGTGTGCAGCGTCATCATCGTGACCACTCCGGAGCCTTCGTCCGGGATCTGGTCGGTGTCGGCCACAAGCGAGACCCGCTCCAGGAACGCCGCGAGCGAACCGGGATCCGGCTCGCCTTCGCCCACCTCGGGCAGTAGCCCCTCCTGCCGGGCCGCCTCCGCGTTGTTGTGCGCCTCGGAGCTGAACTCGCGCGCGACGCTGACCAATTCGTTGAGGTTGTCCAGCCGCGCGCCGTCCTGCGGATCGTCGGAGGCCTCCAGCTCGGCGCGATAGCCGGTGCGCTCGAGCACCGCTTCGACGACGTTGCCCACATCGGGGAAGTCCGAGTCGGCGCGCTCGCCCGCGGCCCGGATGTCGTCGAGCAGATCGAGGAAGCCCGCGATGGCTCGCTGCGCGCGCGTGTTCAGCAGCGCCACCTTGCCTTCGGCGGCGTCGCGCAACGCGGCGGCGAAACCGACCCCGCGCTGTTCGGCGTGCACCGCCACGCACGCTTCGGCGCGGTCGCCGATGCCGCGGCGCGGCGTGTTCAGGATGCGGCGCATGCTCACCGCGTCGTCCGGGTTCTCCAGCACCCGCAGGTAGGCGACGATGTCGCGCACCTCTTTGCGCTCGTAGAAGCGGACGCCGCCGACCACCTTGTAGGGCAGGCCCATCCGGATGAAGATCTCTTCCAGCGCTCGGGAGTTGTTGTTCGTGCGGTAGAACACCGCGACGTCGCCGTAGTTGGCCTCGCCCTGGTCGACCAGCCGGTCGATCTCGCGTGCCACGAACGACGCCTCGTCGTGCTCGTTGTCGGCGACGTAGCCGGTGATCAGGTCGCCCTCGCCGGAATCGGTCCACAGCTTCTTGTCGCGCCGGTTCTCGTTGCGGGAGATCACCGCGTTCGCGGCGGAGAGGATGTGCTGGGTGGAGCGATAGTTCTGCTCCAGCAGGATGGTCTCGGCGTCGGGGAAGTCGCGCTCGAACTCCTCGATATTGCGGATCGTCGCGCCGCGGAAGGCGTAGATGGACTGATCGGCGTCACCGACCACGCACAGTTCACTCGGCGGAACCCGGTCCTCGCCGGCGTCTGCCACGTGGTGGCCGACCAATTCGCGAACCAGGACGTATTGCGCGTGGTTGGTGTCCTGGTACTCGTCCACCAGCACGTGCCGGAACCGGCGGCGGTAGTACTCGGCGACCTGAGGGTGGTTCTGCAGCAGCGCAACCGTCTCGCCGATCAGGTCGTCGAAGTCCAGCGCGTTCGCCGAGCGCAACCTGCGCTGGTATTCGGTGTAGACCCTGGCCACCAGGCCGGGCAGCTCCGTGTCGTCGGATTCCGCGTCCGCGGTGGCGCGGGCCGGGTCGATGAGTTCGTTCTTCAGATTCGAGATGGCGGTCGCGAGCAGGCGCGCGGAGTACTTCTTGGGGTCGATGTCCATGTCGCGGCCGATCATGGTGAGCAGGCGCCGCGAATCGTCCGCGTCGTAGATCGAGAAGTTCGAGTTCAGCCCGGGCAGCAGCGCCGCCTGGGTACGCAGGATGCGGACGCAACTGGAGTGGAATGTCGACACCCACATGGCGTTCGCGCGCGGGCCGACCAGCCCCGTCACCCGCTCCCGCATCTCCGCGGCGGCTTTGTTGGTGAACGTGATGGCCAGCACCTGGCCCGGCGTGACGCCGCGCGCGGCCAGCAGGTAGGCGATACGGCGGGTGAGCACGGCCGTCTTGCCCGAGCCCGCTCCGGCCACGATGAGCAGCGGGGAGCCGGTGTGCACGACCGCCGCGCGCTGCTGCGGATTGAGGCCGTCGAGCAGCCGTTCGGCCTCCTCGGCGCGCCGCTGCTCCCGCTCGACGCGCCGCCGCTCGCGCTCGGCCTCCGTCGGCGGCGCCTCGGGCACGGCGGCAGGCCGCGACCCCTCCGTCGCGTCACCGCCGGCGAACTGCGGTTTCGATGTCGGATCCGGGTGCACGACCCGGTCGGCCTGCGTCTTGGGAGCCACCGTGATGTCCATCGTCCATCCACGCTACCGGCGGCCACCGACAGAGATGAAGTCCCGGGCGGCATCGGTATCGGTTCGGCGCCGGCGGGCTGAACGGCGCGTGAACTCCCGCTGGTGGGAAGCCCGGGCGAAACGACCTGCGCTTCTCGCGCGATTGCCAAACGTATACGTTTTGCATACCTTCCAGCCCGTGGCAGACTGGCCACATGCTCAGCGCTCTCGCAAGACATCCGATTCGGCTGCCTGCCGGACATCGGGACCGCGGAGCCTGTACCTGAGCGCACCATCTGGGGGGACAATACAAGGCCCCACCAGGTCTGTTTCACGGTGAAAGAACTGATCGGTAACGAGCCTCGAGCACGCGCCGATCGATGTTCTGACACGAGGAGATGAATGATGAGCACCCCTGCCACGACGACCGGGTCCGAATCGGCGCTGCCGCAGACCGAGGCCGAGATCGACAAGCTCCGCAAGGAGATCGATCACCTCGACGCCGAGATCCTGGCCGCGATCAAGCGCCGGACGGAGATTTCCCGGATCATCGGCCGGACGCGTATGGCGTCCGGCGGGCCGCGCCTGGTGCACAGCCGCGAGATGAAGGTGCTGGAACGCTTCAGCGAACTCGGCCAGGAAGGCCACACCCTCGCCATGCTGCTGCTTCGCCTCGGCCGCGGTCGTCTCGGCCACTGAGCTGACAACCTGCGGCGCGCTCGCGAGCCGCTTCCCATAGGCCGCCCCGGGTGTAATGCACCCCGGGGCGGTCGTTTCATGTCCGCATTCAGGTGAGGGCGATGTACTTGGTGGACAGGTACTCCTCGATGCCCTCGGTGCCGCCTTCCCGGCCGAAACCGGACTCCTTGACGCCACCGAACGGGGCGGCGGGATCGGAGATCACGCCGCGGTTGACGCCCACCATGCCGGATTCCAAGCCTTCGGCGATCCGCAGGGCGCGGTCGAGGTCGCGGGTGTAGACGTAGCTGACCAGACCGAATTCGGTGTCGTTGGCGGCGGCCAGCCCTTGCTCCTCGGTCTGGAAGCCCACGATCGGCGCGACCGGGCCGAAGACCTCCTCGCGCAGAATCCGCGCCTGTGGCGGGACATCACGCAGCACGGTGGCCGGGTAGAACCAGCCCGGACCTTCGGGCGCCTTGCCGCCGATCAGCACCCGCGCGCCCGCCGCAACGGCGTCGTCCACCAGTTCCCCGACCTTCCGAAGTTGCTCCTCGTTGATCAGCGGGCCGAGTGTCGTGTCCGGGTCGGCGCCCGGTCCGAGCCGCACGCTGCTCGAGATCGCCTCGACGAATTTGGTCGTGAACTCCTCGAGCACGCTGTTGTGCACGTGGAAGCGGTTGGCGGCGGTGCACGCCTCGCCGCCGTTGCGCAGTTTCGCCAGCATCGCGCCCTGCACAGCGGCATCGACGTCGGCGTCGTCGAACACCACGAACGGCGCGTTCCCGCCGAGTTCCATCGAGGTGCGCAGCAGCCGGTTCGCGGATTTCTCCACCAGCTTCTTGCCGACCTCGGTGGAGCCGGTGAAGGTGAGCTTGCGCAGCCGGGGATCGTCGAGCAGCGGCTGGGTCACCGCGCCGGAGCGGCTGGAGGTGAGCACCGACAGCACGCCGTCGGGCAGCCCCGCCTCGCCGAACAGCTCGGCCAGCAACAGCATCGTCAGCGGCGTCGCCGAGGCGGGCTTGACGATCATCGTGCAGCCCGCGGCCAGCGCGGGACCGATCTTGCGTGTGCCCATGGCGAGCGGGAAGTTCCACGGCGTGATCGCCAGGCAGGGTCCGACCGGCTGCTTGTGCACCATGATCCGGCCCGCGCCCGACGGCGCGTGCAGGTAGCGTCCGTGCACCCGGACGGCCTCCTCGCTGAACCACCGGAAGAACTCGGCGCCGTAGCGCACCTCGTTGCGGCTCTCCGGCAGAGCCTTGCCCATTTCCAGGGTCATCAGCAGCGCGAAGTCCTCCGCGCGGGCGGTGATCCGCTCGAAGACCGAGCGCAGGATCTCCCCTCGCTCGCGGGCCGGGGTCGCCGCCCAGTCGTCCTGCACCGCGACGGCCGCGTCGAGCGCGCGCACCGCGTCTTCCGGGGTCGCGTCCGCGACGTGCGTCAGCACCTCCCCGGTCGACGGATTGTGCACCGCGAAGGTGCCGGCGCCGGTGGCGTCGACGGGCCGCCCTCCGATCCACAGCTGCTTCGGTACGGATTCGAGAAGTTCGCGTTCGGACACCATGCGGCCAGCCTATGCCGCGCAAGCGCATCCCGGAACGCACGCGGGCGGCCGGATCGCGGCGGTCCGCGGGCTCGGTATCGTGCGCCGCCCGTACCGCCGGTCGTGCGGATGACCAAGGTAAGGGCGGTGTGGCACAGCGGGTTTTCACCTCGGCGGTGGCGTCGGCCCGCTCGGCTCTCCGGGCACGCATCCGTGCGCGCGGCCGTGCCTGCTTGTACTCTCGGCGAACGTGAGCAGCGACATCACCGCGACGGCGGCATGGCGGAAACTGCACGATCACCACGGCACCGTCGCGGGACGACACCTCAGGGAGTTCTTCGCCGACGACCCGGCCCGGGGCAGCGAGCTGACCGTCCAGGTGGCTGACCTGCACATCGACTACAGCAAGCACCGCGTCAACCGGGAAACGTTGCACCTGCTGGTGGAATTGGCGCGCGAGGCGGGCGTGCCGCAGCGGCGGGACGCGATGTTCGGGGGCGAGCACATCAACACTTCGGAGGACCGCGCGGTCGGCCATGTCGCGCTGCGGCTGCCCGAAGGCGCGAGCATGACCATCGACGGCGCCGACGCGGGCGCCGAGGTGCGCGAGGTGCTGCGACGGATGGGCGAGTTCGCCGAGGCGCTGCGCTCCGGCGCATGGCGCGGGGCGACCGGCGAGCGCATCACGACGGTGGTCAACATCGGCATCGGCGGATCGGACCTGGGGCCGGTCATGGTGCATCAGGCGTTGCGTCACTACGCGGACGCGGGCATCGGCGCCAGGTTCGTCTCGAACGTCGATCCCGCCGACCTGGTCGCGAAGCTGAACGGGCTCGATCCGGCCACCACGCTGTTCATCGTCGCCTCCAAGACCTTCTCCACCCTGGAGACGCTCACCAACGCCACCGCGGCCCGCCGCTGGCTCGTCGCCGCGCTCGGCGAGGACGCCGTGGCCAAGCATTTCGTCGCGGTGTCCACCAATGCCGAGCGGGTCGCGAAGTTCGGTATCGATACCGAGAACATGTTCGGTTTCTGGGATTGGGTCGGCGGCCGCTACTCGGTGGACTCGGCGATCGGCCTGTCGGTGATGGCGACCATCGGCAAGGAGCGCTTCGCGGAATTCCTCGCGGGCATGCACGCCGTGGACCGGCACTTCGCCGAGGCGCCGCTGGAGGAGAACGCCCCGGTACTGCTCGGCATGCTCGGCGTCTGGTACTCGAACTTCTTCGGCGCCGAGTCTCGTGCGGTACTGCCGTATTCGAACGATCTGGCCCGTTTCCCCGCCTATCTGCAGCAGCTGACCATGGAGTCCAACGGGAAGTCGGTGCGCGCCGACGGCACCCCGGTCACCACTTCCACCGGTGAGATCTTCTGGGGTGAACCGGGCACCAACGGCCAGCACGCCTTCTACCAGCTGTTGCACCAGGGCACCCGGCTGATCCCGGCGGATTTCATCGGGTTCGCCCAACCCACCGACGACCTGGCGACCAGCGACGGCACCGGCAGCATGCACGACATCCTGATGAGCAACCTGTTCGCGCAGACCAAGGTGCTCGCGTTCGGCAAGACCGCCGAGGAGATCGCCGCAGAGGGCGCCGATCCCGCACTCGTGCCGCACAAGGTGATGCCGGGCAACCGCCCGTCCACCACCATCCTCGCGCCCCGGCTCACGCCCTCGGTGGTCGGTCAGCTCATCGCGCTCTACGAGCACCAAGTCTTCGTGGAGGGCACGATCTGGGGCATCGACAGCTTCGACCAGTGGGGTGTCGAACTCGGCAAGCAGCAGGCGCTCGCCTTGGCCCCTCTGCTCACCTCGACCGAAGAGCCGCAGCCGCAGGACGATTCGTCGACAGACTCGCTCATTCGCTGGTACCGCTCGCATCGCTAGTGCCCGGTCCGGGTGACTGCCCGCGCCGCGCCTGTTCCAGCCGGTGGACGACGTGCGAGGTCGAGATGGCGGCCAGCGTGCCGACGATGCCCAGATCGAACACGACCTGAACCATGGTGGCGACCTTCGCGGCGGGCCCGACCGCGTGCACGTCGCCGTAGCCCACGGTCCCGAGGGTGACGATCGTGTAGTACAGCGCGTCGGTGCGCGTGTGCAGGCCATCGAACTGCCCGGGGATGCGCAGCTCGAGCACGTAGTAGTACAGGGCGAAGAACGTCACCACGACGCACACCACGAGCAGCACGTCGTTGATCTGCCCGCCGGCCGTCCTCGGGTTCGTGATGTAGCGGCGGACCCGCCACCGGGCCAGCCAGACCAGCCCGGCGACGCCTACGACGAACGCGATCAGCCCGAGTATCCGGCTGGGCCGCCCGAAATCGGTCCGGAGATCCAGCGGCAAGAAGTAGTAGAACAGCAGGACGCATCCCACCGTGAGCCCGTTGCGCAGGGCGCTCGACCGCCTGCCGTTTCGGCGACGCTCCGTCATCCCTTCATCATCTGCCGAGGTAGGACATGCGGGCAGGTGCACGCGCCGGGCGATCGCGGTCCGTCTTCCATCCAAGGCGCTCGTCTTCGGCACGGCGGGTGTCGCGACGGTCGGCAGCGCCGATCCGCTTCCGACCGCGGCTGGAGAGGCCGAAGGTGTGCCGGACGCGCTACCGACTCAACCCTCGAGAACCCGATAGCGCCCCGCATGCTCACGCAGGATCAGATCGGCGCGCTCCCTCGTCGGCGCGACCAGCTCCGCATTGCGCAAATCGCTGTCGCGGACTTTGGCGCGCGCGGCGGACGGCGTGCGGCCGCCGCCGATGTGTCGGTCCAAGAGGCGGTCCTCGAGCACGTCGCGCGCCGCGTCCAGGTACCAGCACGCGTCCAGCAGTGCGCGGACCGCCGACCACCGCCGCCCCTCGAAGTCGTCGAGCAGCAGGTAGTTGCCCTCGGTGAGGACGATGGATTGCCGGTCGAACACCACGCCGCCGGGCACCGGGGCATCGATGGTCCGGTCGAAAGTGGGCCATGGCACCGGCTCACCCACGGGCGTGGTGCGCAGGCGTCGCAGCCCGGCGACGTAGCCGTCCACGTCGAAGGTGTCCGGCTCGCCCTTGCGCGCGAGGCTTTCGGTCGTTCGCAGTTCGTCGTTGCTCAGGTGATAACCGTCCATGGGCGCGATCTCGGCGACCATCGCGCCGGCCTCGGCATTGATCGCGTCGCGCAACGCGACCGACAACGTGGACTTGCCCGCGCCCGGCGGACCCGCGATACCGAGCAGATACCGGCCGCGCTCGGCCCGAGCCCGCACTCGCCGGGCCAACCAGCTCACCGGTCTTTCCACGAACTCCCCTGCCACCGCCGCCACAATACTGTCGCTTCCCGCTCTCGCGCCGCTGCCGTGGACATCCCGCGATCCACACTCGTCCACAGGATGACCCGAATGGTCGAACATGTGAGCCATCGCTTGTCGCTCGGAGCGGACGGCCATAGCGTCGTCGCCATGAGTGCGATCGAGAACAAGAAGCTGCTCGCGGACATCTTCGAGCAGATGTCGCTCGGCCATGCCCGTGCGCTGAGCGACGCCATGGCCGACGACTTCCGCTGGATCTTTCCCGGCGACTGGTCCTGGGCCGGCATCTGGGAACCGAAAAGCGTCGTGCTGGAGCAGCTCCTGCGTCCACTCATGGCTCAGTTCACCGAGTACCGCAACACCGCGGAGACGATCATCGCCGAGGGTGATCGCGTCGTCGTGCAGGCGCGTGGCCAAGGCGTGACCACGCGCGGCGAGACCTACGATCAGACCTACTGCTTCGTCTTCCGAGTATCCGAAGGCAAGCTGCGCGAAGTGGTCGAGTACTGCAACACCGCGCTGGTCGAACGCGTGCTGACCCGGCCCGCGTGAGGCAGGCGGCTCAGACGAACGCGCGCTCCACGATCGCGCCGGTGTCCACGCCGGTGGGCAGCGTGCCGAACGCGATACCCCAGTCGTCGCCGAGCCGGGTGGCGCAGAACGCATCGGCGACGGCGGGGTGACCGTGGCGCACCAGTTGCGCGCCTTGGAGCACGAGCGCCATCAATTCCACGACCCGCCGGGCGCGGTACTCGATGTCGTCGAAGTCCGACAGCTCCTTGCCGACCCGGGCGATCGCGTCGTCCAGTCGCGGGTTCTCACCCTTGGCCGACGACACCTCGTCGAAGTAGGCCTCGACGGTCTCCGGCTGACGTCCCATGGCACGCAACGCGTCCAGCGCGGCGACGTTGCCCGACCCTTCCCAGATGGACATCAGCGGCGCCTCCCGGTACAGCCGCGGCATGCCGGATTCCTCGGCGTATCCGTTGCCGCCCAGGCATTCCAGCGCCTCGGCGGCGTGTGCGGGCGCCCGCTTGCACACCCAGTACTTGGTGACCGCCAGCGCGATGCGCCGCAGCGCCGCCTCGGCCGGATCCCGGCCCGCCCGGTCGGTGGCCCCGGCCAGCCGCATCATCACGGTGGTCGCAGCGTCGGACTCGATCACCAGATCGGCGAGCACGTTACGCATGGCGGGCTGGTCGATCAGCTCGGCGCCGAACGCCTTCCGGTGCCTGGCGTGGTGCACCGCGTACACCGTGCCCGCACGCATGCCGGTGGCCGAGCCGATCACGCAGTCCAGCCTGGTCATGTTCACCATCTCGATGATGGTCTTGACGCCCGCGCCCTCCGCGCCGACCAGCCAGCCGACGGCGTTGTCGTACTCGATCTCCGAGGAGGCGTTGGACTTGTTGCCCAGCTTGTCCTTGAGCCGCTGGATGCGGATGGGATTGCGGGCGCCGTCCGGCAGCACCCGGGGCAGCAGGAAGCAGGAGAGTCCGCCGGGCGCCTGCGCCAGGGTGAGGAACATGTCCGACATCGGGGCGGAGGTGAACCATTTGTGCCCGACGATCCGGTAGGAGCCGTCCGGCTGCGGCGTGGCCGTGGTGGTGTTGGCGCGGACGTCCGAGCCGCCCTGCTTCTCGGTCATCGACATGCCCGCGATGAGTCCGGCCTTGGTCGACGGCTCGCGCAGGCCGAAGTCGTAGACGCGGGAGCCGAGCAGCGGTTCGTACTTCGCCGACAGTTCGCGGTTGTGCCGCAGGGCGGGGACCACCGCGTAGGTCATCGAGATCGGGCACATGTGGCCCGCGTCGGCGACGCCCCAGGTGTAGAACTTCGCCGCGCGCGCCACGTGCGCGCCGGGGCGGTCGTCCAACCACGCGGCGCCGTGCAGGCCGTGCTCGACGGCGACGCGCATCAGGTCGTGCCAGTGCGGGTGGAACTCGACCTCATCGATGCGGTGGCCGTAGCGGTCGTGGGTGCGCAGCACCGGCGGGTATTCGTTGGCCAGCCTGCCCCACTCCTGCGCCTGCGCACCGCCCGCGAGCGCGCCCAGCTCCCGCACTTCGGCTTCGGCCCAGCCCGCGCCTTCCCGGTGCAGACCCTCGAGCAAGGCCGGATTGCGCGCGACGTCGAACGGCACGATGTCGGGCACCTGATTGAAGACTTCATGCGTCTGCATCTGACACTCCTGATTCCAGCCGAGCGCTGCCTGCGCCCGGGTCGTCGCGCACGCCGAGCGCGCGGATCGCGAAAGCGATGAGTTCGGGGACGACGGATTCGCCGTGTGGCGCGTCGGCGAGCGGGCCCACCAGAACCTCGCCGATCGCGCCGACCAACGCGGCCGCGCTGATCCTCGGGTCCTGCGGTGGGAGTTCGCCGCCCGCGATGCCCTCGGCCACCGCGGATTCGAAGGTCTCGGCGAACGCGCGCCGGAAGTGCAGGCGTTCGCTGTCCACGGCGGCGTCGACCGGCTCGGCGAGCAACACGTAGGCCAGGTTCGGGTTCTTCAGCGCGCGGCCGGCGAACGTCTCCACCGCGGCGGTCACCCGTTCGATCGCCGTTCCGCGCGCACCCGCCGCGGCCACCGCGGCGACCTCGCGGCCGACCACTTTCCGGAACACCGCGCGTACCAAGGCGGCCTTGCCGTCGAAGTTCTTGTAGACGGTGCCGGTGGCCACGCCCGCCTCGGCCGCGACCGCCGCCATGGACAGCGCGGCGTATCCGCCGCTGGACAGCACCTTGGTCGCGGCCTGCACGATCAGCCCCGCCTGGGCGTCCAGGCGGGCCTGCACAGCGGGGGTTCTGCGGTAGGCCACCCAAGAAGTGAAGCATGGATTCATTTCTTCACACAAGGGTGCTTTTACGGCGTATGGTCGAGCGCGTGACCGTACTGATCGAACGCAACGGCCCCGTGACCACCGTGATCCTGCACCGGCCGGAGGCGCGCAACGCGGTGGACGGACCGACCGCCGCCGCGCTGGCCGAGGCCTTCCGTGAGTTCGACGCCGATCCGGACGCGGCGGTCGCGGTGCTGTGGGGCGACGGCGGCACGTTCTGCGCGGGCGCCGACCTCAAGGCGCTCGGTAGCGAGCGATCCAACCGCGCCGACGAGGACGGTGACGGCCCGATGGGGCCGACCCGGATGCGACTGTCCAAACCGGTGATCGCCGCGGTCTCCGGCTACGCGGTGGCAGGCGGGCTGGAACTCGCGCTGTGGTGTGATCTGCGCGTCGCCGAGCGCGACAGCACCTTCGGCGTCTTCTGCCGCCGCTGGGGCGTCCCGCTGATCGACGGCGGCACCGTACGGCTGCCGCGGATCGTCGGCACGGGCCGCGCCATGGACCTGGTGCTCACCGGGCGCGCGGTGGGCGCCGACGAGGCGCTGCAGATGGGTTTGGTGAACCGCGTGGTGCCCACCGGCGAAGCCCGCCGCAGCGCGGAGGCGCTCGCCGCGGAACTGGCCGCGCTGCCGCAGACCTGCCTGCGCTCGGACCGCATGTCGTTGCTCGAGCAGGAGGGGATGACCGAGGAGTCCGCGCTGCGCAACGAGTTCCGGCACGGCCTGACCGCGCTGGCGGGCGGCGCTCTGGACGGCGCGCAGCGCTTCGCGTCGGGCGCGGGCCGCCACGGCGCTCGCGCCTGAGCCAGATGGGCCGACTGAGCGTCGTCGACGAGATCTTTCTGCGGACCCACCGCGGACTCGGTACGCCCATCGCCCTGCAAGGGCTGTGGCGAACGGCCGACCGGGTGGACCCAGCGCTCCTGGCCCGGGTGCACGAAGCCCTGCGCGCCGGACCGCTGGGGCGCAGGGTGATTCGCGCGCGCGTGCCGGGCGCTCGGCGAAGCTGGCGACCGAACGTCCGCGCCTACCCGATCGCGCGCGCCGAGGGCGTTCTCCCGGTCGCGCAACTGCTCGACTGGGCCGACGCGCAGGGCGCCGCGCTCGATCCGGAATACGGTCCCGGGTGGCGGCTGTCGACCGCCGCGCTGGACGACGGCGGCTCGGTCGTATCCCTCACGTGCTCGCACGCGCTGGCCGACGGGCGAGCGCTGGTGCTGGCCGTCGACGACGCACTCGGCGGATCACGGGTGCGCCCGCCGGATCCCGCCGCGCGGGAATCGGACTGGTCCGACGCCCGGCGTCAGTGGTCGGTCGTCCTGCGCGGAACCGCGGTGGCACTCCGGCGCGGGATACCGCCGCGGCCCGCCGCCGCGCTCCGGGACGAGCAGCCGCGCGGAGGCGACAGCACGACGCACAGCGCGATCCTGCAATGCCCGGCCGCGCGGTGGGACCGCGTCGCCGCGCGTGACGGCGGCACGGCCAACAGCCTGTTCATCCACCTCGTCGCGACCGTGCTGTGGGACAGCGGGTTTCCGGGTGCGACGATCGCCGCCAGCCTGCCCGTCGACACCCGCGACGAACCCCGCGTCGACAACGACCTGGCCATGACGCGCATCGCGATCACCCGAGCCGACACCCCGGGGACCATCCGCGCACTCGCCCGTTCGGCGTACGAGCACCGCATGTCCGCCCCGAGCGGCATGCCCGAAGAACTGCTCCAGGTGATCCCGGACCGCTGGGCGCACACCTTGTCCAAAGGCGCGGGCGAACTCGACATCTTGTGCTCCAACATCGGAACGCTGCCCGCCTCCTTGCGCACGCTCGGCCCGCACCGCTGCACGGGTGTCGCCGCCCGCGCCATCCACCCCGGCCTCACCACCGCGCGACTGCCCCGCACCCGGCTCTCCGGCTATCTGTGCCGCATCGGCGAGGACTACGTGCTCAGCCTGGTGAGCCTCGATCCGGCGCGCATCGGTTCCGCCGACGCGTTGCGCGAGTTGGCCGGGCGCGCGGTGAGATCCTCGGGACTGCGCGCGTACGCGTGGTGAACTAGCGGCCGCAATCGACGCGAGACCGCGTCGACCAGCCACCGCAAACTCGGATCTGGTATGAATCAATTGTTTATTCGCCATTCCAGGCAATTCGGGCGATGCCGACGAGACCGCTTTCCGGTCGCGTCGGCCGACTCGCCGTGTCGGCGCGATCACGGGTCTGAGCGGCACCGCCCGATAGAGTTCCACTGCCGCGTACGCCCAATGGAGTTCGCGACGAACCATCTGCCGTGCGGGCCCGTTCGCGTACGAAGTTCCGATTCGATCGATACTCGACTGGAGCATGATGAACCGCAAGCATTCGCGTACCCTGGCCGCGATCATCGCGGTGATCGTGGCCGCTACCGGCTCTTTCGCTGTTTCCGAATCCGTGGCGGGGGCCGAGCCGGGCGTGGTCGGCACCGGCGGGCTACATTTGATCGCGTCGGTGGACTACAACAACGTCGTATCCGTCGGCGGTGATGTCGCATTGGGCATTCCGTTCGCGCACGCCGCCAAGGTGTCCGGAGATTTCTCGGTTGTTTCCGACGGCGCCTCGGCACTGCGTCGCGGCGAGATCGCCGCCGGGTACCTGATCGGCTGCGCGGTGGATATCTCCGATGGTATCTCGGTGTCCATCGCCGGTGACGTCGGCGCCGAAGTCGGATTCACACCTCAGATCATCATCGGGCTGGGTGGAATAAACTTCGGGGGCGTCAACGAGGACGGGACTCCCGAGGCGTTGCCGGTAGTCGTCGCTCCCACCATTGCCCTCGGCGCGGGCGTCAACTTCGGTGTGAACGGCGAACTCGGCGCTGAGATCACGGTGAATCTGGCCCCGGGCAGTGTGACCGCGGCGGTTATCGCCGAGGCGGACCTGGACGAGGAGTCGACGTTCCCCTTCACCTTCGCCCATACCAACACCGCGTTGAATGTCAACGGATGCCTTTCCCCGGCCTCCGCGATGCCGTTCATCACCGTCCGGGCCGAGGCAAGGAACGGCATCGCGCAAACGACGGGTTACGGTCCTCAGTTCGTGTTCTGAGCGCGGCTGCGCGCTTCTGCTCGTCGCTCACCCGGATAAAGCGGCATCAGGACACACATTTCGAATTCTCGGACTGGGCGCGGAGTGATTCCGCGCCCATCCACGAACTCCTATTCGTACTTCACACCGTCGCTCGACTTCCGGCGCCGCCGTGGCCGATGCGGAGATCGTGGAGTACGTGAGGGCGCTCAGCAATCGGCGCGCTGGAGGACGTCGGCGGGGACAGGGATGCCGGGGCTGAGGTCTGGGGAGTCGATGGGGGCGTCCCACACCTGGCGCAGGGGAAGGACGCCCGCCCAGACGCCGCCCACCTCGATATCGGCCTCGTCGTCCTTGGGACCGCCTTCGCGGACCTTCACCGACGCCTCGGTGAGGTCGAGAGCGAGCACCGCGGTGGCGGCGAGTTCTTTCTTGTTCGGGGGACGCACGCGCGACCAGGAGCCGGGCGCGGCGTGTTCGACGATCACGCGCAACCCGTGCACGCGCTCGGCGGGGTCGGTCACGGCGCGAGCACGGCCGAGCACAACGGCGGAGCGGTAATTCATGGAGAAATGCATGGCCGAACGCGCGTAGACCACGCCGTCCACCAGAGTCACGGCTACCGAGATGTCATTCGCGAGTGCCGCGCGCATGTTCCCCGCGCCGGTCGAGCCGTGCACGTACAGCGTGTCGCCGTCGCGGCCGTAGGCGGTCGGCAGCACGACCGGCGTGCCGCCGAGCAGCACGCCGAGGTGGCAGATCAACCCGGCGTCGAGCACCGCGTCCAAGTCGGCGCGATCGGTCCGGGCCCGGTCGGTCGAACGGGTCGGTGTGCTGCGTGGCGTCGGGGACAGTGGCGGCCGTGGGCGGACTGGTGCGCTCATGGACTCAGCATCCAGCCGGAAATGGCATTATCAAAGTGCCAATTCGATCGTTTTTCAGCAGTCCACTTCTGGGAGGCGCCCCGTGCTGGAGGACCTTCCACTGCACCTCGATCGCGATTCGGCGCGACCGCTGTCGGTGCAGATCGCCGACCAACTGCGGCGCGCCGCGACCACCGGACCGCTGCGCGGCGGCGACCGGCTGCCGTCCACCCGCGCGCTGGCCGATCGGCTCGGCGTGAGTCGGACCGTGGTCGCCGCCGCCTACGACCAGTTGCACGCGGAGGGCTGGATCAACGGTAGGCGCGGCTCAGGCACCTACCTGACCACCGCACCGGCGGACGCGCCCGCGCGCACCGTCCCTTCCTCCGGTACGGACGCCGCGCCGCGTCTGTTCGACCTCTCCCCGGGTGCTCCGTGCGTCGACGCCATCGATCCGGCCGCGTGGCGGCGCGCCTGGCGCGCCGCCGCGGATCACGCCCCGCTGGTGCGCAAGGACCGCGCGGGCGAGCCGGAATTCCGCACGGCGGTCACCGAGCATCTGTTGCGGCACCGCGGGATCGGCGCGGGCAGCGGTACCGTGCTGCTCGCCACCGCCGGCACGAGCTCGGCGGTGGGCGAATTGGCCGCCGCGCTGCTGCGTCCGGGGGATGCCGTCGCCATGGAGGACCCTGGTTACCAGCGCGCCGCCGGGGCCTTCGCGGCGGCCGGTCTCGACGTGGTCGCGGTCCCCGTGGACGGGGACGGCCTGCGCGTCGATCTGCTGCCGCCCCGGATCAAGGCGGTGTATTGCACTCCCGCGCATCAGTTCCCGCTCGGCGCGCGGATGCCTGCGGCGCGGCGGGTCGAACTGGTCGAGCACGCGCGACGATCCGGGATCTTCGTCATCGAGGACGACTACGACGGGGAATTGCGCTACGACACCGCACCGCTGCCGTTGCTCGCCACCATGGCTCCCGACGTCGTGGTGCACTTGGGCACGACCAGCAAGATCCTGTCTCCGAGCCTCGGTGTCGGCTGGCTCCTCGCCGCCCCCGAGATCGCCGAGGCGGTGCTCGCCCACCGGGAGCGCACCGGCACCGGCCCGAGCCCGGCGGGCCAGCGGGTGCTGGTCGCCTTGGCCGCCCACGGCGATCTGGCCAGGCACCTGCGCAGGCTGCGCCGCGCGCTGCCGCCGCGCCGGGCGCTGGTGGTGACCGAGCTACGCCGCCGGGGACTCGGCGTGCTCGGCGACGACGCGGGATCGCACGTCGTCGTGCCGGTGGAGTCGGCGCGGGCCGAGCGGCGCGTGGTCGCGGCGGGGCTGGCGTGCGGTGTCGCGCTCGACGGCCTGGCCCGATACCACCTGGGAGCCCGCCGTGAGCACTTCGGCGTCGCGCTCGGCTACACAGCGCTGCCCTGGCCGGAACTTGCCGCCGCCGTACCGTTGGCCGCCGCGTGCCTCACCCGGCCGTAGCATGGTCCGCATGAGCGAACAGGACATCTTGGCGCGCATCAAAGAACTGGTCGACCAGGAGCACCAGCTGCGCTCGCAGGCCAGCCACGGCGAATTGGACCCCAAGACCGAACGCCAGCGCCTGGCCGAGCTGGAAGTGATGCTGGATCAGGCATGGGACCTGCTCCGCCATCGCCGGGCGCGGCTCGATCAGGGCCGGTCCCCGGATGGCGTCCAGGCGAACTCGGTGTCGCAGGTCGAGGGTTACCTGCAGTAGGCGTGGCGATGTCGAGCACACCGACCGACTACGACGTCATCGTGATCGGTGGCGGACCAGCGGGCGAGAACGCCGCCGCCTATGCCGTCGCGGGCAGTGACCGCACGGCCGCCATCGTCGAGCGTGAACTCATCGGTGGCGAATGCTCGTATTGGGCCTGTATTCCGAGCAAAGCGCTGCTGCGGCCGGGCCACGTCCTCGCGGCCGCGCGGGCGATGCCGGGAGTCTCGGCCACCGGCCTCGACGTCGAGGCGGTGCTGCGGCGGCGCGACGCCTTCGTGCACGACCACGACGATTCCGCGCAGGTCGGCTGGGCCGAGAGCACACGGATCGACATCGTGCGCGGCGCAGGCCGCCTGACCGGTACCCGTTCGGTCGAGGTCGGCGGACGGCGGCTGCGCGCCCGGCACGCGGTCGTGCTGGCCACCGGCACCACCGCGAACGTCCCCGACGTGCCCGGCCTGCGTGCCGCGCTGCCGTGGATCTCCCGCGACGCCACCAATCTGCACGAGGTGCCGCGCCGGGTCGCCGTGGTTGGCGGCGGCGTGGTCGCCTCCGAGGCGGCGACGTGGCTGGCCGCGCTCGGCGCCGAGGTCACCCTGCTGGTGCGCGGATCGGCGCTGCTGGGCTCGGCCGAGCCGTTCGCGCGCGATCGGGTGGCGGCGGCGCTGACCGAGGCGGGCGTGCGAGTCCGCTTCGGCACCGAGCCCGTCGCCGTCGAGCGCCCGGCCGCGAAGGACACCGGCGAAGGGTGGATTCATGGCGGTCCGGCCACGGTCCGGTTGCGCGGTCCCGACGGGGAGTCGGCACTCGACGTGGACGAGATCGTGGTGGCGGCCGGACGCGCCCCTGCCACGGCGGGGCTCGGTCTGGACGCGGTCGGGCTGCCCGACGGATACGTCACGGTGGACGATCACCTCACCGCGCGCGGTGTCGACGGCGAGTGGCTGTATGTCGTCGGCGACCTCAACCGTCGCGCCGCGCTCACGCATATGGGCAAGTACCAGGGCCGGGTGTGCGGCGACGTGATCGCGGCACGGGCCGAGGGCCGGCCGCTGGACGACGCGCGGTTCGTCGCGAGCTCCGACCACGGCAAGGTGCCGCAAGTGGTGTTCACCGCGCCGGAGGTGGCCTCTGTCGGCCTGACCGAAGCCGCGGCCGCAGACGCGGGTCACGCGGTCGAGACCGTCGAACTGGACATCGAGGTGGCCGGCTCGGCGCTCTCCCGTGACAATTACGCGGGCCACGCGAAACTGGTGATCGACAGCGCCACCGACACGCTGCTCGGCGCCACCTTCGTCGGCCCCGAGGTGGGCGAGCAATTGCACGCGGCGACGATCGCGGTGGTCGGCCGGGTGCCGCTGTCCACTCTCTGGCACGCCGTGCCATCCTTCCCGGCGGTCAGCGAGTTCTGGTTGCGCCTGTTGGAGGCGCGGCGTACATAGCTACCATTTTCCAATGGTGGCAACAACGGATATCGCGACCGCCGACGGAGTCGTCCGTGGTCGCCGGGGCCGCCGCGTCTTGCGCTGGCGGTCCATTCCCTACGCGGCTCCTCCTATCGGAGACCTGCGATTTCGCGCTCCACAGCCGGTCGAACCGTGGTCGGGCGTGCGGGCGGCGACGGAATTCACCTCCGCGGCGATGCAGCACCGCTCCGGGGCGCGAATCGGGCCGCGCGCCTACCAGCCGACCAGCGAGGACGCGCTGACACTGAATGTCACCGCACCCGCGTCCGCGTCGGCGAGCCCGCGGCCGGTGCTGGTCTTCATCCACGGCGGCGGCTATCTCATCGGCACCTCCGCGCTCGGGCTGTATTCCGGGGCGCGCCTGGCGCTGCGCGGCGACGTGGTGGTGGTGTCGCTGAACTACCGGCTGGGGGCGTTCGGCTATGTCGATTTCAGCGAGTTCGGCACCTCGCAGCACCCGTTCGACGCCAACCTGGGATTGCGCGACCAACTCGCCGCGCTGGAGTGGGTGGGCACCAACATCGCGGCCTTCGGCGGCGATCCCGGCAACGTGACGATCTTCGGCGAGTCGGCGGGAGCGCACGCCGTGCTCGGTCTCCTGGCCACACCGGCGGCCAAGGGCCTGTTCCATCGGGCCATCTCGCAGAGCCCGCCCGCCGACTGGTCGATGACCACCGAGGAGGCACGCGGCTTCGCGCGCCGCTGCGTCGCCGCGTTGGGCGCCACACCCGACACCGCGCACACCGCGCTGCGCACCGCGGGCGCCAACGACATCCGCCGCGCCGTCGACCGCACCATCGCCCAGGTGCTACGGGAACAGCCGGGCGTCTTCCCCGCCTGTCCGGTCGTGGACGGCGAGTTCCTGCCGCGCTCCCCGGTCGACGCGATCACCGACGGCTCGGCGCATCGGGTGCCGCTGATCATCGGCACGAACCGGGACGAGGGCACGCTCTTCGCCAGATTCGCCGACGAACTGCCCACCACCCCGGACCGCCTTCGCTCGGCGCTCGGCCACTCCGCCGAGGCCGAAGCCAGGATCGCTTCGGCGTATCCCGGTTATCCCCAGCCGAAGGCCGCGATACGCGCGGGCGGCGACTACACCTTCTGGCGTCCTTCGCTGACCGTTATGGAAGGTCACAGCAGACATGCGCCGACATACGCCTACCGCTACGACTTCGCACCGCGCGCCCTGCACCTGAGCGGGCTCGGCGCCACGCACGCGACCGACCTCATCCCCGTCTTCGGCGTCGCGGACACCCCGATCGGCCGGGCCTTCACCGCCGCGGGCGGCCGGCGCGGGCTGCGCGCGGTCACCGGCCAGTTCCAGGACAATTGGCTGGCCTTCGCCCGCACCGGAGCGCCCTTGCCCTCCTGGCCCGCGTATACCGAGGCCCGCAGGTCCACCCTGATCATCGACTACCCCACTCGCGTGGAACACGACCCGGACCGGCCGAAACGACTTGCGTGGCAGGGCGTGCGGGTGCCCACGGTGACCTGAGCCGGACCGCTACTTCAACAGGCGCGACATCCGCCGGTCCGCGAGCACCTTGCCGCCGGTCTGACAGGTGGGGCAGTACTGGAACGACCGATCGGCGTAGGAGACCTCGCGGACCGTGTCGCCGCAGACCGGGCAGGGTGACCCGGTCCTGGCGTGCACCCGCATGCCGGAGCGCTTCTCGCCCTTGAGACGGGCGGCGTCCTGACCGACCGAGCGCCGTACCGCGTCGGTGAGCACCGCGCGCATGGCCGTGTACAACTCGGCCACCTTGTCGGCCGGAAGGGTCTTCGTGTTCGCGAACGGCGAGATCCGCGCGGTGTGCAGGATCTCGTCGGAGTAGGCGTTGCCGACGCCCGCCAGCAACACCTGGTCGACCAGCGCGGTCTTGATCCGCTGCGAGGTGCCCTGCAGGATGTCGGCGAACTGCGCCTCGGTGACCTCCAGCGCGTCGGGGCCGAGCCGGGCGATGCCCGGCACGGCTTTCGGGTCCGCCACGACGTACACCGCCAGCCGCTTCTTCGTGCCCGCCTCGGTCAGGTCGAACGCGGGCGTCGCTCCTTCGGGGGTGAAGAAATGCACCCGCAACGCCAGCGGGCTCTTGCCGCCCGGCTTGGGCGGCGTCGGACTTGGTTCATCGATCCAGCGCAGCCAACCACCGCGCGACAGATGGGTGATCAGCCACAGGCCGTCGCACTCCATCCCGAGGAATTTGCCCCAGCGCGCCGCACCGGTGACGTCGCGACCCGACAGCGCAGTGACCGGGGGCTCGAAGGTCTTGACGGCGCTCAGCGCGGCCACGTCGACACGGCCGATCACGGCGGCGACCGCATGCTCCCGGAGGAACTGCGCCAACGCCTCCACCTCCGGTAGCTCTGGCACGGGCTCCAGACTACCCAGCCCCACCGACACCCTGCCGGTTCTCGCGCCGGAGCGGGGCGGTTCAACCGTTGCGGCGCAGCAGGTAGATGTCCATGATCCAGCCCTTGCGGTCACGCAACTCGGCGCGGCGGCGGACGATTTCCGCACGCACCCGCGGCAGCGGGCCCTCGATCAGCGTCTCGTCCGGCATACCGAGGTAGGCGCCCCACCAGATGTGCACGCCCGCGTCCGGGATCGCGGTGAACGAGCAGTCGCCGTCCAGCATCACCAGCGCGTTCTCCTCGCCCAGGCCCTCCTCGCGGAGGCGGCGGCCGGTGGTGATGCGCACCGGTTCGCCGATTCCGTGCAGCACGATGCGATGCCGCGCGGCCAGCGCCTGCGCGCTGGTGATGCCCGGGACGACCTCGTGCTCGAAGCCGACCACGCCACGGGCGAGCACCCGCTCGACCATCCGCAGCGTGCTGTCGTACAGCGCGGGATCGCCCCAGACCAGGATGCCGCCGACGCCGTCTACCGCCGCGAACGCCGATTCCAGCAGCATCGACCGGCGATCGTGCCAGTCCTCGACCACGTCGAGGTAGTCGGCGGGCGTCCGGTCGCGCGGCGGGTCGGCGATCGGGACGATCCGGTACGGCCGGTCCATGTGCGCCTCCAGGATCGCGGTGCGCACGTCGGCCAATTCCCGTTTGGCCTCCCCCTTGCCGATGACGAAGAACGCCTCGACCTGCCGCATCGCCTTGATCGCCTGCACGGTGACCTGGTCGGGATCACCGGCGCCGATGCCGATCACGTAGAGCTTGCGCATGGGCTCGAGCTTGCCAGGTCGCCGCGAGACCACGGTCGCCAGGCGCGGCCCTGGGCGCGGCCGCCGACTCGCCGAACGCGCTGGAGCACGAGGACTAGAGTTGCCAGGCGTGGCTCATGACGCGCTCGATCCGGCTTCCGCCCCCGACACCCAGTACGAGGACCTGCTGCGGCTGGTACTGGCCTCCGGGACGAAGAAAGCCGATCGCACCGGCACGGGAACCCGCAGCATCTTCGGCCACCAGCTGCGCTATGACCTCTCGGCCGGGTTTCCGCTGATCACTACGAAGAAAGTCCACCTGAAGTCGATCGTCTACGAGTTGCTGTGGTTCCTGCGCGGCGACTCCAACGTCGGCTGGCTGCGCGAACACGGCGTCTCGATCTGGGACGAGTGGGCCGACGCCGACGGCGAACTGGGCCCGGTCTACGGCGTGCAGTGGCGGTCGTGGCCGACACCGGACGGCACCCACATCGACCAGATCTCCCAGGTGCTGCACACCCTGCGCACCGACCCGGACTCCCGGCGCATCATCGTCTCGGCGTGGAACGTCGCCGACCTGGACAAGATGGCGCTGGCGCCCTGCCACGCGTTCTTCCAGTTCTACGTGGCCGACGGGAAACTGTCCTGCCAGCTCTACCAGCGCAGCGCCGACCTCTTCCTGGGCGTGCCGTTCAACATCGCCAGCTACGCCCTGCTCACCCACATGGTCGCCCAGCAGGCCGAGCTGGCGCCCGGTGACTTCATCTGGACCGGCGGCGACTGTCACATCTACGACAATCACCTCGACCAGGTCACCGAGCAGCTCGGCCGCGACCCCTATCCGTTCCCCGCGTTGCGGCTGCGTCCCGCGCCGACGCTGTTCGACTACCGCTACGAGGATGTGGAAGTGATCGGCTACCGGCATCATCCGGCCATCAAGGCCACGGTGGCGGTGTGAGTCGCACGATCGGCCTGATCTGGGCGCAAACCCTGGACGGGGTGATCGGGCTGCGCAACACCATTCCCTGGCGGCTGCCCGAGGACATGGCGCAGTTCAAGGACGCCACCTGGGGCCACCCCGTGGTGATGGGCCGTCGGACCTGGGATTCGCTGCCGCCGAGGTTCCGGCCGCTGGCCGGTCGGCGCAATATCGTGGTGACCAGGCAGCCCGACTGGTCGGCCGAAGGCGCCGAGCGCGCGTCGTCGGTGTCCGAGGCGCTGGACCGGTGCGCCCCGGACGCCGTCTGGGTCGCCGGGGGCGGCGAGATCTACCGCGCCGCGCTGGATTTCGCGACCGACCTGCGCGTCACCGAGATCGACGCCGACATCGAGGGCGACGCTTTCGCGCCGTCGATCGGACCGGAATGGCAGCCAGACGACCCGGAGCCATGGCGCACGTCGGCCACTGGACTGCGCTTCCGGATCCGGCACTACACCCGGAGTCGACCCGCCTAGGGAGATCCCGTGCGGCGCCACGCCGTGGGCAGCCGCGAACGCCGCCCTCCTGAGCGGGCCAGGTGAAACCCGGCCCGCTCGGCAGCCGACTGGGGCATACTCCTCGTTATACGGCGGCCGGACTTTCGTCCGTCCGCACGCCTCGAGCCGTTGCCACCAGCCCGGCATCGGCTGTGGTGATCTGCGAAAGGCGGTCTATGGAAAAGAAATCGCTGACTGCGGTAGCGCGCCAGCAACTGAAGCTGGCCGCCATCGCCTCGAGCGGACGCAGTTCACAAACCATCTATGGCGGCCATGCGCACACGCTGCGGCAGACGGTGGTCGGCCTGACGGCCGGGCAGAGCCTGGCCGAGCACGACAACATGGGCGAGGCGACGCTGCTGGTGCTCAGCGGCACACTGATCTTGATCAGCGGCGCCAACGAATGGAAGGGCTCCGGGGGCGACCTGATCGTGGTTCCCAAGGCGCGCCACAGCGTCAAAGCGATCGACGACGTCGCGTTCCTGCTGACGGTGGCGATGTAGCCACCGCGCGGGTCCGCGGGGCGGTCGGCGCAGCCGGGCATTAGGGTGTCGATCATGGGTGAGCCGCAGCCGATTCTCGAACCGCTCACGCCGTCCGCGATCTTCCTTGTCGCCACGATCGACGAGGGTGGCGAGGCAGCCGTCCGCGACCTGCTCGCCGACATCACCGGCCTGCGCCGCTCGGTGGGCTTCCGCCTGCCCGGCGCGAACCTGACCTGCGTGACGTCGATCGGCTCCGACGCCTGGGACCGCCTCTTCGCCGGACCGAGGCCCGCGCAACTGCATCCGTTCCCCGGATTCGTCGGCGCCCGCCACACCGCACCGGCCACACCGGGCGACTTGCTGTTCCACATCAAGTCCGAGGTGCAGGACGCCTGCTTCGAACTGGCCATGGCCATCGCCGACCGGCTGGCGGGCGCGGGGACCATCGTGGACGAGACCGTCGGCTTCCGCTATTTCGAGCAGCGCGACCTGCTCGGCTTCGTGGACGGCACCGAGAACCCGGAGGGCCGCGCGGCCGCCGCGGCCGCGCTGGTGGGCGAGGAGGATCCGCAGTTCACCGGCGGCAGCTACGTGATCGTGCAGAAGTACACCCACCCGCTGGCGGACTGGCGCGCGCTGTCGGTCGAGGAGCAGGAGCGCGTGATCGGCCGCACCAAACTGGACGACTTCGAGCTGCCCGACGAGATCAAGCCCGCCGACTCGCACGTCGAGGTCAACACGCTCATCGATCCGGACGGCACCGAACGTCAGATCCTGCGCGGCAACATGCCCTTCGGCAGCGTGCGCGACGGGGTGTTCGGCACCTACTACATCGCCTACGCGGCCACGCCGAGCGTCATCGAACGCATGCTCACCCGCATGTTCCTCGGCACCGACGAGGCAGCCTACGACCGCATCCTGGATTTCTCCGTCGCCCTCACCGGCACGTCGTTCTTCGCACCCACCGTCGATTTCCTCGACGATCTGCCGCCGGCGCCGTGGGACACGGCGGAACCCGCGGTGTCCGTGGACACCGACGGCGCCGGTCGCGCAGATCTGCCCGGCACAGATCTGCCCGGCACAGATCTGCCCGGCACCGCCGCGCCCTCGGGCGACGGCGCCCTCGGTATCGGCTCGTTGAAAAGGAGCACCCGGTCATGAACAACCTCCATCGCGAACTAGCGCCGATCACCTCCGAGGCGTGGGCGGCCATCGAGGAGGAGGCGACGCGCACGTTCAAGCGGCACATCGCGGGCAGGCGCGTCGTGGATCTCTCCGGCCCGCACGGCACCGACTACTCCGCGGTGGGCACCGGGCACACCACCTCGATCGACTCGCCCGACGCGGGTGTCTTCGCCCGTCAGCGGGTGGTCGCGCCGCTGGTCGAACTGCGCGTGCCGTTCACGCTCTCACGCGAGGAACTCGACAATGTCGAGCGCGGCGCCCAGGACGCCGACTTGGATCCGGTGAAGGACGCCGCGAAGAAGATCGCGTTCGCCGAGGACCGCGCGATCTTCGAGGGGTATCCGGCCGCGCGGATCACCGGTATCCGGGCCAGCTCGTCCAACCAGCCGATCACGCTGCCCAGCGACACCCGGCTGGTTCCGGAGGCGATCGCGCAGGCGTTGAGCGCCCTGCGGCTGGCCGGTGTCGACGGACCGTACTCGGTGCTGCTCAGTGCCGAGCTGTACACGGCGGTCAGCGAGACCTCCGACCACGGCCACATGATCCGCACGCACATCGAGCGCCTGATCCCGGAAGGCGAGATCATCTGGGCGCCCGCTATCGACGGCGCGATCGTGCTCACCACGCGCGGCGGCGACTTCGATCTGCGCATCGGCCAGGATCTGTCCATCGGCTACCTCTCGCACGACAGCACGTCGATCCAGCTGTACTTCCAGCAGAGCTTGACGTTCCTGGTGTACACCGCCGAGGCCGCGGTCCCGCTGACGGTCTGAGCACCGCCTCCCGCATCGGCCACATCTGGGAAACGGCCAGGTGTGCACCGGTACACGAGGCGGTACGGTGAGCCGGAAATGCACCAGAGGCAGGTAGGTGAGATGACAACGGTGCGGGCAGGCGTGGTCCCGACTCAACGCGCCGCGCTCTACAGCGTGTTCGGCATCCTGGCGACCGTCACGATCTGCGGCTCGTTCGTCGCCGCGTTCGGGGTGAACCGGGTGTTCACCGGCCTGCTGGCCGGTACCGTCGTCGGTGTCGCGGTGCTGGCCGCGCTGTTCACCAGGGACGCCATCGTGCTCACCGATCACGCCATCTACCGGCGCAAACCGTGGGCGGTCTCCAGCATCCCGTGGGACCGGGTGGTGGCCGGGCGCTTCGCCCTCGACGAACGGGCCCGCTGGTCGCTGGCGCTGGACCTGGCCGGTGTGGACGAACCGCACGGCGAGCTGGTTCTGCTGTCCATCCCGCCGGTGGTCGGCCCGGTCGCGGGCGCCTACGACCTGCGCAAACGCGATCAGGTCACGGAGATCCGGGCGATCTTGCGGCGCAAGCGGATTCCGGTGACCGTGCTTCCGCAGATCGCGGGCGCGCTGCAGGAACACTGGCAGATCGCGCCGCCGACCCACTGAGGCGCGCGGCCCCTCGGGCGAACGCGCGGATGCGGGACGCCGTGGGCCGGTATCGGTTACGTTGACAGACGTGTCCATGCCGAAGGGCGCCAACGTGCCCGTGCCGAATTCCGACGTCCGGATCGAAGTGGGCTGGCGGGCCGGGGCGGGCGCGCCGGACGCCGACGCCTCCGCGCTGCTCGTCGTGTCCGGGAGGGTGCGCTCCGACAGCGATTTCGTCTTCTACAACCAGCCCGTCCACCCGTCCCGCGCCGTCCGGCACGAGGGCAAGCGCTCGGGGTCGATCGTGCTGGACGTGCTGTCCGCGGAGTTGGCGCGGGTGGAGCCGCAGGTCGAGGGCATCGTCATCGCGGCATCCACCGACGGCGCCGCCGTCGGGCTGCTCGACGGACTGTTCGTGCGAGTCGTGGACAGCGACACCGGAGCGGAAGTCGCCCGTTTCGACGGCATCGACGCGACGAGCGAGACCGCCGTCGTGCTCGGTGAGCTGTACCGGCGCCAGGGCGGATGGAAATTCCGCGCGGTCGGCCAGGGGTATGCCTCCGGTTTGGCCGGACTGGCCACCGATTACGGGATCTCCGTGGACGGAGAACCCGCCGCGCCACACGAATACACACCACCACCCCCGCCGCCTGCCCCGCCGCACGAGTTCACGCCGCCACCGCCACCCTCCGGGCCGGTACCGCCGGAGCCGGGCCGGCACGCGGCACCCGGCCAGCACCCCGCGGCGGCGCAGCACACGACGCCGCTCGGGCAATACCCATACGCGCCCCCGCCAGCGGCAGGGCAGCCGGCGTGGCCTGGCCACAACGCGTCCACGGCACACCCGTTCGGCACTGTCTTCCTGACGACGGACTCCCCCTCGGTGTCGTTGACCGCGCAAGGCGTCATGCGGATCAACTCGACTTGGACCGCTGCGGCGGGCTCGGGCACGTCCGGCCAGGGCGGGGCGCTGGATTTGGATCTGTGCTGCTTCTGGGAACTGCTGGATGGACGCAAGGGCGACGTCCGTCCGGTCGGCGATCGCGGATCGCTGGAGCGGCCGCCGTTCATCCGCCTGGACACCGACGACCGCTCCGGAGCGTGCCCCGCCGGTGAGAATCTCCAGGTCGACCTCGGTCACGCGGCCGAGTTCCGCCGGATCCTCGTCTTCGCCACCCTTTACGACGGCGCGGCCGACCTCCGCGGCGTCCGGATGACCGCGACGCTGTACCCGGCAGCCGCGCCGCCGATCGAGCTGAGCGTCGAAGGTTGCCCGGACGGCTCCCGCGACGTGGTGCTGGCGCTCATCGAGAACACCGGTTCGGGACTGGTGGTACGTCGTGAAGGCCGCTTCGTCGCGCCGCCACCGAACCGTCCGCGCTGGGGCGTGACAGAAGTGGACAAGGCGTACGGTTGGGGACTGAACTGGGTCCGGGGCACCGGCAAGTCCTGAATCTCACGCCGCGAACCGGTCCAGCAATACGACCGCCGCGGCCCGTGTCGCATCCAGGTCGCCGGGCCAGCCGAGCGTGCGCAGCACCGCCGCCGGAATGGTCCGCTCCGCGTGCCGGGGTGCGGCGCCCTCGTCGGAGCGGATGCTGATCACGGTCTCCACCAACCGGAACGGCAGCGACTCGGTGCCGGGCGCACTCGCCGAACCGCCTTCGGCCAACACCTGCGCGGCCGCATTCTCGTAGTGCTCGCGCAACTGCTCGCGTCGCAGGCGGAACGCGGCGAAGCGCTCGGTACGCAGCTCCGGCAGCAGATACAGCGCCCCCAGGTTCCAGCGCGACGCGCACAGTTGCCGCACGTCGAACAGGGCCAGCGCGTACAGCCGGACCGGCGCCGGGTCGGTCGCGCCGCGCAGCCGCTGCGCCAGTTCGATGGGCGCGGCGACGGTTTCGGCGAGCAAGGCGTCGAGGATGTCGTCCTTGGCCGCGAAGTGGTGATACAGCGAGGCCTGGCGGATGCCGACGGCGTCGGCGATCGCCCGGGTGGAGGTGTTGGCGTACCCCTGGGTGGTGAACAGTTCGCCTGCGGCGTCGAGGATTTCCGCACGCGGCGTCTGCCCGCGTCGTCGCCGCTGTTCGACGCGCGGCCGTCCGGGACCCACGTTCGCCACCGCCTCATTCTGGCAGGTAGCCGCGGGCGCGCTCCGACGCGGTAGTCGTCCGCGTCGTTTCGGCACGACGAGCGGTGCGGTTTCTGTCATTTGACAGAAATAACGGCAACACAGAAGTTACCGGACGCACCAGAAGCGATACACGCAGGTCACCGAAAGCGCGATCGCGCCCGCAAAACTATCGTCTGATAGTTATTGGTCGCACGCCGAAGGACCGCCCATGGCAACCACGCTCGCCCCGACCTCGCCCCCCGACCTCACGGGTGACAGCGCCGACCTCGCCCGGTTCGGCTACCAGCCCGTCCTACACCGAAAGCTCGGCCGCTACGCCTCGTTCGCGGCCGGGTTCTCGTTCGTCTCCATCCTCACCACGATCTTCCAGTTCTTCGGCTTCGGCTATTCGTTCGGCGGAGCCGCCTTCTTCTGGACCTGGCCGATCGTGTTCGCCGGCCAGTTCCTCGTCGCGCTCAACTTCGCCGAACTGGCCGCGCGCTATCCGATCTCGGGCTGTATCTACCAGTGGTCCCGGCGGCTCGGCGGCGAACTCGTCGGCTGGTTCGCGGGCTGGATGATGATCATCGCGCAGATCGTCACGGCCGCCGCGGCGGCGATCGCGCTGCAGGTGGTACTGCCCTCGATCTGGAGCGGATTCCAGCTCGTCGGCTCCGACACCGCGCTGACCTCGCCGTCCGGCGCGACCAATGCCGTGCTGCTCGGCAGCATCCTGCTGGCGGTGACCACGCTGATCAACGTTGTCGGCATCGATCTGATGGCGCGGATCAATTCGATCGGCGTCACCATCGAGATCGTCGGCGTCCTGGCGATCATCGCGCTGTTCTTCACCACCGCCGAGCGCGGGCCCGGCGTGGTGTTGCGGACCGATCAGGCCGCACCGGGCCCCTACTGGGCCGCGTTCTTGGTGTCCGGGCTGATGGCGGCATACGTGATGGTCGGATTCGACTCGGCCGGTGAGCTTTCCGAGGAGACCAGGAATCCCCGCAGGGTGGCGCCACGCACCATTCTCACGGCGCTGGCGGTCTCGGCGCTGGGTGGCGGGCTGATGCTGCTCGGCGCGCTGATGGCCGCACCGAGCCTGTCCGACGGCGCGCTGGCCTCCGACGGCCTGGCCTACGTGCTCACCGCGAAGTTGGACAGCCCGGCGGGCAAGGTGCTGCTCGGCTGCGTCGCGGTCGCGGTCACCGTGTGCACCCTCGCGATCCAGACCGCGGGCTCGCGGCTGATGTTCTCCATGGCGCGGGACGGGAAGCTGCCGTTCGCGAGCAGGCTCGCCGCCGTGCACCCGCGATACGGCACGCCTGCGCTGCCCGCCGTGGTGATCGGCGTGCTCGGCATCGGGCTACTGGTGCTCAACCTCGGCAACGCCGCGATGTTCGCGACACTGGCCAGCGTCTGCATCGTCACGCTGTACCTGGCCTATCTGCTGGTGACGGTGCCGCTGCTGGTCCGCAGGTTCACCGGCCTGTCCGACGCGGGCACCGACGCGCGCCTGTTCAGCCTGGGCCGCTTCGGCATTCCGGTCAACGCGCTCGCCGTGGTCTGGGGCGTCGTGATGGTGATCAACCTCGCCTGGCCGCGAACGGAAGTCTACGCCCCGGACGGCGGCGGTTGGTGGATGCGCTGGGCCGCGCCGCTTTTCGTGCTGCTGGTGCTGACCGTCGGCGTGCTGGTGCACCGCTTCGTCGTCGGGTCGCGCGGCGTCGTGAACGCCGAGCCCGCACCGCAACCCGCCTGATCGATCGGGTGCGGCGGTGTACCGCCGCACCCGGCCGCCTACACCGCAACCGACATTCGAAAGGATTCACCGTGACAAGCACCGCCAATACCTCCGGCGCGCGAGCGCACGCACGATCGCAGGCCGCCACGGCGACCATCGCGGAGCCCGCCGCGCCCGCCGGGGTCACCACCTCGAGGATCACCTTCGCCCAGCGAGTTCCCGCGGGCGGTTACGCGAACGTCGTCCTCGGCCGCGGTACCCGCGTCCGTCTCCGCGATCCCGACGGCGCGGCCTGCGCGCATCTGCTGCTGGTGCGCGCCGAAGCACCGTGGGAGCGTTTGAACGTCGCCGACACCCTCAAGGTGCCGTGGCAGGCATACCTGGGCGGCGGCCACCCGCTGCTGTCGGACCAGGGCCGCCTCCTGGCCACCGTGCTCGCCGACACCTCCGGCCACCACGACGCGCTCTGCGGCCCGACCACCCAGGCCCGCGAGCTGCTGCGGCTCGCGGGCGCCAAACACGGCCTGCGACCACGGGGCATCGGGCCGACGGTCGCGTTCTTCCGCGGCGTGCGGGTGGAGCGGGACGGAGCGCTCACCGCGACCGGCAGCGCCGCCGCCGGTTCCTCGGTCGATCTGCTCGTGCACCTGCCGGTCACCGTGCTGATCGCCAACACCGCGCATCCCCTCGACGATCGGCCCGCGACAGACCTCGACGTCGTCGCCTGGGCCGCGCCGGAAGACCTCGCCGTCCCGGTCGGCGAGGACCCGGAATACCGACGTGCCGTGCGGAACACCGAACAGGCCTGGACGGCCGCCCTGACTCTGGAGGTAACCGCATGACTTCCACCGCGGCCCGCACCGTCGTGCTCGACGAGACCGTTCCCGCCCGCGCTCCGTGGTCGGCCGTGATCCGGGCGGGCGAGTACCTGGAGATCATCGATCTGCACGGCAACCAAGCGGTGGACTGCCTGCTGTACTCGGCGGCCGACCACGGCGAGCGCTACAGCGCGCAGGCAACGGTCGCCGCCCAGCGCAACATCTTCCTGACCACCGGCAGCGTGCTGCGCACCGACGCGGGCACGGCGCTGATGACGGTCGTGGCCGACGAAGTAGGCAATCACGACACCATCGCGGGCGCCTGCTCACAGGAGTCCAACACGCTGCGCTACGGCCACCACACCCGCCACCAGCACGCCTGCGTGGAGAACTTCCTCACCGAAGCCCTGCGCTGGGGCCTGGGCAAACGGGACCTGGTCTCGAACATCAACTGGTTCATGAACGTTCCGGTCGAGGCGGACGGCACCCTGGGCATCGTGGACGGGTTGTCCGCGCCGGGCAAGCGGGTCACGTTGCGCGCCGAGATCGACACGCTGGTACTGGTTTCCAACTGTCCGCAGATCAACAACCCCTGCAACGGCTTCGACCCGACTCCCGTACGCATGGTGGTGTCCCGATGACCGTCGCCGCACTACCGGTGGCCGGGGCTGTACCGGCCACGTCCCCGGCGCGCGGCCGGGTCGAGGTCGTTCGGCCCGGCATGCTGACCACCGTCCAGGACTGGCCCGGCCGCATCGGGTACTGGCACATCGGCGTGCCGCCGTCGGGCCCGATGGACGATCTGTCGTTCCGCCTGGGTAATCGAGCGCTCGGCAACGACGAAGGCACCGCCGGACTGGAATGCACCCTCGGCGGGCCCGCGCTCCGATTCACCGCGCCCGCTTGGGTTTGCGTCACCGGCGCTCCGACCGACGTGACGGTGGACGGCATCCGCGTGCCGCAGTGGCGCACGCTGGCCGTACCCGCGGGCGGCGTATTGGACGTCGGCATCGTGCGCGGACCGGGCATGCGCTGCTACGTGCTGATCGCGGGCGGCATCGACGTGCCCGGATACCTCGGCAGCGCGGCGACCTTCACACTCGGCCGGTTCGGCGGCGGCACGGGTGGCGCCTTGCGCGCCGGTGAATCGCTTCCGTTGGCCGCGCACCGGGGCCGGATCACGACTGCCGTGCCGATGGAAGAACAGCCGGTGCTGGCCCGGCGCTGGGAACTCGCGGTCACCGAGGGCCCGCACGGCGCTCCGGAGTTCTTCACCCGCGCCGACTTCGAGACCATCGTCGGCACCGACTACGAGGTGCACTTCAACTCCGACCGCACCGGTGTCCGGCTGATCGGGCCGAAGCCGCAATGGGCCCGCGCCGACGGCGGCGAGGCGGGCCTGCACCCGTCCAATATTCACGACACCCCGTATTCGGTGGGCGCGTTGGACTTCACGGGCGACACCCCCATCCTGCTCGGCCCCGACGGACCGAGTCTCGGCGGTTTCGTCTGCCCGGTCACCGTCGTGGCGGCCGACCGCTGGAAGCTCGGCCAACTGTCCGCGGGCGACAGCGTGCGGTTCGTTCCGGTCCGCGGTGACCGCGCCGCCTCGATCCGGGAACTCGGGCCCGCGCGCCGCGCCGCGTGGCCGACGGTGCTGTCGGCGGGCGGCGACGGTGACGACGGCGTGCTGCGCCGCGCCGAGGTCGACGACGAAACCGCGGTGACCTACCGCCGCGCGGGCGACGACGCAGTGCTGGTCGAATACGGCGCCATGACGTTGGATCTGGGCCTGCGCGCCCGTGTGCACGCCCTGCATCAGCACCTGCTCGCCGCCGGGGTGCGCGGCGTGACCGAGCTGACCCCCGGCATTCGTTCACTGCAGATTCGGGTCGATCCGCACGTCTTGTCCGTGCCCGCGCTGCTGGACCTGCTCGCCGAAGCCGAGACCCAGCTGCCCGCCTCCGATCAGCTCGTCGTGCCCAGCCGGGTCGTCCATCTGCCGCTGTCCTGGGACGACCCGTCCACGCGCGAGGCGATCACCCGCTACATGCGCGGCGTGCGCGCCGATGCGCCTTGGTGCCCGTGGAACATCGAGTTCATCCGCCGCATGAACGGCTTGGCTTCCGTCTCCGAGGTCTACGACACCGTGTTCGGAGCCGAGTACCTGGTGCTGGGCCTCGGCGACGTCTACCTCGGCGCGCCGGTCGCCACCCCCACCGATCCCCGGCACCGGCTGGTCACCACGAAATACAATCCCGCTCGCACCTGGACCCCGGAGAACGCCGTGGGCATCGGCGGCGCCTACCTGTGTGTCTACGGCATGGAGGGGCCGGGGGGCTACCAGTTCGTCGGCCGTACCACGCAGGTGTGGAATCACCGAGCCTGCGGCGCGCCCGCGATTGCGCCCGGCGCCGACCGCACCGCTTCAGGAGCCGAAACGCCCTGGCTATTGCGTTATTTCGATCGGATCCGCTGGTATCCCGTCGAAGCGGAGGAACTGCTCGACATGCGCGCCGACTTCTCCGCGGGCAACGTCCGTGTTCGAGCCGAGGGCGGCGAATTCCGGCTGGCGGACTACCGGGCGTTCCTCGCCGACAACGCCGCGTCCATCGAGGCCTTCCGCGCGAAGCAGGCGCAAGCCTTCGACGCGGAACGGAATTCCTGGCGATCTGCGGGCGAGCTCACCGCGACGGTCGGTAGCCGTCGCCACGCCGTCCTTTCGAGCGAGGTGCGGACCGACGGTTCAGCGTAGGTCCCGGAAGAACTCGCGGATGTCGGTGGTGAGCAGCTGGGGTTCCTCCATCGCGGCGAAGTGGCCGCCGCGATCGACGTCGGTCCACCGCGTGATGGTGTTCTCGGTCTCGGCGTAGCGGCGGATGCCGACGTCGTGCGCGAAGACCAGGGCTGCCGTCGGCACGCCGGAGTTCTGCGCCGGCTCGCCCCACGGCGATTCCTGGGCGTAGCCGACATAGGCCGACGAGCCCGCGGTTCCGGTGAGCCAGTAGAGCATCGCGTTGGTCAGCAGCCGATCCCGGTCGAGGATCTTGTCCGGCTCGACGCCGCGCGGATGCGTCCACTCCCGGAACTTGTCCATGATCCAGGCCAGTTGCCCCACCGGCGAATCGACCAGTCCGTATGCCAGCGCCTGCGGGCGCGTGGATTGGATGGCGATGTAGCCGAACTCCTCTTGCATGAATGCCTCGATCCGCCCGATGCGGTCGCGTTCCAGGTCGGTGAGGCTCGCCAGCTCCTCCTCCGCGAGCGGCAGCGGCGGGTGCGGGCCGGGCCCTCCGTTGACGTGCACGCCGATCACCTGGCCCGGCGCCGTCCGGCCGACCTGCGGGCTCACCGCCGCTCCGATGTCGCCGCCCTGCACGCCGTAGCGCTCGTAGCCCAGTCTGCGCATGAGCTCGGCCCACGCCGCGGCGATCCGATCGATCGTCCACCCTTTTTCGGCGACCGGCCCGGAGAATCCGAATCCCGGCAACGACGGGATGATCAGATGGAACGCGTCGGACGGGTCGCCACCGTGCGCGCTCGGGTCGGTCAAAGGTCCGATGACGTCGAGGAATTCCGCCACCGAACCCGGCCAGCCGTGCGTCAGCAGCAGCGGCAGCGCGCCGGTCTCGGGTGAGCGGACATGCAGGAAGTGGATGGTCTGCCCGTCGATCTCCGTCGTGTACTGCGGATATTCGTTGAGCCGCGCTTCGGCTGCGCGCCAGTCGTATTCGGTGCGCCAGTACTCGACCAGCTCGCGCAGCCAGACGGTCGGCACGCCGGTGTCCCAGCCGTCGCCGGGCAGTGCGGCGGGCCAGCGGGTGGCGTCGAGACGAGAACGCAGGTCGTCGAGCTGCTGCTGGGGGATGTCGATACGGAACGGCTTGATCTCGTTGCTCATGCCTTCGACGTTATAGTCTGCCTAGGACAACTATCGCCCTAGGCCTCGGACAGACTTCTCTCATGTTGGAAACCTCGGCGCGGCTGCTGCGCCTGCTGTCGCTGTTGCAGACGCCCCGCGATTGGACCGGCGCCGAACTCGCCGAACGACTCGAGGTGGACGTGCGCACCGTCCGCCGGGACATCGACAAGCTGCGCACGCTGGGCTATCCGGTGGACGCGACGCCCGGTGTGGCGGGGTACCGGCTCGGCGCGGGGGCGAAACTGCCTCCGTTGCTGCTGGACGACGACGAGGCGGTCGCCGTGGCGCTCGGCCTGCGCACCGCGGCGGGCGGCACCATCGCGGGCATCGAGGACAGTTCGCTGCGCGCTCTCGCCAAACTCGAGCAAGTGCTGCCCGCGCGGCTGCGCTACCGCGTCGGCACACTCCAGGCCGCGACGGTCACGGTGCCCGCGGGCGGCCCCACCGTCGATCCCGACGTGCTCACCGCCGTCGCCGCCGCCATTCGCGATCAGCACCGTCTGCGCTTCGACTATCGCGATCACGACGGCGCCATGTCGTCGCGCACCACGGAACCGCACCGCCTGGCACACACGGGCAGGCGGTGGTACCTCATCGGCTGGGACGTCGACCGGGCGGATTGGCGCACCTATCGCGTCGACCGCCTCCATCCGCGCATCCCGACCGGACCCCGTTTCACCCCGCGCGAAGCACCCGACGCGGACCTGTCCGGATACCTCACCCGCGGCGTCACCACCGCGCCGTACCGCTACGCCGCCCGCATCACCATGAGCGTTCCAGCGGAGGTGGCCGCCGAGCGCATCGCGCCGACCGTCGGCGTCATCGAAGCGCTGGACGCCGCGAGCTGCGTGCTCCGGACCGGCGCCAACTCGCTCGACGAACTGGCGATCTACGTCGCCACCTTCGGCTTCCCGTTCCGGGTGCACGAACCACCAGAACTCGTCACGCACATTCGCGAGCTCGCCGCCCGCCTCGCCGCGGCGGTCGAGTGACCGGGTTCAGGCCGGAACGGCGGCCACGGCTTCGATCTCGCAGACGGCGCCGGGCACCGCGAAACCCGCGACCTGGGCGACAGTGATCGCGGGCGGGTTCGGGCGGTTGCCCCATACCTCGCCGAACGCGGCGAATCCGTCCTGCAGCGGCTCGCCCTCGCGGACCAGGATCGTCCACTTCACCACGTGCTCGATCGAGGCGCCCGCGGCGGCGAGACACGTCTGCAGGTTCGCGAAAGCCTGGCGGGCCTGCGAGGCGACGTCCGGACCGACGACGCGACCGGAAGCGTCCACTCCGTTCTGCCCGCCCACGTAGATCGTGTCCGCGGCGGCCGACACCCGCACGACCTGGGTGAAAGCCGGGTTGCTGTGCAGCGTTTCGGGATTGATGTGCGTGCTGATCGTCATGCGAGCAATGTAACCAGTTAAACTAGTGTCATGCAATCCCGCGCCAGCCTGCCACCCGATCTGCGCCGCCGCTTCCGTACGGGACGAGCCGCCCTCGACCTCGTGCACACCGGCGGCGAAGGCGAGCTCGCGGTGTGGGAGATCATGCACACCGTCGAGGATCTGCGCCGGTTCCTCGGCGTGATCCTCGAACTGGACGAGCTGACAGCCGAGGAATCGGATCTGCCGACGATGCGGACGCTGCGTGCCGCGATCGCCGGCACGGCGTACGGCCTCGCGACGGGCGAGCAGTTGTCGCCGGGGAACATCGCGGCGATCAACGCCGTCGCCGCCCAGCCCCCGCTGATCCCGGAACTCCGGCTCGACGGCACCGGCGGCTTCGCCGACGCGACGGCGTCCGCGGCGCTGTCCACGCTCGCCCGCGACGCCATCGACCTGTTCACCAGCCCGCTGGCCGACCGCATCCGGGTCTGCGCCGCCCAGGATTGCGGCTTGCTGTTCGTCGATGCCTCGCGTCCCGGCCGTCGCCGCTGGTGCTCGATGGACCGCTGCGGCAACCTCAGCAAGGTGCGCCGCTACCGCGCCAAGGAGTGATCGGATGTCACAGCCCGTGTCCGCGCGTCGTCGTCTCGGTGAAGCGATGGGAACGCCCCATCGGCACCGATGCGATCGGAGACAGTCATGACCACGAAAATCCTTGTCACCGGCGGCACCGGCACCCTGGGCCGCCAGGTGCTTCCACTACTGCGCGAGACCGGCGCCGACGTGCGTGTCCTGAGCCGCACCGAGCGTCCCGCGGACGGCGGCGTCGAGTTCGTCGCCGGGGACCTCCTGCGCGGCGACGGCATCGATGCCGCGGTGACGGGTGTCGACACCATCCTGCATCTGGCCGGCGGCGCCAAGGGTGACGACGTGGCGACCGCGAATCTCCTGCGCGCAGCGGCAACCGCGAGTGTCGGGCACCTCGTGTACATCTCGGTCACAGCCGCCGACCTGCTTCCGCTGACCTACTTCCGCGCGAAATTCGCCGCCGAGCAAGCCGTAGCCGAATCGGGCATCCCCTGGACCACGCTGCGGGCTGCGCAGTTCCACGACTTCGTGCCGAATCTGGTGGACAAGATGCGGAAATCGCCGGTGTTGCCGGTGCTGGGCGGGGCGCGCCTGCAACCGGTGGACACCCGTGAGGTGGCGGCCCGGCTGGTGGAACTGGCGGGCGGCGCACCCGCCGGACGGGTGCCGGATCTGGTCGGCCCGGAGGTCTTCGGGATGCGCGATCTGGTCCGCGACTATCTGGCGACGCTCGGCAAGCGGCGTGCGCTGCTGATTGTCCGGGTGCCGGGCAAGGCGGGCCGGGTCTACCGCGCGGGCGAGAACCTGGTGACCGAAGGCGCCGAGGTGGGCAAGCTGAGATGGGCGGACTACCTCGCGGAGCACCAAGGCGCGGTCCGGGCGGGATGACTCGCCGCCCGGCTCAGACGACGATCACCGTCTTGCCTTGGGCGTGCCCCGCGGCGACATGGGCCACCGCCGAGGCGGCCGCGGCGAGCGGAAAGCGCCGTTCGATCACCGGGCGCAGTTTCCCCTCGGCGGCCAGCCCCGCCAGGAACTCGAGGTCCGCCCGGCACGGGCGCATCAGCAGGGGACGCATGGTCTGGCCGACCACCAGGCCGGTCAGCACCACTTTGGCCACCCACAGCACCGGACCGAGCCAGTCTCCGCCAGGCGCGCCCGCCGAAGAGACGAAGACCCCTTTCGGTGCGAGCACCCGGCGGCATGCGGTCAGCGGCCGATTGCCCACCAAATCGAGCAGGACGTCGTATCGATCCGTGTCGCGCGTGAAATCCGCGGTGGTGTAATCGATCACGCGATCGGCGCCCAGTGCGCGCAACGTCTCGACGTGGCGTGGGCCGCACACCGCCGTCACGTCGGCGCCGAGCGCCTTGGCGATCTGCACCGCGCTCGTTCCCACACCGCCCGACGCGCCGTTGACGAGTACTTTCTGCCCGGCGCGCAGTCCGCCGACATCGCGCAGACCTTGCAGCGCCGTCATGCCCGAATCCGGCAAGGCCGCGGCCTCGATCACGGTCAGGCCATCGGGAACGCGCGCGAGCCGCCCGACCGGCACGCGCGCGAATTCGGCGAAGGCTCCCGAGTCGACCGCACCGAAAACCGAGTCCCCACGGTCGAATTCGCTCACGCCGGGACCGACGTCGACGACATCGCCTGCCAGGTCGTGCCCGATGACCGGGTACTTCGGCCGCCGAAGGCCGAAACCGAGCCGGATCGCGTAGGGCTTGCCGGTGAGCAGGTGCACGTCGCCGCGGCATACCGCCGCCGCGCGCACGCGGACCAGCACCTCGCCCGCGGCCGCGACCGGACGCGGCACCGCCTGCGTCCGAAGCGCCTCGCTGGAGCCGTATCGCGGCGCGACGATCGCGGTCATCGTCGCGCGCTCGATGGTGGACTGCTGGCCGTCGGACATGGCATCCCTCGCCTTCATTGGACACTTACAGTGTAAGTGCGACGCCGTCGACGCTACGCTTACACCGTAAGTGCGTCAAGAGAGGGGACCATGCCCGAGTCTCGCCCGCCGCTCACCAGGGACGCGGTGCTGCTCGCCGCGGTCCGGCTCGCCGACGAGCACGGCCTCGCCGCGCTGTCCATGCGGCGACTGGCACAGGCACTCGGCGTCGAGGCGATGTCGCTGTACAACCACGTGCGCAACAAGGACGACCTGCTCGACGGCATCGCCGATCTGGTGGTCGGCGAGATGACGCCACCCGCCGCCGGCGGCGATTGGAAGGCCGCCCTGCGCGCCCGGTCGGCCTCCGCCCACGAGGTATTGCTGCGCCATCCGTGGGCGACCGGACTGATCGGCTCCCGGATCAACCTCGGCCCCGCCATGCTGCGCTACATCGATGCCACCGTGGGCTGCCTGCGCGCGGCGGGATTCTCACTGCCACAAGCCGACCGCGCGTGGAACGCACTCGACAGCCACCTCTACGGCTTCACCTTGCAAGAGCTGCATTTTCCCTTGGCGCCGTCCGAATATGCCTCCGCCGCACAACAGTTCCTGCCGCGCATCCCAGCCGAAGAGTATCCCCACATGAACGCGCTCTCCCAGCTGGTCATCGATGGGAAACACACGGGCATAGCCGATTTCGGCTTCGGGCTCGACCTGATCCTGGACGGCCTGGAGCGGCTGCTGACCGAGAGCGCGGACTGACGTTCAATCCATCCGGAACGTGGCCTCCGGATTGGACGTATCCCGCACGATTCGCAACGCCTCGGACAACGCAGTGAGCTGATCGGGCCTCAGCAATCCGACGAACCAGCGGTCGACGGCGGCGAGATAGTCCGGCAGCACCTGCGCGAGCCGTGCCGCGCCCGCGTCGGTGAGCACCGCATAGGAGCTGCGCCGATCCCCCGGGTCCAGCTCCCGTTCGACCAGCTCGGCACGAGCCAGCCGATCGACCAAGCGGGTGACGCCACTGGTCGACAGCGAGGTCTGCACCGCCAGCTCCGACATGCGCAGCCGACGCCCCGGGGAGCGGCTCAGCCGCATCAGGGCGTTGAGATCCAGCCCGGACAGACCGTGCGCCTTCCAGACGGGCTCCAGCTTGGCGACCACACCGCCGTGGGCCTCGAACAGCAGGCCCATCGTGGTCAGACGTGGATCGTCCAGCAGCTCGCTCATGTCCATGAGGGCAACCTACCAAAAAGTTTCCACGCGGATAGTTGACATGAGGAACAAACTGCCGTAGAACTATGCATACGCATTATTCCTCAAGTCAATCAGTGGAGGTTCTTCATGTCGCCCAACACCTGGATCGCCGGATTCCGCACCGGGGTGATCCGCCCGGACGGGCGGATCAAGTTCGCGGAATCCCGCTCGTTCACCGACCAGACGGTGCGCCAGGCACTGCGCCTCGCGGGGGGCGGCGCGCAGGTGCGGGTCAGGCTGACCAACCGTTACGGGACGACGCCACTGACGATCGGCGCAGCACGAGTCGCTCTGCGCAAGACCGGCAGCGAGATCGTCCCCGGGACCGATACCGCGCTGCGGTTCGACGGCGCGGAGCAGGTCGTCGTCCCGGTGGGCGGCGAAGTTCTCAGCGACCCGGTGGAGTCGGCCTTCAAGGCAGGCACAGATCTGGCGCTGAGCCTCTACCTGCCCGGCCCCACCGGGCCGGCGACCTACTCACACCAGCCCGGGGAAACCGCTTACATAGCGGACGGCGACGTCACGTCCGGAGCAGTACTCCGAGCCGCCGAGGAGGTGCCCGCGCGATTCTTCGTCACCGGCGTCGATGTGCTCGCGCCCGCGGGCACGCCGATGGCCGTCGCTTTCGGCGACTCCTGGTTCGAAGGCGTCGGCACCACACTCGACGCCAACCGCCGCTCGGTCGACGTCCTCAACGAACGCCTGGAGCGCGGCTGGGTGGTCAACCAGGGCATCGCCGGAAATCGGCTGCTGACCGACGAGGTGGGTGAACCGGGCCTGGCGCGCTTCGACCGCGACGTGCTCGACGTGCCCGGCGTGACCAGCGTCCTGGTCAACTTCGGCATCAACGACCTCACCCTGGGCGGCATGGTCGGCCAGCCGCCCGCGACCGCCGACGAATTGATCGAGGGCTTCACCACCCTCGCGCAGCGGGCGCACGCGGCGGGCCTGACCATCCACGCCGCGACGATCGGCCCCTACGGCGGCGTCATCTACGAAGGTCTACACGTCGCCGAGACGCTGGCGACCCGCCGGCGCGTGAACGAATGGCTGCGCGGCTGCGAGGTCTTCGACTCGGTGTTCGATGTGGCCCGTGCGGTCGAGGACCCGCAGCGGCCTGATTTCATCCGACCCGGCTTCGACAGCGGTGACGGCATGCATCTCAACGACGCAGGGGCTCGGGCGATGGCCGAAAGCATCGACGTGGCGGCGCTTTTCGGCTCGATATCGCGCGCGGGACGCTCACGCGTCCTGGTGGCCGCTATGGCCTGAGACCGCGCAGCACGATCTCGATACCGCCTCGGAATTCGTCGTCGGCCGACATGTTCTTGGCCTGGCCCGCGGTCTGCGTCAGATGCGGGTAATCCTGCGCGGGGAGTTCGGACATCACGATCGTCCCCCGCCCCGGCAGCGGCGCATAGTGCTTGTTCTGGAGGTAACCGATCAGGAAGGCGATCAAGGTGCGCTGGGCGATGACCCGCGCGCGGCCGGTGAATCCACCCTCGGTCAGCACCGCGAGCATGGCTTCCATCACACGTAGCGATTCCACCGACGACTGGCGATGCCGCAGCACGAGCGGCACGGCGGCCGGATGAGCCGCGAACCCGTCCCGGATGTGTTCGAGCAGTGCGGTCACGCGCGTCTTCCACTCGCCTTCGGCCGGGAGTGACGTGTCGATGGAAGCGAACACCTGATCTGCCACCAGCACCTCGAGCGCATCGCGATCGCGCACGTAGCGGTACAGGGCCATGGTGGCCACGCCCAGTTCCTTGGCCACCGCACGCATGGTCAGCGCGGACAGCCCGTCGCGGTCGAGCACGGCGAGGGCCGCCGCGGCGAGATCGGCAGTGCTCAGCGAGCGGGGACGGGGCACGGATTGACAGCGTACAAGCTACGCGCATACTGGTTGTAGGCGTACAAAGTACACCTACCTAGAAGGAGTTCCCCATGTCGCTGCCCAGCGCTGTCTCCGGCCGAACCCTGGTCACCATCTCCGGTGCACGGGTCCAGGTGCCGGATCCCGATCGCCTGCTCCATCTCCAGTTCCGGCGATTCGCCGGATGCCCGGTGTGCAACCTGCACCTGCGCTCGATCGTCACCCGCAGGCACGAGATCGCCGCGGCGAACATTCGCGAGGTGATCGTCTTCCACTCCAGCGCGGAAGAATTGCGCAAGTACACCGCCGAACTGCCCTTGGACGTGATCGCCGATCCGTACCGCGAGCTCTACCGCGAATTCGGCGTCTCGACCTCGCCTCGCGCCCTGCTCGACCCGCGCGGCTGGCCCGCCATTCTGCGCGGCGTCGCCCAGGCCGCTCGGGCCATCCTGCGGCGCGGGCAGGTCGCCCCGCCCGTCAAGCCCGAGGGCGGCAGTCTCGGGTTGCCCGCCGACTTCCTGATCTCCCCCGACGGACGCGTCCTCGCCGCGAAGCACGGCACGCATGTCTACGACCAGTGGTCGGTCGACGAGTTGCTCGCCCTCGTCCCGGCGGAGCAGCGCGCGTGAGAATTGCCGAAAGACCGCTCCTGGCCCGGATGTTCGCACTACTGTTCGGCGGACTGCTCGCCGGTGCGTTCGGCTATGGAGCGGTGAACGTCCTCTACGCCTTCCGCAAAGTTCCGCTGGAGGTGCGCTTCACCTTCCACACCGCGCTGATGAGCGTCAACGGCTTGGTCATGCAGTCGCTGATGGGCCTGACCGTCCTGAGCACGCTGGTGCTCGCCGCCCGTTCCACCGGCCGATCACGCCTGCTCGCCGGTAGCGCGGGCGTGCTCGCGATCGCGGCGTTCCTCATCACCCGGCTCGGCAACGTCCCGATCAACCAGGAGATCAAAGTATGGGCGGTCAGCGGTCCGCCGGCCGACTACGCCGAAATCCTCAGCCGTTGGGAGGCCTTCCACTTCGCGCGCACGGCCTGCGCGCTGGTGGCATTCCTTTTGGTCGCGCTGACCACCCTGCTCCCCGCGAAAGAAGCACGCCCATGATGACCGTCGAACTCTTCGTCTCCGACAACGCACTCACACCCGACCGCAAACGTGCTCTCGCCGATCGCATTCTGCGCGACCTGACCACAGAGCCCGCCGCACCGGATTCGGTACTGGCGAAGGCTCGTGAATTGACCCATGTTCTGGTGCGCGACGCCGAGGTGTGGGCGACCGGCGGACCCGCCCTGGAGGACGCCCCGCGCTACCTGGCGCGGCTCACCGTCCCCGGGTCGTGGGCGAACAACAGCGAATTCGGCGGCCACGTGATCCCACTGATCACCCGAGCCATCGCCGAATCCGAGGCCGAGCCGGGACGCCTGACCCGCGATCCGCACTGCGTAGTCCAGATCGTCGGCCTACGCGAGAACAACCTCGGCGCCTTCGGCCGCACGCTCACCGCCACCGAGATCACCAAGCTGATGACCGAGGACTACCGGACCTCCGGCGACCGAGCCGAGGCCCCCGAGGGTTACGCCATCGACCCGATCTGCGGCATGACCGTCGAGGTGTCCACCGCCCGCTTCACCCTCACCCACGACGGCACCGACTACGCCTTCTGCGCCCCGGTCTGCCGCAAGATCTTCGCCGAGGAGCACGCCGTGCCGCTGTGAGCGCGCTTCCCTCTGCCATGCGAGGTCGTCAGGGCTGTTCCAGTACGTCGAAGGGAATGGTCGCCTCTACCGGGTCATCGAGTAGCAATACACGTCGGTGAACCGTGTGGGCGCGATAGCGGCGACCGGACCAGTCGAGACGGTATTCCTCGATCTCTTCGATTCGTTCTTCCTTCTGATCGAGCCGGACGATCAGGTACCGAGGAATACCGGCGGCCGCGTACTGGATTCGCTTGTCATTGATATCGGCATCGATGGTGGATTCGGACGTGACCTCGACCACCAGCAGAATGTGCGCACGAACGGTGTTGACGTCGTAGGGTTCGCAGTCCCGGATCCAGATGTCGGGGTAGCGGATGTTCAACCGCCGATCCGCCGCTGTGGATTCCGCGTCAGCGAATCGTGCGGCAACGTCGGAGTCCACAACCATGCACGGCCCGCCGTCGCGCCGGGCCGTCTCCAGCATCCCGGCCAGCCGCCGGACCACGCGACTGTGCACGGGGCTCTGGGCCATCAGCCGCACCACACGCCCGTCGACGATCTCGATGTCACCGAGCCCGGCAGTCGCCCCTTCGGCGAACTGCTCGGCAGTCACACGCAGTATCTGTTGCTCGTCGGGGGCGCTCATAGCGACATCATCGCAGTTCGAACCGAACCGGACCATGCACTCGGCTGATGATCATCACCACGACCGAGAATCCCCCTACAGCGAGGTCAGGGCAGCAGCGTCACCGGGTCGATCGTGAACTCGAAGGGACTGCGCAGGGTGACCGCATTGCCCGCGGCCACCCGGTGGGTCAGCTCGTAAGCATGGTCGTCGCCGAGCTCGTGGGCGAACAGAACAGGAAGAGACTCCCCTGGCAACTGTCCTTTGAACGGGTTGGGCTCGAATCGCCAGTAGTTCGGGATCCCGGCCTCCGCATAGACCACTGGTTTGACCATGCGGTCCTGCAACGTCGTGGATTCGGACACGACCTCGACAACGAGTTCGACTTGGTGAGCGGGAACGCCCCTGGCGTCCAGATCAATCGGCTCGGCCACCACCATGAGATCGGGGATCGGTTCGTCATCGCCGATCAGCACGCCGACGCCTTCCAACACCAAGCGATCTGTTGGCAACACCGCGTCGAGGGCACGCCCCAGCCATCTGACCAACAACTGATGGCGAGGTTTCGGTGCGGCATTTACGACGAGCTGACCATTCAAGACCTCGTAGCGCAATTCATCTTCGGGCATGTGATCGAGGTCGGCAGCCGTCCAACCATCGGCGTGAGGAACTGGCATCGCCACGAAACCACCTCCAACCTCGGCGAACGACGGCGTCAAGTCGCCGCCGACTCTGTTCGAGTCTAGGCGACCCACCGATCCGAACCCGCCGGTGAAAGTGCGAATCGACGCACTTCACCGGCGGATCTCGGCTATACCCGCTCCGCGATCACGATCGTGATCTCGTCGCCCGCCGCCTCGGTCGCTTCGCCGGGCGTCGCGAACCAGTGGGTGACCTCG
This sequence comes from Nocardia sputi, assembly GCF_023501985.1. Lineage (NCBI taxonomy): Bacteria > Bacillati > Actinomycetota > Actinomycetes > Mycobacteriales > Nocardiaceae > Nocardia > Nocardia sputi. Next base: position 208,022 of record NZ_JAMFLC010000013.1, on the reverse strand, counting down.
CCCTCGGCCAGGTCGGTTTCCAGGTCGCCGGTCGGGAGGACCGAGAGGGCGCCGGCCGTGGCGGAGGTCAGGAACTCCAGGACTGCGGCGCGGCCGGACACAGCGGTGGTGAACGTGGTCGACTCGAAGTCGATCCCGTTCTCCTCGCGGATCCGTTCGGCTTCGGCGAGCGCCTCGGACTGGGTGATCGCGACCACCCCGGCCGCCGTGGTGACGACGAACGCGGGGTGTTCCTCGCCGAGCGGGCGGACCCGGTCGGCGTAGGACACCGGATGCGACGCCGCCGCGGCGACGTCCTGCTTCACCTGGGCGTCCTCGAGCGCCACCGAGCGGATGTCGCTGTCGGCGACCGGTTCGGCGGTGATCGCGTAAGCAGCGCCGGCGGCGGTCAGGTCCTCGGCCGTGAGATCGCCCGCGAACAGGCACGCGGCGCCGGCCTTCTGCACCGCCCAGGCCGCGACCACCGCGTCCACCGAACGCGGCAGCGTCACCGCGACGATGTCGCCCGGTCCAGCCCCGCGGTCGATGAGCACCCGGGCCAGCTGCGAGGAGCGCCGATCCAGTGCGTGGAAGGCGACCTCGTCGTCCCCAGCCAGCAGGGCGGGCGCTTCCGGATCCTCTTCCACGACCTCGGCGAGCACCTTGGCCACCGTGCGCGCCCCGACCCGGCCCACCGGCTCCGGCGCGGAACCTGTTGCCGCGATACCCGATTCCACCAGCAACCGGGCCCGTTCGTCCTCGTCCAGGATGTCGATGTCACCCACGAGGGCGTCCGGATCGCCGAGCAGCGCCTCCAGCACCCGCACCAGCCGCTCGGCGAGGGTCTCGACCTCCTCGGCGGTGAATCGGCTGCCCAGGTACTTCAGGGTCAGCTCGATCGTGGATTCCGCGATCACCAGCAGCGTCATCGGGTAGTGCGTGGCGTCGTTGACGCCGACGCCGGTCACCGACATGCCGTCGATCGAGCTGGCGGCCGAGATCGCTTCCTTGTCCATCGGATACGACTCGAACACCAGCAGTGTGTCGAACAGCGAGCCGGTGCCCGCCACCCGCTGGATGTCGGTGAGCCCCACATAGTGGTGCTCGAGCAGCCCGGCCTGATCGCCCTGGAGGCGCGCCAGCAGCTCGCCGATGGTCTGGCGGTCATCGATGCGCAGCCGCACCGGCAGCGTGTTGATGAACAGACCAACCATCGACTCGACGCCGGGCAGCTCGGCCGGGCGGCCGGACACCGTCGCGCCGAACACCACGTCGCCGCGACCGGTGAGCCGACCGAGCAGGATGCCCCAGGCCGCCTGCACCAGCGTGTTCACCGTGACGCCGAGCTCGGCGGCATGCTTGCTGATCCGGCGCGTGCGGTCGGCGTCGAGCTCGGTGACGACCTTGCCGATCTCGTAGTTCTCCGTGGCCCGCGGCTGCGGCGCGAGCTGGGTGGGCTCGTCGACGCCCTCCAGCGCCGCGGCCCAAGCGCGCAGCGAGGCGTCCCGGTCGCGCCCGGCCAGCCAGCCGAGGAAGTTGCGGTAGGAGGCCACCCGCGGCAGCGCCGTCTGGTCGCCGCGCACCGCGTACAGCACCAGCAGATCCCGCATGAGCAGCGGCATCGACCAACCGTCCAACAGGATGTGGTGGGTGGTGATGGCCAGGTGCCATTGCGTCTCGTCGCTGCGGAACAACGTGAACCGGATCAGCGGCGGGGTCGCCATGTCGAAGTGCGTCGCCTGCTCGGCCGCGACCTGCCTGCGCAGTTCCGCGATCCGCTCCTCGGCGGGCAGATCGGTGAGATCCACCTCGCTCCACGGCGCCTCGACCCGACCCAGCACCACCTGCGCGGCCTGCCCGTCGGAGTCGGTGACGAACGCGGTGCGCAGGTTCGGGTACCGGTCGACGATGCCTTGCGCCGCCGACCGCAACCGCGCCGCGTCCAGCGCGCCGCCCAGGTCCACCACGGCCTGCATGGTGTACACGTCCACGGTGGACTGGGTCATCATCGCGTGGAACAGCAGACCGGACTGCAGCGGCGAGAGCGGCCACACCTCGGTCAAGGCGGGGTAGGCCCGTTCCCACTGCTCGATGTCCTGCTGCCCCACCCGCACCAGCGGCATGTCCGACGGCGTGAAGCCGCCCGCGTCCGGCCGCCGCGCGTGCGTGGCCAGCGCGGTGAGCGCCTCGACCCAGAGCTCGGCGAACTCCTGGACCCGGTCCCGGGTCAGTAGACCGGTCGGGAAGGCGAACGACGCGCCCAGCCGCGGTCCCTCGTCGGAGTCGGTGACGATCGCGTTGATGTCGATCGTCGCGTTGGCGGGCATGTCGAGGTCCATGTCGACGTCCAGCTGCCCTAGATCGGCCACCGGCGCCCAGCCGATCTCGGCGAGCTGCTCGGGGATCTCCCCCGCCGACATCCGGCCCAGGTAGTTGAAGCTGATCTGCGCTGCGTCGGATCCCGCCCTGCTCCCGCCCGCGCCACCGAGGCTCGGCGCCGTCTCCGGATTGAGCTGCCGCAGCAGGCCGTAGCCCAGACCCTTGTCGGGCACCGCGAGCAACTGCTCCTTGATCGACTTCACGATCTCGCCCAGCGCGGCTCCACCGGCGAAGGCGTCGGTGAGGTCGGCGTCGGCCAGATCGAGCCGGACCGGGTATGCCGAGGTGAACCAGCCGACGGTGCGCGACAGGTCCGCGCCCGGCACGACATCCTCTTCGCGGCCGTGGCCTTCCAGCTTGACCAGCGCGGCCTGCGAGCCGTCCCCGCGCCAGCGGGCGACCGCCATGGCCAGCGCCGAGAGCAACCCGTCGTTCACCCCGCCCCGGTACAGGCCCGGGATCGCGGTGAGCACCGCGTCGGTGACCTCGGCGGGCACGGTGATCTCCACTCGCTCGACGGTGGCGAACGTGTCCACCGCCGGGTCGAACGCGCGCTCACCGAGCAGCGGGTCCGGTGTGGCCGAGACCTGCTGCCAGAAAGACAGTTCCGCGACCCGTTCCGGCGCGCTCGCCGCCTCGACCAGGCTGTGCGCCCAGCGCCGCATCGACGTGCCGCCCGCGGGCAGCGTCACCGGCTGACCGGCGACCAGCTGAGACCAGGCGAGCGCGAGATCCGGGATCAGGATGCGCCAGGACACGCCGTCGACCACGAAGTGGTGCGCGACGATCAACAGCACATCCCGCCGCTCGCGGTGCTCGACGTCGGCCTCCGCGGACCCCTCCGTGGCGCCCTTCGCTCCGGCCGAGAAAGCGAACCAGACGAACTGCGCCATCGCGGCCTCAGCCGGATCGAGCCTGCCCAGCGCGCCGTCGAGCGCATCGGAGGCGACACGGGACAGCTCCGCCTCGTCGATGTCGGCGGCCAGGTCGACCCGGTGCACCAGGGCGTCGACGTTCACCGCGCCGTGCGGCAGCGCCTCGAACGTCCAGTCGGCGCCGGTACGGCGCAGCCGTGACCGGAGCACGTCGTGGTGCTCGTATACCGCCGCGATGGTGCCGACCAGAGTCTCCCGGTCGATGCCTTCGGGCAGCCGCAGCGCCATGGTCTGCGAGAACCGCTGGTAGGACGAGCCGCTGGCGAGGATCTGCCGCATGATCGGGGTCAGCGGGATCTCGCCGACACCGCCGCCGGGCAGTTCCTCCAGCCGCACCTGCTCCGTGCCCGTGCCGAGCGCGGCGATCTCGGCCAGCGAGGCCACGCTGCGCCGCTCGAACACATCACGCGGAGTGAACAGCACGCCGCGCGCCTTGGCCCGCGAGACCAGCTGGATCGACAGGATGCTGTCGCCGCCGAGCGCGAAGAACGAGTCGTCCAAACCGATCTGCTCGACGCCGAGAACCTCGGCGAACACTTCGGCGATGAGGGCCTCGATCTCGCTGGCCGGCGCGCGGAACTCGCGCGGGGCCAGCTCCGGCTCGGGCAGCGCCTTGCGATCCAGTTTGCCGACCGGGGTCAGCGGGATCTCATCGATCACCACGATCGCCGTGGGCACCATGTGCGGCGGCAGGCTGCGCGCGGTGTACTCGGTCAGCCGTGCGGTGTCGATCGCGCGACCGGGCGCGGCCAGCACGTAGGACACGAGAATCGTCGCGCCCGCATCGGTCTTGCGACCGATGGTGATCGCGTACTCGACGTCCTCGTGGCTCGCCAGCACGGTGTCGATCTCGCCGAGTTCGATGCGGAAGCCGCGGATCTTCACCTGGAAGTCCGAGCGGCCCACGTAGTCCAGCTCCCAGCGCACCGACGCCACCGCGGCGTTGCCCGCCCGCTCGCCGGGTTCGGCGAACCAGCGCACCACGTCACCGGTGCGGTACATCCGCGCGCCCTCGTCGCCCCACGGGTTGGCGACGAACCGGTCCGCGGTGAGGTCGGGACGGTTGTGGTAGCCGCGCGCCAGCGCGTCACCGGCCAGGTACAGCTCGCCCGCGACGCCCGGCGGCACCGGGTTGAGCCGGTTGTCCAGCACCAGCGCGGACATACCGCGCACCGGGCGGCCGATGGTGATGTGCCTGCCGGGGGTGAGCTGGGCGTAGGACGAGATGATCGTGGCCTCGGTCGGGCCGTAGGCGTTGAAGTACTTGCGGCCCGGCCACCACTTGGCCAGCAGTTCCGGCGTGGTGACGTCACCGCCGACGGAGGCCACCTCGAGCGCTTCCATGCCTTCGGGATCGACTGTGCCCAGCACCGCGGGGGTGATGATCGTGTGGCTCACCCGCTCGGTGCGCAGCAGCTCGGCCAGGTCCGGACCGCCGATGATGGTCGACGGCACGACCACCAGCGTCGCGCCGGTGTGGGCGGCGCACAGCCATTCCAGCACCGACGGGTCGAAGCTCGGCGAGCAGATGTGCAGGAACCGGTGGTGCGATTCCAGCTGGTACAGGTCGGTCGCGACGCCGACCAGCCCGCCCATGCCCGCGTGGGTCACGGTGACGCCCTTGGGCATACCGGTCGAACCGGAGGTGTAGATGACGTACGCCGGGTGGCGCATGGCCAGCTCCGAGATCCGGTCCGCGTCGGTGACCGGCGCCGGAGACCGGCTCTCGACCAGCGCACCGAACTCCGGATCGTCGATCAGCAGCCACTCGACGTCGCGCGGCAGCCGATCCACGTACTCGCTCGCGGTGATGCCGATGACCGCGCCGGAGTCGTTGACCATGTGCCGCATGCGGTCTTCAGGGTAGGTCGGGTCGATCGGCACGTGCGCGCCGCCGGCCTTCGCCACCGCCCAGAACGCGGCGACCATCTCGTAGGAACGCGGGAACGACAGCGCGACGATTCGCTCCGGTCCCACCCCGCGCTCGATGAGCACCCGCGCCAGGCGAGAGGAGTACTCGTCCAGCTCCCGGTAGGTGATCGAGCGGCCCTGGTAACGCACCGCCACCTGTTCCAGGTCCAGATGCGCGCCGCGCTGCAACAGGTCCGGCAGCAGGCCGGTGGTCATGACGTCCTTGCCCTGCACGTGCGTGAGCAGATGGTGCTCCGCCGCGTCCAGCAGGGGCAGGTCGCCGATCGGGGTCTCGCGGTCGGCGGTGATCGCGGTGAGCAGCCTGGTGAAGCGCTCGGCGAACACGTGCACCGTCTCCTCGTCGAACAGGTCGCGAGCGAACGAGAACTCCGCGTACATGCCCGTGCCGTCGGGGTTCTCCCCAGCCTCGCGCATGGTCAGCGACAAATCGAACTTGGCGGTGTCGACATCGAACTCGACCGCGCCCACGTGCAATCCGGGCAGTTCGAAGCTGCTCTCGGGCAGGTTCTCGAACGACAGCGCCACCTGGAACAGCGGGTGCCGCGCGGTGGAGCGCTCCGGGTTGAGCAATTCCACCAGCCGCTCGAAGGGCAGGTCCGCGTGCGCGAAGGCCTGGAGGTCGGTTTCCTTGGTCCGGGCGAGGAACTGCTCGAACGTCAGGTTGCCGTCCACGTGCGAGCGCAGCACCAGCGTGTTGACGAACATACCGATCATGTCGTCGAGCTCGGCTTCGCCGCGGCCCGCGATGGGGGTGCCGACCGCGATGTCGTCGGTACCGGACATGCGCGCCAGGAACAGCGCCAGCGCGGCGTGCACGACCATGAACAGCGTCGCGTTCTGCTCCCTGGCGATCGCGGTCAGGTTCCGATGCAGCTCGTCGGAGATCGGGAACAGCACGCGCCCGCCTGCGAACGACTGCGTCGTCGGACGCGGACGGTCGGCGGGCAGGTTCAGCTCGTCGGGCAGCCCGGCCAAGGTGGTGCGCCAGTAATCGGCCTGCTGCGAGATCAGGCTCTCCGGGTCGGCCTCGGAGCCGAGCACCTCGCGCTGCCAGAGGCTGAAGTCGGCGTACTGCACCGGCAGTGGCGCCCAGCCCGGTTCCACGCCGGCCGAACGGGCCGCGTAGGCGAGCATCACGTCGCGGGTCAGCGGGCTCATGGACCAGCCGTCCGCGCTGATGTGATGCGCGACGAACACGAGCACGTATTCGGTTTCGCTGACGCGGAACAGCTTCGCCCGCAACGGAACTTCGGTCGTCACGTCGAATCCGGCCGAGATCACCTCGATGATCCGGTGACGGATGTCCTCGGGCGCGACCGCTTCCGGCGTCAGATCCGGCACGGCCCGCTCGGCGGGCACGATCACCTGGTACGCCGTGCCGTTCTGTTCGGGGTAGATAGTGCGCAGCGTCTCGTGCCTGCCGATGACGTCCCCGACCGCCGATTGCAGCGCCTCGACATCCAGCTCGCCGGTCAGCCGCACGGCCACCGGGATGTTGTTCACCGCCGAGGCGGTGTCGAATTGGTTGAGGAACCACATGCGCTGCTGGGCCAGCGACAACGGAATCCGCTCCGGACGCGGACCCGCCACCAACTCGCGACGACCACCAGCGCCCGCGTGCTGCTCGACCTTCGCCGCCAGTCCAGCCACAGTCGCCGCCTCGAACAGCGCCCGCACCGGGACACGGGCATCCAGCGCCGCGCCGATACGCGCCGCGACCTGCGTCGCCAGCAACGAGTTACCACCCAGGGCGAAGAAGTCGTCATCGGCACCCACCCGGTCCACACCGAGCACCTCGGCGTACACCGACGCCACGATCTCCTCGATCGGCGTCGACGCCGCACGGAACACCTGAACCTCGAACTCCGGCTCCGGCAACGCCTTACGATCCAGCTTGCCATTGACGTTCAACGGCAAAGCATCCAAAACCACGAACGCCGACGGCACCATATACGACGGCAAACCCGCCGTGAGTTCCGACTTCACCTCGGCCACATCGACACCGGCATCGGAATCGCTCGGCACCAGGTAGGCCACCAAACGGTCACCGATCTTCGGATCCGACTTCGCGATCACCACAGCCTGCGCGATGCCGGGCACCGCCAACAACGCGGCTTCGATCTCACCCAACTCGATACGGAAACCACGAACCTTCACCTGGAAATCCGTACGACCCCGATACTCGAGCTCACCCGCGCTGTTCCAGGCGACCAAGTCACCGGTGCGGTACATCCGCGCACCCGTCTGGAAGGGATTGGCCACGAAACGATCCGCCGTCAGGTCGGCACGACCGAAGTAGCCGCGCGCCAGCTGCGCACCGGCGAGGTACAGCTCACCCGACACACCCACCGGCACCGGCCGCAAACGGCCGTCGAGGACGTAGACCTGGCTGTTCCATTCCGGCGCGCCGATCGACACGGATGTCTCGTCGGCGAGGGTCACCCGATGGCTGGTGATGGACACCGCCGCCTCGGTCGGACCGTACAGGTTGAACAGTTCGGTGCGCGGGTTCTCCCGCAGCAACCGCTGCGCCACCGAACCCGGCAACGCCTCACCGATGGCCAGTACCCGCCATAGCGAGTTCGGCATGCCCGCGGTCAGCAACGCATCGAGCATCGAGGGCACCACATGCAACGTGGTCACCCACTCACGCGCCATCAACTCGTTCAGGTACGCCGGATCGCGGTGCCCGTCCGGCGACGCGATCACCAAACGACCACCACACACCGCAGCCGACCAGAACTCCCACACCGACAAGTCGAACGTCGCCGCCGTCTTCAACAAGATCGCATCCGCCGCATCCAGACCGAACTCGACGTTCTTCCACTGCAACTGATTCGCGATCGCACCATGCGAAACAGCCACACCCTTCGGACGACCCGTCGAACCGGACGTGAAGATCACATACGCCGTGTTCTCCGCACGCAACGGCGCAACACGATCAGCGTCGCTCACCGGCTTGGCGGCCACACCCGACAAATCGAGTTCATCGATACGCACCACCGGCGCGACATCGGTCTCGAACTCCGCCTCGGCATTGGTCAGAACACAGACCGGTGCCGCCGTCTCCAAGATGTAACTCGTGCGTTCGGCAGCCTGATCCGGATCCACCGGCACATACGCACCACCGGACTTCGCCACCGCATACATCGCCACGATCAGATCCACCGAACGGCGCAACGCCAGCGCCACCCGCGACTCCGGACCCACACCCAACGAAATCAAATGCCGCGCAAGACGATTCACCCGCGCATCGAGCGCGCCGTAGGTGATCGACTCGCCGTCCTCGGTGACGAGCGCGACTTCCTTCGGCCCGGCCGCCACGGTCGCGTCCAGCAAGGAGACCAGCGTGGCGGAGGTGTCGACCGCCTGGTCGGTCGCGTTGCGTGCGGTGAGCAGCTGGACACGCTCGGTGGCGTCGAGTAGTTCGAGGTCGCCGACCGGGGTGCGCGGCGCGGCGACGATCTCACCGAGCAGGCGGGTGAACCGGTCGACGAAGCCCTGCACCGTCGCGCGATCGAACAAATCGGTCGCGTAGGTGAAGAACCCGGTGATGCCCTCCGGCACCCCTGCGTCGTCGTAGCGGTCGGTCGCGATCAGGTGCAAGTCGAACTGGGACAGCTCGGTGTCGATGTCCAGGCCGGACACGCTCAGGCCGGGCAGCTCCAGCGCGGACTGCGCCAGGTTCTGGAACGACAGACCCACCTGGAACAGCGGGTGGCGTGCGGTCGAACGCACCGGGTTGAGCATCTCGACCAGGCGCTCGAACGGCACGTCGGCGTTGGCGAACGCCTGGATGTCGATCTCGCGCTGGCGGGCCAGCAGATCGGTGAACGCCTCCCCCGTATCGACCCGGGTACGGAACACCAGGGTGTTGACGAACATGCCGATCAGGTCGTCGAGCGCGGCTTCGCCACGACCCGCCATCGGCGTGCCGATCGCGATGTCGTCGGTGCCGGACAACCGGGCCAGCAGCACCGCCAGCGCGGTGTGCACGACCATGAACAGCGTCGCGCCCTCCGCGCGCGCCAGCTCGATCAGCGCCTGATGGGTCTGCGCGTCCACGCCCAGCTCGACCTTGCCGCCCGCGAAGGACTGCACCGCCGGACGCGGCCGGTCCGAGGGCAGGTCCAGCTGGTCGGGCAGGTCGGCCAGCGCCTGCTTCCAGTAGGCGACCTGCTCGGCGGCCAGCGATTGCGGATCGTCCTCGTCACCGAGCAGTTCACGCTGCCAGATGCTGTAGTCGGCGTACTGGACCTCCAGCGGCGCCCAGTTCGGCGCCTCGCCCGCCGCCCGCGCGGCGTAGGCGATCATCAGGTCCCTGGTCAGCGGGCCGACCGAGGAGCCGTCACCGGAGATGTGGTGCACGACCATGGCCAGCACGTAGTCCACCGACCCGTCCGGCCCGCTCCGCGCGTCCTCTCCGGCGATCTGGAACAGCGCGACCTTCACCGGCACCTCGGTGGTGACGTCGAAGATCGTCGAGGTCAGCGCCACGACGGCGGACTCGATCTGCGACGGCGCGACCACCCGCACCTCCAGCCGCGGCACGGCCTGGGCGGGCGGCAGGATGACCTGCACGGGGCCCGCCTCGGTCTGCGGGTAGACGGTGCGCAGGATCTCGTGCCTGCTCACCAGGTCGGCGATGGCGGCACGCAACGCGGCCACGTCCAGCGCGCCGGACAGCCGCACCGCGATCGGCACGTTGTAGGCGGCCGACTGGGTGTCGAACCGGTTGAGGAACCACATGCGCTGCTGCGCCAGCGACAACGGGATGTGCTCCGGCCGCCGGCCCGCGGTCAGCGCGCGACGACCGCCCATGTCGGCGTGCCGCTCCACCCGTACCGCCAGCGCGGCCACCGTGGACGCCTCGAACAGCAGGCGCACCGGCACCCGGGTGTCGAGCGCCTCGCCCAGCCGGGCGGCGACCTGCGTGGCCAGCAGCGAGTTGCCGCCCCAGGCGAAGAAGTCGTCGTCCAGGCCGAGCCGCTTCGATTCGGCGCCCTCGCGATCGGACAGCCGCAGCACCTCGGCGAAGGTGTTCGCCACGATCTGCTCGATCGGAGTGACCGGCGCGCGGAACACCGCCTTCTCGAAGGTGGGCCGCGGCAGCGCCTTGCGGTCCAGCTTGCCGTTGGCGTTGAGCGGCAACGCGTCCAGCTCGATCACCATCGACGGGACCATGTACGACGGCAGCTCGGCCGCCAGCGCGGACTGCAACGCGCGCTTGTCCAGCGTGCCGGTCCGGGGCACCACATAGGCGACCAGCCGGTCACCGATGTTCGGATCGTTGTGCGCGACGACGGCCGCCGCGCTCACCGCGTCCTGCCGCAACAGCGAGGCCTCGATCTCGCCGAGCTCGATGCGGAAACCGCGGATCTTCACCTGGAAGTCGGTGCGCCCCCGGTAGTCCAGCTCGCCGTTGGCGTTCCAGGCCACCAGGTCGCCGGTGCGGTACATCCGCGCTCCGCCTTCACCCCCGGCGAACGGGTCGGCGACGAATCGTTCGGCGGTCAGCTCGGGACGGCCGAAGTAACCGCGCGCCAGCTGCGCGCCGGCCAGGTACAGCTCGCCCGAGACGCCCACCGGCACCGGCCGCAGTCGGGAATCGAGCACGTAGACCCGGCTGTTCCACTCCGGCGCGCCGATCGACACCGACGCCTCGTCGGCATCGGTGACCAGGTGGCTGGTGATCGACACCGCCGCCTCGGTCGGACCGTAGAGGTTGTGCAGTTCGGCGGCGTTGTGCCTGCGCAACCGCTGGGCGGTCGCGGCGGGCAGCGCCTCGCCGATGGCCAGCACGCGCCGCAGCGAAGCCGACAGGCTGCCACCGGATTCGGTGAGCAGCGCGTCCAGCATGGAGGGCACCACGTGCAGCGTGGTGACGCCGGTGGCGCGCATCAGCTCGTTCAGGTAGGCCGGGTCGCGGTGTCCGTCGGCGGCCGCGATCACCAGGCGGCCACCGGAAACCGCGGCCGACCAGAATTCCCAGACAGAGAGGTCGAACGTCGCCGCCGTCTTCAGCAGCACCGCGTCCTCGGCGCCCAGTTCGAAGACGGATGTCTCCCACTGCAACTGGTTGACGATCGCGGCGTGCGGGACCGCGACGCCCTTCGGCTGGCCGGTAGAACCGGACGTGAAGATCACGTACGCGGTGTTGGCCGGGGTCAGCGCACCGGTGCGCTCGTCGGCGGTCACCGGATCGGTGGCGTACTCCGCGAGGTCGAGCGCGTCGATCGGCACGACGTCGGCCGCCGCGGTGTGGAAGCCGTCCCTGCCGGTGGTCAGCACGCACACCGGTGCGGCGGTGCCCAGGATGTAGTCGGTCCGCTCGGCGGGCTGGTCCGGATCGATCGGTACGTAGGCAGCGCCGGCCTTGGCGACTGCGTACATCGCGACCACGAGCTCGCTGCTGCGGCGGATCGCCAGCGCGACGCGGTCCTCCGGACCGACGCCGCGGCCGATCAGGTACCGGGCCAGGCGGTTGACCCGCGCGTCCAGCTCGGCGTAGGTCAGCTCCCGGCGACCGGTCGGCTCGTCGGCGACCAGAGCCACAGCCGCCGGCGTCGCGGCCACGGTGGCATCCAGCAGCGACACCAGCGTCGCGGTCGTATCCACCGCGTGGTCGGTGGCGTTCCAGGCGGTGAGGATGCGCTCGCTCTCCTCCGCCGCGAGCAGATCGATCTCGCCGACCTGCACCGTGGCGTCGGCCAGCACGGCGTCGAGCACCCGCAGGAACCGGTCGGCGAAGCCCTGCACCGTGCCTTCGTCGAACAAATCGGTGGCGTAACCGAATTCGGTGATGATCTCGGCGGGCGTGCCGTCCTCGGCGTACCGGTCGTACAACGTGACGTGCAGGTCGGTCTTGGCCAGCTGCGAGTCGAAGTCGACCGCGCTGACGGTGAGCCCGGGCAGCTCGAACGTGGTTTCGGCCAGGTTCTGGAACGACAGGCCCACCTGGAACAGCGGGTTGCGCGCGGTCGAGCGCACCGGGTTGAGCACCTCGACGAGGCGCTCGAACGGCACGTCGGCGTTGGCGAACGCCTCCAGGTCGCGTTCCTTGACGTCGCCGAGCAGATCGGCGAAGCGTTCGGCGGGCCGCACCGGGGTGCGGAACACCAGGGTGTTGACGAACATGCCGATCAGATCGTCGAGTTCGCGTTCGCCGCGACCGGCGATCGGGGTGCCGACGGCGATGTCGTCGGTGTCCGACAGCCGCGAGAGCAACACCGCGAGCGCCGCGTGCACCACCATGAACAGCGACGCGTTGTGCGCGCGCGCCAGCTCGTGCAGACGGGCGTGCCGCCGCGGGTCGATCTCGAAGCGGATCGCTTTGCCCTGGAACGACTGCGCGGGCGGGCGCGGCCGGTCGGCGGGCAGCTCCAGCTGATCGGGCAGGTCGGCCAGCGCCTGCTTCCAGTACGCCACCTGCTGCGCGGCCAGCGATTCCGGATTGTCCTCCGACCCGAGCACCGCACGCTGCCACAGCGCGTAGTCGGCGTACTGGACCGGCAGCGGCTGCCACTGCGGCGCCTCGCCCTGCACGCGCGCCACGTAGGCGGCCATCACGTCCCGGGCCAGCGGCCCCATCGACGAGCCGTCGGCCGCGACGTGGTGCACGGTGAACGCGAGCACGTGCTCGGCTGTGTCCGATCCCGCGCTACTCCCGCCCGCGACGATACGGAACAAGGCAACCGCCAACGGCACCTCGACGGTGACGTCGAAGGTGGTCAGCGCGAAACCGATGACGGCGCCGAGCAGGTCCTCCTCGGTGATGTCGATCGGGGTGAGCGCCGCCGCGGACCGGGCCGCGGGACGGATCACCTGGTGTGGCCCCTCCGCCGAGCGCGGGTAGGTGGTGCGCAGCACCTCGTGGCGGGCGAACACGTCGCCGATGGCTTGTTCCAGCGCGGGCACGTCGAGCGTGCCGGACAGCCGGACGGCCAGCGGGATGTTGTCCACCGCCGAGGTGGCGGTGTCGAACTGGTTGAGGAACCAGTACCGCTGCTGCGCGGGCGAGAGCGGGATGCGCGCCGGGCGCTCCCCTGCCTCCAGGCGCGGCCGGTCCCGGCCGGATCCGGCGTTGTACTCCACCCGGGCCGCCAGCGCCACCACGGTGGACGCCTCGAACAGGTCGCGCACCGCCAGCTTGGTGTCCAGCGCGGCGCCCAGCCGCGCGGTCACCTGCGTGGCCAGCAGCGAGTTGCCGCCCAGCTCGAAGAAGTCGTCGTCCAAGCCGACCCGCGCGACGCCGAGCACGTCGCCGAAGGTGCCCGCCACGATCTCCTCGATCGGGGTGGACGGCGCCCGGAACACCTTGGCCTCGAACACGGGCGCGGGCAGCGCCTTGCGGTCCAGCTTGCCGGAGGCGTTCAGCGGGAACGCCTCCAGCACGACGAACGCCGAGGGCACCATGTAGGCGGGCAGCTCGCCGCCGAGTTCGGAGCGCACGCCTTCGATGTCCACCGAACGGCCCGCGGTCGCGATGACGTACGCGACCAGCTGATCGCCCAGTCGATCGTCCGAGCGCACCACGACCACGGCCTGGGCGATCGAGTCCAGCGCCGTGAGCGCCGACTCGATCTCGCCGAGCTCGATGCGCAGACCGCGCAGCTTCACCTGGAAGTCGGTGCGACCCAGGTATTCCAGCTCACCCTTGTCCGTCCAGGACACCAGGTCGCCGGTGCGGTACATCCGCTCGCCCGGCGCACCGTAGGGGTTGGCGACGAACCGATCCGAGGTCAGATCCGGGCGCGCGACGTAGCCGCGGGCCAGTTGCACACCCGCGAGGTACAGCTCACCCGCGACACCCACCGGCACCGGGTGCAGGCGCGAATCCAGCACGTACACCTGCGTGTTGAACACCGGGGCGCCGATCGGCACCGACACCGTGTCGTCCTCGGTCACCTCGTGATAGGTGACGTCGACCGCGGCCTCGGTCGGGCCGTAGAGGTTGTGCAGACGCGCGCCGGTGAGTTCCTGCATTCGCTGCGCGGTGGCGGCGGGCAGCGCCTCACCGGAGGCGAAGACGTTGCGCAGACTGGTGCATTCGTCGGCGCGTTCCTCGGCGGCCGCGTCAGGCCCGGAGGCGGTAGCTCGCGTGACCACGGAGGGCCCCGCGGCCGCCGCATCCAGCACAGCGGCCGCGTCAGGCCCGGAGGCGGTAGCTCGCGTGACCACGGAGGGCCCCGCGGCCGCCGCATCCAGCACAGCTACGAACACCGACAGCATGGACGGCACGAAGTGCGCCGTGGTGACCTGCTCGTCGGTGATGACCTGCACGAGGTAGGCCGGGTCGCGATGGCCGTCCGGCTTCGCGACCACAAGCCGCGCGCCGACCTGCAACGGCCAGAAGAACTCCCACACCGACACGTCGAACGTGGCGGGAGTCTTCTGCAACACCACGTCGGTGTCGTCCAGGCCGTACTCGTCCTGCATCCACACCAGACGGTTGACGATCGCGGCGTGCGAGACGGCCACGCCCTTCGGGCGGCCGGTCGAACCGGAGGTGAAGATGACGTACGCGGTGTTCGACGGACGCAGCGGCCCGAGGCGATCCGCGTCGGTCAGCGGCTCGTCGGAGTAGCCCGCGAGGGAAACCCGATCGATCTCGATCGCGTGGGTCGACCCCGCGTCGAACTCGTCGTGCGAAGTAGTGAGCACGCACACCGGGTGAGCGGTGTCGAGCACGTAGCGGGTGCGGTCGGCCGGGTGGTCGGGATCCAGCGGCACGTACGCGCCACCGGCGACGCTCACCGCGTACATGCCGACCACCAGATCGATCGAACGGCGCATGCCGAGCGCGACCATCGAGTCCGGGCCGACGCCCAGTGAGATCAGATGGCGTGCGAGGCGGTTGACCCTGGCGGCGAACTCGGCGTAGGACAGACTCGTCCCCTCGAACGTCACCGCGGTCGCGTCCGGTGTCCGCGCGAGCTGCGCGGCGAACATCGATACCAGCGTGGCGGCCGGGTCGACCGGATGCGCGGTGTCGTTCCACCGCTCGAGCACTTCGGTGCGCTCGACGCTGTCGAGCAGCTCGACGTCGCCGACGGCCACCGACGCGTCCGCGGCGATCGCGCTCAGCATCCGCACCAGGCGCTGGGCCACGCCCGCGATGGTGTCGGCGTCGAACATGTCGGTGGCGTAGAGGAACTCGGCGGTCATGCCGTCGGCCGCGCCCGCGGCGTCGAACCGGTCGGCGAGGTTGAGATGCAGGTCGAACTTGGCGGTCACCACGTCCAGCGGCACACCGGCCACTTCCAGGCCGGGCAGCTCGAAGGTGGCCTCACCGGTGTTCTGGAACGACAGCATCACCTGGAACAGCGGATGCCGCGCCTGCGAACGCGCCGGGTTCAGGATCTCCACCAGCCGCTCGAACGGCAGGTCCGCGTGCGCGAACGCCGCGAGATCGCTGTCCTTGGTGCGGGCGAGCAATTCGGTGAACGGTATCGCCGGATCCACCGCGCTGCGCAGCACCAGGGTGTTGACGAACATGCCGATGGCGTCGTCGAGCAGCGCCTCACCACGGCCCGCGACCGCGGTGCCGATGGCGATGTCGTCGCTGCCGGACAGCCGAGCCAGCAGCGCGGCGAACGCCGCGTGCACGACCATGAACAGGCTGGCGCCGTTCGCGCGGGCCAGCGCGTTCAACTCGCGCAGCAGCGGCGCGTCGAGCGAGAACTCGTACACGTCACCGCGATTGGACGCCACCGCCGGGCGCGAGCGGTCCGAGGGCAGATCGAGCTGATCGGGCAGGCCGGCCAGGGTCTGCGACCAGAAGGCCACCTGCTGGGCGATCAGCGACTCCGGATCACTCTCCGAGCCGAGCGTCTCACGCTGCCACAGCGCGTAATCGGCGTACTGCACCTGCAATGGAGCCCAGGCGGGCGCCTCGCCGCGCGAACGCGCCGAGTAGGCCACCATCACGTCGCGCGCCAGCGGACGCACCGACCAGCCGTCACCGGAGATG
The DNA here is from genome assembly GCF_023501985.1 of Nocardia sputi. Classification (NCBI taxonomy): domain Bacteria; kingdom Bacillati; phylum Actinomycetota; class Actinomycetes; order Mycobacteriales; family Nocardiaceae; genus Nocardia; species Nocardia sputi. The sequence continues at coordinate 191,825 of NZ_JAMFLC010000013.1, read as the reverse complement.
TGGTGCACCACGAACACCAGCACGTGGGTGTCGAGCTGCGAGCCGTCCATCGAGCCCGCGATGCGGAACAGCTGGGCGCGCACCGGGACCTCGGCGGTGACGTCGAAGCCGGCCAGCACCAGTTCGCTGATCCGTTCGGAGATCCCGGCCTCGGACACCTCGATGGGGGTGAGGTCGATGTCGCTGTGCCCGGCGGGCAGCACCACCTGCACACCCTGGCCGTCGGCGGTCTCCGGGTAGACGGTGCGCAGCACCTCGTGCCGGTCGACCACGTCGGCGACGGCCTGGCGCAGCGCCTCGGTGTCCAGGGTTCCGGTGAGCCGGACCGCGAGCGGGATGTTGTTCACCGCGGTCTGGTTGTCGAAGCGGTTCAGGAACCACATCCGCTGCTGGGACAGCGACAGCGGGATCTTCGACGGACGCGGGCCCGCGACCAGCTCGCGGCGACGTCCGCTGCCCTGCTGCGTTTCGGCCCGGGCGGCCAGCGCGGCCACGGTCGGCGCCTCGAACAGCACGCGGACCGGGATCCTGGTGTCCAACGCCGCGCCGAGGCGGGCTACCACCTGGGTGGCGATCAGCGAGTTGCCGCCCAGGTCGAAGAAGTCGTCGTCCAAGCCGACGGGGCGTTCGTCCGCACCGGCCGTCAGGCCGAGTACTTCGGCGAAGACCTCGGCGACGATCTGCTCGACCGGGGTCGAGGGAGCACGGAACTCGCGTGCCTCGAATACCGGATCAGGCAACGCACGCCGATCCAACTTGCCGTTCGGGTTCAACGGCATAGCCTCGAGCACCACGATCGCCGCGGGCACCATGTAGGACGGCAGACGCGCGGCCAAGTGCGCACGCAGCGCCTCGACATCCACCGTCGCACCGCCCGCGGGAACCACGTAGCCGACCAGCTGGTCGCCCGTGCGCGCGTCGGAGCGCACCACCGCCACCGACTGCGCGACCGATTCGTGGGCGGTGAGCGCGGACTCGATCTCACCCAGCTCGATGCGCAAACCACGCAACTTCACCTGGAAATCGGTGCGGCCCAGGTATTCGATAGCACCAGTAGCGTCCCGGGCGACCAGGTCACCCGTGCGGTACATCCGCGCACCGGGCTCGCCGTACGGGTTGGCCACGAAACGATCCGCGGTCAGATCCGCGCGCCCGAAATAACCACGCGCCAGCTGATCACCCGCGAGATACAACTCACCCGCGACGTTCGCCGGCACCGGATGCAGGCGCGCGTCCAGCACGTAGGCCTGCGCATTCCACACCGGCAAACCGATCGGCACCGCACCATCCACCTGCTCGGCCACCCGGCCGTGCGTGGCATGCACAGTGAACTCCGTCGGACCGTACAAGTTGAACAGCGCGGCATCGCTCACCCGCCGGATAGCGACCACCGCATCAGCGGTCAACGCCTCACCGGCGACAAACAAAATCCGCAACGAAGCCAGCGCGTCCGCCTCCGCCGGGTCGATAGAACCCGCGAAAACCGTCAGCATCGACGGCACGAACGAGGTCATCGTCACCCGCTGCGCCGCGATCACCTCAGCCAGATACTGCGGGTCACGGTGCCCATCCGGGCTCGCCACCACGATCCGGCCCCCGGTGCTCAGCGGACCGAACAACTCCCACACCGACACATCGAAGGTGGCGGGCGTCTTGAACAGCACGACGTCCTCGACACCGATGCCGTACTCGCCGGTAATCCAACGAATCTGGTTCACAACCGCCGCATGCGGCACCGCCACACCCTTCGGGCGGCCGGTAGAACCAGAAGTGAAGATCACATACGCCGGATGCTGCGGACGCAGCGGCGCGATCCGCTCGGCATCGGTGACCGGCGCGTCCGAGTAACCGGACAGGTCCAGCTCATCAATGCTCAGCGTGGCGCGGCCCGCCCCGTCGAACCCATCAGCCGCAGTGGTCAGCACGCAGACCGGGTCAGCCGAATCCAGCACATACTGCACACGGTCAGCGGGCTGATCCAGATCCAACGGCACATAACCGCCCCCCGCGACATGCACCGCATACGCCGCCACAACCAAATCCACCGACCGGCGCATACCCAAAGCCACCAACGACTCCGGGCCCACACCCGCCTCGATCAAACGACGCGCCAACCGCCGCACACGAGCAGCCAAATCCGCATACGTCAACGACACACCAGCGGCAGGATCCACCACCGCAACCACATCCGGCGTCGCCGCGGCCTGCGCAGCGAACAACTCGACCAACGTGGTCGCCGGGCCGAGATCGCGGGCGGTGTCGTTCCAGCCACGCAACGCCTGCACGGTCTCGCCCTCATCCAGCAGCGCGATGTCGCCGATGGGCCGGTCCGGCTCGGCGGCGACCGCCTTCAGCAATCGGCCGAACCGCACGCCGAACTCCGCCATGGTGGCCGGGTCGAACAGGTCGGTGGCGTAGATCAGCTCGGCGGTGATGCCCGCCGCCTCGGCGGCGTCGCGTTCGGACAGCACCAGTTGCAGGTCGAACTTGGCGACGTCGATCGGCAGGTCGACACCGCTCACCGTCAGGCCGGGCAGCTCGAGGCTGTTCTGGCCGGTGTTCTGGAATGCCAGCATCACCTGGAACAGCGGGTTGCGCGCCTGCGAACGCGCCGGATTCAGGATCTCCACCAGCCGCTCGAACGGCAGATCCGCGTGTCCGAAGGCCGCGATGTCGGTCGCGCGCACCGAACGCAGCAGTTCGGTGAACGTCGCACCGCTCTGGATCGGGGTCCGCAGCACCAGGGTGTTGACGAACATGCCGATCAGGTCGTCGAGCGCGCGCTCGCCGCGTCCCGCGATCGGGGTGCCGATCGCGATGTCGTCCTCGCTGGACAGGCGCGACAGCAGCACCGCCAGCGCGGTATGCGCGACCATGAACAGCGTCGCGCCCCTGGTGCGGGCGAGTTCGGTGAGCTGGGCGTGGGTCTCGGCGTCGATCTCGAAGACGTGCGTCGCGCCGCGTCCGGAGGCGACGGCGGGTCGAGGCCGGTCGGCGGGCAGGTCCAGTTGCTCGGGCAGCCCGCGCAGCGTGTCCGACCAGAACGAGATCTGCTCGGAGATCACCGATTTCGGGTCGCCCTCGGCGCCGAGCACCTGGCGCTGCCACAGCGCGAAGTCCGCGTACTGGACCTCGAGCGGACGCCAGGCGGGCTCGCCGCCGTCGACGCGGGCGCCGTAGGCGGTCATCACGTCGCGGGTCAGCGGGCCCATGGAGAAGCCGTCGGCCGAGATGTGGTGCACCACCAGGGCGAGCACGTGCTCGGTGGGGCTGATTTCGAACAGCCGGGCGCGGAAGGGCACCTCGGCGGTGACGTCGAAGGCCGTGCCGATCAGCCGCGCGAGTTGCTCGGGCAGTTCGGTTTCGGTGACGTCGATCGGCGTCAGATCCGGGATCACGTTGGCGGTGGCCACGGTCTGCTGGTAGGCGGTGCCGTCCACCTCGGGGTAGAACGTGCGCAGTGACTCGTGCCTGGCCAGCACGTCGGCGACGGCGATCTGCAACGCCTGCCGGTCGAGCAGGCCCGACAGCCGCACCGCGGCAGGGATGTTGTCCACCGCCGAGTCTGGGTCGAATCGGTTGAGGAACCACATGCGCTGCTGGGCCAGCGACAGCGGGACCAGCTCGGGCCGCTGCTGCGGCACCAGCGCCGCTCGGCCGCCCGCGCCCGCCCTGGTCTCCGCGCGCGCCGCGAGAGCGACCACGGTGGAGGCCTCGAACAGCTCGCGCACGCCGAGGTCGGTGTCCAGCGCGGCAGACAGCCGGGCGGCGACCTGGGTGGCGGACAGTGAGTTGCCGCCGAGAGCGAAGAAGTCGTCGTCCAGACCGACCCGCTCCAAGCCGAGCACGTCGGCGAAGGTGGCGGCGACGATCTCCTCGACCGGCGTGGTCGGGGCGCGGAACACCGCGGCCTCGAACACCGGGGCGGGCAGCGCCTTGCGGTCCAGTTTGCCGGAGGCGTTCAGCGGGAACGCCTCGAGCACGAGCACGACCGAGGGCACCATGTACGCGGGCAGTTGCCGCGCCAGGTCCTCGCGGACCAGGTCGGTTTCCAGGGCAGCGTCCGGCGCGGGGATGACGTAGGCGACGAGCTGGTCGCCCGCGTGCGCGTCGGAGCGCACGACCACGACGGCTTGGGCCACTTCGTCCAGACCCGTCAGCGCCGACTCGATCTCACCCAACTCGATACGCAGACCACGCAACTTCACTTGGAAGTCGGTGCGGCCGAGATATTCCAGCTCACCGTGCTCGGTCCACGCCACGAGATCGCCCGTGCGGTACATCCGCGCACCGGGCTCCCCGAACGGGTTGGCCACGAAACGATCGCTGGTCAGGTCCGGTCGCGCGACGTAACCACGCGCGAGCTGGATACCGGCGAGATAGAGCTCTCCCGCGACACCCACCGGCACCGGGCGCAACCGCCCATCCAGCACCAACACCTGTGTGTTGAACACCGGAGCGCCGATCGGCACCGTCTCGGTGTCGGCGTCCACGACTTCGTGGAAGGTGACGTCGACCGCGGCCTCGGTCGGACCGTAGAGATTGTGCAGGGCAGCGCCGGTCAGCTCGCGCATCCGATGCGCGGGCTTGGGCGGCAACGCCTCACCCGAAGCGAACACCAAGCGCAGCGAATCACACTGTGCCGCAGCGGCATCCGCGACGAACACAGCCAGCATCGACGGCACGAAGTGCGTGACGCTCACCCGCTCCGCGCTGATGACCTCGGCGAGGTAGGCCGGGTCGCGGTGCCCCTCGGGCTTCGCGACGACCAGGCGAGCGCCGATCTGCAACGGCCAGAAGAACTCCCACACCGACACATCGAACGTCGCGGGCGTCTTCTGCAACACCACGTCATCGGCGGTCAGCTGATAGGCGGTCTGCATCCAGACGAGGCGGTTGACGATCGCCGCGTGCGAGACGGCGACACCCTTCGGACGACCCGTCGAACCCGATGTGAAGATCACATACGCGGTGTTCGACGGACGCAGCGGAGCACGACGATCGGCGTCGGTCACCGGGGCCTCCGACAGACCCTTCAGATCGAGGAGGTCGATACGCACCTGCGCGGTGTCGATGTCCAGGTCGCTGCCGGAGGTGAGTACACACACCGGATCGGCCGTGCCGAGGATGTATTCGGTGCGCTCGGCCGGGTGATCCGGGTCCAGCGGCACATACGAGCCACCGGCCACGGCGACGGCGTACATACCGACCACCAGATCGATAGACCGCCGCATACCCAGCGCCACATACGATTCCGCGCCCACGCCGCGCGCGATCAGCCAGCGCGCCAGCTGGTTCACCCGCCAGGAGAACTCGGCGTAGGACAGACTTGTCCCCTCGAACGTGATGGCGGTCGCGTCGGGGGTGCGTTCGACCTGGTCGTAGAACATCGACACCAAGGTCGCGGGAGCCGAGCGACCCGACAACGCCGCGTCCACATCGAAATCGGTGTCGTTCCAGCCGCGCAATACGAGTTCCCGCTCGGCGCTGTCGAGCAGCTCGATGTCGCCGACCACCGCGTCGGGCGACGCGGTGATCGCGGTGAGCATCCGGATCAGGCGGTCGGCGATGCGGCGCACCGTCGTCTCGTCGAACAGGTCACGTAGGTAGCCCGCGCGCACCCGCAGCCGCGAATCCAGCTGCGCGATCAGCGTCAGCGGGTAGTGCGTGGCGTCGGCCGCGTCCAGGCCGATCACCGCCATGCCGTCGATGTCCGCGGCCTGCGCCTGCAAGCCCGCGGCGTCGACCGGGAAGGACTCGAACACCACCAGCGTGTCGAACAGTCCGCCGATGCCCGCGACCGCCTGGATGTCGGCCAGACCCACGTAGTGGTGGTCGAGCAGATCGGCCTGCTCGCCCTGGGTGCGCACCAGCAGGTCACGCACCGACTCCGACGGATCGAAGCGCACCCGCACCGGCACGGTGTTGATGAACAGGCCGACCATCGACTCCACGCCGGACAGCTGCGGGGGCCGCCCGGAGACGGTGGTGCCGAACAGCACGTCGTCGCGGCTGGTCATGCGGCCGACGAGCATGCCCCACGCGGTCTGCAGCACGGTGTTGGGGGTGACGCCGAGCGAGGCGGCCAGCGCGGTCAGACGCGCGGTGGTCGCTTCGTCCAGGTCGAAGAAGTACTCACCGGCCAGCGAGGTGATCTCGCGAGCGGCGTCCGGCCGCGCGAGCAGGGTCGGCTCGCCGACGCCGCGCAGCGCGTGCGCCCACGCCGCCAGCGACGCCGCGTGGTCCTGCTGCCGGGTCCACTCCAGGAAGTGCCGGTAGGAGCGCACCGCGGGCAGCGCGGAGGTGTCGGCGTGGGCGGCGTAGAGCACCAGCAGATCCCGCATGAGCAGCGGCATGGACCAGCCGTCGAGCAGGATGTGGTGGTTGGCCACCACGAACTGCCAGCGGTCGGGCGCGACTCGGATCAGGGTGAAGCGGATCAGCGGCGGCGCGGTCAGGTCGAACCGCTGCATGCGGTCGGCCTCGATCAGGTCGTCCGCCGAACCCGACTCGGTTCGGTCGTGCTCGGCCCACGCCACCCGGACGCTGTCGAGCACGATCTGCACCGGGTTGCCGTCGATGTCGGTGACGAACGCGGTGCGCAGGTTCTCGTAGCGGCCCACCAATGCCTGTGCGGCCGCACGCAACCGGGCCGCGTCCACCCGGCCGGTGAGCGTCAGCACCGCCTGGGCGGTGTACACGTCCACCGAACTCGCGGCCAGTCGGGCGTGGAACAGCAGACCGGCTTGCAGCGCCGACAGCGGCCAGACGTCGGCCAGCGCCGGGAAGCGCCGCTCCCAGGCGTCGATGTCGCGCTGGGTGATCCCCCGCGCCACACCACCTCTGGGGCTGCGCATCAGCGCGAAGTCCGACGGGGTGTGCCCACCCGCGCCGGTCGAATTGGCGTGGCGGGCCACCGCTTCCAGCGCCGCGGTCCACAGCTCACCGAATTCGCGCACGTCGGCGGCGGACAGCAGCGTCGTCGGGTAGCCGATGTTCGCGGTCAACTTGTCGCCGACCACGATCGCGTTCACGTCCAGCGGCGCCATGGCGGGCATGTCGGCGTCGTAGGCGCCGCCCAGCGCGCCGAGTTCCGGCGCGGGGATCCAGCCGAAGCCGCGCAGCGACTCCGGCACGTCGCCTTCGGAGATGCGCCCGAGGTAGTTGAAGCTCACCTGGCCGGGCAGTTCGCGCGGCAGCTCGGCCGCGGTCTCGGCATTCAGGTAACGCAGCAGGCCGTAGCCGAGACCCTTGTCCGGCACGGAGAGCAACTGCTCCTTGACCGCCTTGACGGCCGCTCCGAGCGCGGGTCCGCCGGTGAACGCGGCGTCGATGTCGATGCCGGACAGGTCGAACCGGACCGGGTAGATCGAGGTGAACCAGCCGACGGTGCGCGACAGATCCGCACCCGGCACCACGTCTTCCTCGCGGCCGTGACCCTCCAGTCGGATCAGCAGCGAATCCTCGCCCCTGGCGGCCACCCGCCGCGCCCGCCACTTCGCGATGGCCAGCGCCAGCGCGGTGAGCAGGCCGTCGTTCACGCCGCCGTGGTACAGCGCCGGGACCGTGGTGAGCAGGGCCTTGGTGACTTCGGCGGACACCTCGACCTGAACCTTGGCGATGACGCCGGAGGTGTCGATCTCCGGATCCATCGGACGCTCGGTCAGCAGCGGATCGGCCGCGGCGACCACCGACCGCCAGTAGTCGAGCTCGGCCACCCGCTCGGGGCCGGCCGCCGCGCGCTCCAGCGCGTGCGCCCAGGCGCGCATCGAGGTGGCCGGGGCGACCAACTCGGGGGTCTGCCCCGCGATGCGCTGGCCCCAGGCCGTCACGAAGTCCGGCACCAGGATGCGCCAGGAGACGCCGTCCACCACCAGGTGGTGGGCGGCGACGATCAGGCGTCCGGCGCGCTCGGCGGAATCGGGTTCCAGCCAGACGAACCGGATGACCACGCCCGCCGCGGGATCGAGCCGGTCCAACGACTCGTCCAGTGCGGCCGAGGCGATCTCGACCAATTCGTCGGCGGTGGCGTTCGCGGCGAACTCGGTGCGGTCGATCAGCCCGTCCACATCCACCGTGCCCGGCGCGGCGGTCTCGACGATCCAATCGTCACCGTCCCGGCGCAGGCTCGCGCGCAGCATGTCGTGCCGGTCGATGACCGCCCCGACCGTCGCGGCGATGCCCTCCCGGTCGATGCCGACCGGCAGTTCCAGCGCCAGCGTCTGGTTGAAGCGGCCGAACGAGCCGCGCCGCTCGGCCATGAAGCGCACCACCGGCGTCAACGGCATGACGCCGATGCCGCCGCCCGGCGGCTCGGCCAGCGTCATGGCCGACGCCTCGGCCGCCTCGGTGGTTTCGGCGACGGCGGCCAAGCCGGCCACCGTGCGCTGCTCGAAGACGTGTCGCGGGGTGAACACCACGCCGCGCGCCTTGGCTCGCGACACCAACTGGATGGAGACGATGCTGTCGCCGCCGAGGGCGAAGAACGAGTCGTCCAAGCCGACTCGCTCCACGCCGAGTACTTCGGCGAAGACCTCGGCGACGATCTGCTCGACCGGGGTCGAGGGAGCACGGAACTCGCGTGCCTCGAATACCGGATCAGGCAACGCACGCCGATCCAACTTGCCGTTCGGGTTCAACGGCATAGCCTCGAGCACCACGATCGCCGCGGGCACCATGTAGGACGGCAGACGCGCGGCCAAGTGCGCACGCAGCGCCTCGACATCCACCGTCGCACCGCCCGCGGGAACCACGTAGCCGACCAGCTGGTCGCCCGTGCGCGCGTCGGAGCGCACCACCGCCACCGACTGCGCGACCGATTCGTGGGCGGTGAGCGCGGACTCGATCTCACCCAGCTCGATGCGCAAACCACGCAACTTCACCTGGAAATCGGTGCGGCCCAGGTATTCGATAGCACCAGTAGCGTCCCGGGCGACCAGGTCACCCGTGCGGTACATCCGCGCACCGGGCTCGCCGTACGGGTTGGCCACGAAACGATCCGCGGTCAGATCCGCGCGCCCGAAATAACCACGCGCCAGCTGATCACCCGCGAGATACAACTCACCCGCGACGTTCGCCGGCACCGGATGCAGGCGCGCGTCCAGCACGTAGGCCTGCGCATTCCACACCGGCAAACCGATCGGCACCGCACCATCCACCTGCTCGGCCACCCGGCCGTGCGTGGCATGCACAGTGAACTCCGTCGGACCGTACAAGTTGAACAGCGCGGCATCGCTCACCCGCCGGATAGCGACCACCGCATCAGCGGTCAACGCCTCACCGGCGACAAACAAAATCCGCAACGAAGCCAGCGCGTCCGCCTCCGCCGGGTCGATAGAACCCGCGAAAACCGTCAGCATCGACGGCACGAACGAGGTCATCGTCACCCGCTGCGCCGCGATCACCTCAGCCAGATACTGCGGGTCACGGTGCCCATCCGGGCTCGCCACCACGATCCGGCCCCCGGTGCTCAGCGGACCGAACAACTCCCACACCGACACATCGAAGGTGGCGGGCGTCTTGAACAGCACGACGTCCTCGACACCGATGCCGTACTCGCCGGTAATCCAACGAATCTGGTTCACAACCGCCGCATGCGGCACCGCCACACCCTTCGGGCGGCCGGTAGAACCAGAAGTGAAGATCACATACGCCGGATGCTGCGGACGCAGCGGCGCGATCCGCTCGGCATCGGTGACCGGCGCGTCCGAGTAACCGGACAGGTCCAGCTCATCAATGCTCAGCGTGGCGCGGCCCGCCCCGTCGAACCCATCAGCCGCAGTGGTCAGCACGCAGACCGGGTCAGCCGAATCCAGCACATACTGCACACGGTCAGCGGGCTGATCCAGATCCAACGGCACATAACCGCCCCCCGCGACATGCACCGCATACGCCGCCACAACCAAATCCACCGACCGGCGCATACCCAAAGCCACCAACGACTCCGGGCCCACACCCGCCTCGATCAAACGACGCGCCAACCGCCGCACACGAGCAGCCAAATCCGCATACGTCAACGACACACCAGCGGCAGGATCCACCACCGCAACCACATCCGGCGTCGCCGCGGCCTGCGCAGCGAACAACTCGACCAACGTGGTCGCCGGGCCGAGATCGCGGGCGGTGTCGTTCCAGCCACGCAACGCCTGCACGGTCTCGCCCTCATCCAGCAGCGCGATATCACCAACAGGACCATCCGGCTCCGCCACGACGGCCGCGAGCACGCGTTCCCAGCGGTCCACGATGCCCGCCGCGGTCGACTCGTCGAACAGGTCGGTGGCGTAGGTGAGCGTCAGAGCCATGGCGCCGGAACCTGCTTCACCACGCTCGGCGAGGGTGAACTGCAGGTCGAAGCGCGCGACGTTCTCGTCCAGGTCCAGCGCGGACACCGACAGGCCGGGCAGTTCCAGGGTGGTGCGCTCCAGGTTCTGGAATGCCAGCATCACCTGGAACAGCGGGTGGCGGGCCTGCGAGCGCTCCGGCGCGAGCAGTTCCACCAACCGCTCGAACGGCACGTCGGCGTTGCCGTAGGCGTCCAGGTCGGTGCGGCGCACCCGGTCGAGCAGATCGGCGAAGCGGTCACCAGCGTCCACTTCGGCCCGCAGCACCAGCGTGTTGACGAACATGCCGACCAGGTCGTCGAGCGCGGCCTCGCCGCGGCCCGCGATCGGGGTGCCGACCGCGACGTCGTCGCTGCCGGACAGGCGCGACAGCAGCACCGCCAGCGCGCCGTGCATCACCATGAACAGCGACGCACCGCGCTGCCGCGCGAGTTCCTCCAGTGCGGCGACCAGGTCGCCGGACAGCTCGCGATGCAGCGTCGCGCCACGGTAGGAGGCGACGGCCGGACGCGGGCGGTCGGTGGGCAGGGTCAGCTCGTCGGGAACGCCGTCGAGCGCGCGCCGCCAGTACGCGACCTGCTTCGCCAGCAGCGAGTCGGGATCGTCCTCGGAGCCGAGGATCTCGCGCTGCCACACCGCGAAGTCGGCGTACTGCACCGTCAGCGGCGCCCAGCCGGGAGCGCTGCCGGTGCTGCGCGCGGTGTAGGCGGCCATCACGTCGCGGGTCAGCGGGCTCATCGAGAAGCCGTCGGCCGCGATGTGGTGCACCACCACGACGAGCACGTGCTCCTCCGGCCCGGCCGTGTACAGCCGGGTGCGCAGCGGAACCTCTTCGGCCACATCGAATCCGGTGGTGACGAACTCGGTCACCGCCTCGACCAGCCGCGCCGGGTCCACCGCCACGGGATGCAGATCCAGGACGATGTCCTCGGCGGGCACGATCACCTGGACCGGGGTGCCGCCGTGCTCGGGGTAGCGGGTGCGCAGTGACTCGTGCCTGCGCACCACATCGGCCAGCGCCAACCGCAGCGCCTCGACGTCCAGCGCGCCGGTGAGCCGTATGGCAATCGGCACGTTGTAGGCCGCCGACGCGGTGTCGTACTTGTTCAGGAACCACATGCGCTGCTGCGCGAACGACAGCGGCACCAGCTCGTCGGCCGCGCGCTCACGCGCGACCAGGCGGGCGCGCGCCGCGCCGTCGGCGTGCGATTCCACCCGCGCGGCGAGCGCTTCCACGGTGGAGGCCTCGAACAGAGTGCGCACCGCGACGGTCGTACCGAGCGCGGCGCCGATGCGGGCGACCACCCTGGTCGCGACCAGCGAGTTGCCGCCGAGGTCGAAGAAGTCGTCGTCCACGCCGACCCGCTCCAGGCCGAGCACGTCGGCGAACACCGCTGCCACGGTTTCCTGCACGGGGGTCACCGGCGCGCGGAAGGCACGCGACTGCGCCGTCGGGGCGGGCAGCGCACGGCGGTCCAGCTTCCCGTTGACGGTCAACGGGATCCATTCCAGCCGCACCACGGCCGAAGGCACCATGTAGGCGGGCAGTTGCTCGGCGGCGCCGTCGCGGACCGCGTCGAGCGCCGGCTCGACGCCCGGCTCGGACACCACGTAGGCGACGATCCGCTGATCGCCGGGCTGGTCCTCGCGCACGATGACCGCGGCCTGGGCGATGCCGGGCTGGGCGAGGATCGCGGATTCGATCTCGCCGAGTTCGATGCGGAAGCCGCGCACCTTCACCTGGTCGTCGGCGCGGCCGAGGTATTCCAGCTCGCCGAAGCGGTTCCAGCGCGCGAGGTCACCGGAGCGATACAGGCGCCCGCCCGGCGCGTCGCCCATCGGATCGGCGACGAAGCGGGTGGCCGACAGATCGGGACGGCCGAGATAGCCACGAGCCAATTGCCGGCCCGCCACGTACATCTCCCCCGCGACGCCGACCGGCACCGGGCGCAGCCTGTTGTCGAGCACATACACCCGCAGACCGGCGATCGCGCGGCCGACCACGCTACCGGAGGCGGCGGCGATGGTCGCGGCGTCCAGGGCGCGGTAGGACACGTGCACCGTGGTCTCGGTGATGCCGTACATGTTGACCAGCAGCGGCCCGTCCCCGGACGTCGCGCCGGTGCCGTCGCCGTGGCGCGCCACCCAATCCGAGAGCCTGCGCAGCTCCAGCGCCTCACCGCCGAACACCACGTAGCGCAGCGCCAGCGGCGCGACATCGGGCGCGGCGTTCCGGTCGGCTTCGGCCAGTTGGTAGAACGCCGACGGGGTCTGGTTGAGCACCGTGACGCGTTCGGCACGCAGCAGTTCCAGGAACTGCTCCGGCGAGCGCGAGGTGTAGTAGTCGACCACGACGAGGGTGCCGCCGAACAGCAGCGGGCCCCACAGTTCCCACACCGAGAAGTCGAAGGCGTAGCTGTGGAACAACGTCCACACATCGTCGGGACCGAAACCGAAGTCGCGGTCGGTATTCGCGAACAACCGCACCACGTTGCGGTGCGCGACCGCGACGCCCTTCGGGCGGCCGGTCGAGCCGGAGGTGTAGATCACATACGCGACATTGTCCGGCGTGAGCGCGGCGTTGCGGTCGGCATCCGCAATCGGGGCGTCGTCGGCGTCCTCGACATTGCCGGCCTCCACCGCGAACCCGTCCAGCACGACAGCGGGCAGCCCAGCGGGCACCTCGACCTGCACCGTGGAGTCGAGCACCACACTCGTGGGCCGGGAATCGGCGAGCACGTAGGCGATGCGCTCAGCCGGATAGGTCGGGTCCACCGGCACATAACCCGCACCGGTCTTCACCACAGCCAGCAACGCGACCACGAGGTCCAGCGACCGCGGCAAAATCACCGCGACCAGCCTCTCCGGTCCCGCGCCGTCACTGATCAACCTGCGCGCCAGTACATTCGCGCGCCGATCCAACTCGGCATAGCTCAGCGTCTCCACGCCGAAGCGGGCCGCGACCCGGTTCGGGTGCGCGGCAACAGCCGCGTCGAACAACCCGACCAGCGTGATGTCCGGATCGGCGAACACACCCGCGACGCTCTCGGCCCCGGAGGACACCCAGCGCTGCGACACATCCAGCCGCTCGCCCTCGCCGAGCAGATCGATGTCGCCGATAGCAACCTGCGGATCGTCGACAACCTCGCACAGAACGCGCACAAAACGATCAGCGAACGCAGCCACCGTCTCCGAATCGAACAGCTCGGTCGCGTAGTTCCACGACAGCGCCAAGCCGCCATCGGCGGACTCGCCGACGGTGAGCTGCACGTCGAACTTCGCGGTGCCCGGGTCGAATTCGACGGCGGCGACTTCGAGGCCGCCGGGCAGCGCGACCGTGCCGAGCTCGGCCGCCGAAGCGGCCTCGAAGGTCAGCGCGATCTGGAAGAGCGGGTGGTGCGCCTGCGAGCGGGCCGGGCTGAGCACATCGACCAGCCGCTCGAACGGCACGTCGGCGTTGGCGAAGGCGGCCAGATCGGTGCGGCGCACCTGGTCGAGCAGCTCACCGAAGGCGACGGCCGGATCGACTTCGCTGCGCAGCACCAGCGTGTTGACGAACATGCCGACGACATCGTCGAGCGCGCGTTCGCCACGGCCCGCGATCGGCGTGCCGATCGCGACATCGGTGCTGCCCGACAGTCGGCCCGCCCACACGGCCAGCGCTGCGTGCACGACCATGAACAGCGTCACGCCGCGGGCGCGCGCCAGCTCCGACAGCGCCTCGTGCACTTGCGCGTCGACCGAGAAGTCGTACGTGCCACCGGCATTGGAGGCGATCTCGGGCCGGGGCCGGTCGGCGGGCAGCTCGGTCTGGTCGGGCAGGTCGCGCAGTTGCTCGGTCCAGTAGGCGATCTGCCGGGCCGCGACGGAGTCCGCGTCGTCCTCGGCGCCGAGCACGTCGCGCTGCCACAGCGCGTAGTCGGCGTACTGCACCTTCAGCGGGGCCCAGGACGGGACCTCGCCGCGTGCGCGCTCGGTGTAGGCCAGCACGACATCGCGCAGCAACGGCCGCAGTGAGAAGCCGTCGGCGCTGATGTGGTGCATGACCAGCACCGCCACGTGGTCGGTCGGCGACAGCGCGAGCAGGCTCGCCCGGAACGGGATCTCGGCGGTGACGTCGAACCCGACACCGACCAGCTCCAGGATCCGCGCGGGCAGCTCCTCGGCCGCGACGGATTCGGCGACCAGGTCGAAGGCGACCTCACCCACCGGCAGGACACGCTGGTAACCGGTGCCCTCCACCTCGGGGTAGATCGTGCGCAGCGCCTCGTGCCGCGCGAGCACGTCGCCGATGGCCGCGCCGAGCGCGGCGACGTCCAGCTCACCGGTCAGCCGCAGGGCCACCGGGATGTTGTTCACCGCGGTGCGGTTGTCGAACCGGTTGAGGAACCACATCCGTTGCTGGGCGAGCGAGAGCGGCACCAGCTCGGGACGCTCCTGCGCGACCAGGGGCGTCCGTCCGCCCTGTCCGGCGGCCGATTCCACCTTCGCCGCCAGCGCGACCACGGTGGACGCCTCGAACAGCGTGCGCACCGGGACCTGACTGTTCAGGGCCTCGCCCAGCCGTGCGGCCACCTGAGTGGCGACCAGCGAGTTACCGCCCAGCTCGAAGAAGTCGTCGTCCAGGCCGACCCGCTCCACACCGAGCACCTCGGCGAAGGTCTGGGCCACGATCTCCTGCACCGGCGTCGCGGGTGCGCGGAACACCTTGGCCTCGAAGACCGGCTCCGGCAGCGCCTTGCGGTCCAGCTTGCCGGAGGCGTTCAGCGGGAATTCGTCCAGCACCACGTAGGCGGCGGGCACCATGTACCCGGGCAGCCGCGTGCCGAGCTCGGCCTTGACCGCCTCGACGTCCACCACCCGGTCCGGGTCCGTCACCAGGTAGGCGACCAGCTGGTCCCCGGTCCGCTCGTCGGTGCGCACCACGACCACCGCCTGCGCCACCGATTCCAGCGCGGTCAGCGCCGACTCGATCTCACCCAGTTCGATGCGCAGACCGCGTACCTTGACCTGGAAGTCGGTGCGGCCCAGGTACTCCAGCTCACCGTCTTCGGTCCAGGCCACCAGGTCACCGGTGCGGTACATGCGCGCACCGTCACCGAACGGGCTGGCGACGAACCGCTCGGTGGTCAGGTCGGGCCGGGTGACATACCCGTAGGCCAGCTGCGCGCCGGCCAGATACAGCTCGCCGGGCACACCGACCGGAACCGGCCGCAGGCGCGAATCCAGCACGTACACCTGCGTGTTGAACACCGGGGCACCGATCGGCACGGTCACGGTGTCGGCGTCGTCGACCTCGTGGAAGGTCACCTCGACACCGGCCTCGGTGGGGCCGTACAGGTTGTGCAGGCGCGCGCCGGTGAGTTCGCGCATGCGCTGCGCGGTCACCGCGGGAAGGCCCTCACCGGAAGCGAAGACGTTACGCAGGCCGACACATTCGGCCGCGCGCGGTTCCACCACGAACAGCGACATCATCGACGGCACGAAGTGCGCCGTGGTGATCCGCTCCTCGATGATCAGCTGCGCCAGGTAGGCGGGGTCGCGGTGACCGTCCGGCTTGGCGATCACCAGCCGGGCGCCAACCTGCAAGGGCCAGAAGAACTCCCACACCGACACGTCGAATGTGGCCGGGGTCTTCTGCAGCACTACGTCGTCGACAGCCAGGCCGTACTGGGCATGGCCCCATACCAGGCGGTTGACGATGGCCGCGTGCGAAACCGCCACACCCTTCGGACGACCGGTCGATCCCGACGTGAAGATGACGTACGCGGTGTTGCCGGTGCGCAGCGGCCGGTGCCGGTCCGCGTCGGTGACCGGCTCGGCGGAGTATCCGGACAGATCCAGCTCATCGATGCGCACCTGGCGGGCCAGCGTGACGTCCAGGTCCGCGCCGGAGGTCAGCACGCAGACCGGTCGGGCGGTGTCCAGGATGTGCTCGATGCGCTCGGCCGGGTGATCCGGGTCGAGCGGCACGTAGGCGCCGCCCGCGACGGTCACCGCGTACATGCCGACCAGCAGGTCGAGCGAGCGGCGCATGCCCAGGGCCACATAGGATTCGGGGCCGACACCGTTCTGCTTGAGCCAGCGCGCCAGGCGGTGCACCCGACTCGCGAACTCGGCGTAGGACAGACTCGTCCCCTCGAAGGTGAGCGCGATCGCGTCCGGCGTGCGCGCCACCTGCGCCTCGAACAGCGAGACCAGCGTCGCGGCGGCGTCGCCGACCGGCGAGGTGAGTGCGGCCTCGACCGGGAATTCGGTGTCGTTCCACCGCTCGATCACCAGCGAGCGCTCGGCGTGGTCCAGCAGGTCGATGTCGCCGAGGACGACCGAAGGATCGGCGGCGACGCCGCGCAGCACACGCACGAAGCGCGCGGCGAACGCGTCCGCGAACGCGCCGTCGAACAGATCGGTGGCGTAGACGAGTTCGGCGTCCATCGCCGATGCGGCGCCGGGCACCTCGCTGAGGGTGAGTTGCAGGTCGAACTTCGCCGTCGGCTGGTCGATACCCAGTTCGGAGACGGTGAGGCCGGGCAGCTCCAGCGCGGTCCTGCCGAGGTTCTGGAACGACAGCATCACTTGGAACAGCGGATGGCGTGCCTGCGAGCGGGCCGGGTTGAGTACCTCGACCAGCCGCTCGAACGGGACGTCCGCATGCGCGAACGCCTGGAGGTCACGCTCGCGGACCTGGACGAGCAGGTCGGTGAACGACGTGGCGGTGTCCACCTGGGCACGCAGCACCAGGGTGTTGACGAACATGCCGACCAGATCATCGAGCGCCTGCTCACCGCGACCGGCGACCGGAATGCCGATGGCGATGTCGTCGGAGCCGCTCAACCGCGCCAACAGCGTGGCGAACGCGCTGTGCACCACCATGAACAGCGTGGTGCCGCTCGCGTGCGCGACCCGGTTCAGCTCGTCGATCAGCTCGCCCGGCACGCGGAAGCGGCGGGTGCCCGCCACGTAGGAGGCGACGGCGGGCCGCGGACGACCGGGCAGGCGCAGCTCGTCCGGCAGGCCGGCGAGCGCGCCGCGCCAGTAGTCGAGTTGCTCGGAGAGCAACGAGGTCGGATCGTCCTCCGAACCGAGTGTCTCCCGCTGCCACAGCGCGAAGTCCACGTACTGCACCGCCAGCGGCGGCCACCCCGGCTCGGACGCCGAGGTCCGCGCCATGTAGGCGGCCATGAGGTCACGCACCAACGGACGCATCGAGAAGCCGTCGGCCGCAATGTGGTGCACCACCACGACCAGGACGTGGTCGTCGGGAGCGAGCCGGTAGACGCGCATGCGCGTCGGCCGTTCGGTGGTCACGTCGAAGCCGCGTTCGACGAAGCCGTACAGCAACTCCAGCAACCGGCCCTCGGCCACCTCGACCACGTCCAGCTCAGGGATGGCCTTGGTCGCGGGCAGCACCCGCTGATAGGCGACACCTTCGCGTGACGGGTAGATGGTGCGCAGCGATTCGTGGCGCGCGATCACATCGGCGATCGCGCCGCGCAACGCGTCCACGTCCAAGGCGCCTTCCAACCGCACCGCGGCCGGGATGTTATAGGTCGCCGACGCCGCGCCCGGCGCGGCCGACCCGCTCCCGATGTCGAATCGGTTGAGGAACCATATGCGCTGCTGCGCCAGCGACAGCGGCGGATACTCGGGACGGACCTGTGCCGTGATCGCTTGGCGTGCACCGGTTCCCGCGTGCGACTCGACCCGCGCGGCCAACGCGCCGACGGTGGGCGCTTCGAACAGCGCGCGCACACCGATCTCGGTGTTCAGCGCAGCGCTGAGGCGGGCGGTCACCTGGGTGGCCACCAGCGAGTTGCCACCGAGCTCGAAGAAGTCGTCGTCCACGCCGACGCGCGGCACGCCGAGGAGCTCGGCGAAGACCTCCGCCACGATCTCCTCGATCGGGGTGGACGGGGCGCGGAACACTTTCGCCTCGAACACCGGCGCGGGCAGCGCCTTGCGATCGAGCTTGCCGGAGGCGTTCACCGGGAACGCGTCCAGCACGATCAGTGCGGCGGGGACCATGTAGCCCGGCAACACGGCGTCCAAGGCGGCCTTCACCTCGTCGGTGTCGACCGTCGTCTCCGGTTCCGCGACCAGGTAACCCACCAGTTGGTCACCCGCGTGCGCGTCGGAACGCAGTACCACCACCGATTGGGCGATACCCGGCTGCGCCAGCAGCGCGGCTTCGATCTCACCCAACTCGATACGCAGACCGCGCAGCTTCACCTGGAAGTCGGTGCGGCCCAAGTATTCCAGCTCGCCCTCGCCGGTCCAGGAGACGAGGTCGCCGGTGCGGTACATCCGGTCACCCGGCACGCCGTACGGATTGGCTACGAACCGATCCGCCGTCAGATCCGCACGGCCCAGATAGCCGAGCGCCAGCTGATCGCCCGCGAGATACAGCTCACCCGCGATACCCGGGGCCACCGGGTGCAGACGGCTGTCGAGCACGAAGACGCGGGTGTTCCACACCGGACGTCCGATCGGCACCGTCACCGTGTCCGCTTCCGTCGCTTCGTGATATGTCACGTCGACGGCGGCTTCGGTGGGTCCGTACAGGTTGTGCAGCCGGGCGCCGGTCAATTCACGCAGGCGTTGTGCCGTTTGCGCGGGCAGCGCCTCGCCGGAGGCGAAGACCTGCCGCAGCTGGGGCGCGGGCAGCCCGTCTCCGTTCCCGTTGCCGAGCGTCGAGACGAAGACCGAGAGCATCGACGGCACGAAATGCGCTGTGGTGATGTGCTTCTCGGTGATGATCTGGGACAGATACACCGGGTCGCGATGGCCGTCCGGGCGAGCGACGACCAGCCTGGCGCCGGTCTGCAACGGCCAGAAGAACTCCCACACCGACACGTCGAACGTGGCGGGCGTCTTCTGCAGCACCGCGTCCTGGGGACCGATGGGGTATTCGTGCTGCATCCACAGCAGCCGGTTGACGATCGCGGCGTGGCTGACCGCCACGCCCTTCGGGCGTCCGGTAGAACCGGACGTGAAGATGACGTACGCGATGTTCTCCGGCCGCAGCGGCTGGATGCGCTCCTCGTTGGTGATCGGCGCGCCGCCGGCCGCGGCGAAGCCGGGCAGCCCTTCGATGCCCTCCACGGAAAGCACCGTCACCTGCGGCTGCGGATCGAAGCCGAACCCGTCCGCGGAGCGGTACAGGATCATCCGCGGCCGCGCGGTCTCGATGATGTAGTTGACACGCTCGGCGGGCTGGTCCGGATCCAGCGGGACGTAGGCCGCGCCGGTCTGCACCACCGCGTACATCGCGACGACCAGTTCGGTCGAACGCCGGATCGCCAGCGCCACCAGCGATCCCGGGCCGACGCCCGCGCCGATCAATTGCCTTGCGATGCGGTTGGCCCGCTCGCTCAGCTCGCGGTAGGTCAGTCGCTCGTCTTCGAAGTCCAGCGCGATCGCGTCGGGGGTCGCCGCCACCTGCGCGTCGAACAGCGAGACCAGCGTCTCGGTGGGTACCGGGTGCGCGGTGTCGTTCCAGTCGATGAGCACCTGCGCCCGTTCGGTGGGCGCGATCAGGTCGATATCGCCGATCGGCAGGTTCGGATCGGCGGTCACCGCGGCGAGGACGCGATCGAGCCGCCTGGCGAACGCGGCGACGGTGGACTCGTCGAACAGATCCAGGGCGTAGGAGAACTCGGCCGACATACCCGCCGGGTCGCCCAGTTCGTCCTGGGTCTCCGAGAGAGTCAGCTGAAGGTCGAACTTGGCCAAGCCCGCGTCGTAATCGATGCCGTTGACCGAGAGACCCGGCAGCTCCAAGCTGGCCTGCCGAGTGTTCTGGAAGGTCAGCATCACCTGGAACAGCGGGTGACGCGCCTGCGAGCGGGCCGGGTTGAGCACCTCGACCAGCCGCTCGAACGGCACGTCGGCGTGCGCGAACGCGTGCAGGTCGGTCTCGCGGGCCCGGGCGAGCAGATCAGCGAAACTTGTCGCGCCGTCCACCTCGGTGCGCAACACCAGGGTGTTGACGAACATGCCGACCAGGTCGTCCAACGCTGCCTCACCGCGACCGGCAACCGGGGTACCGATCGCAATGTCGCTGATGCCGCTGGCTCGGGCCAGCAACACCGCCAGCGCGCTGTGCAGCACCATGAACAACGACGCGTTGTGCCTGCGACCCAACTCGATCAGGGCATGCTGGGTCTCGCCGGCGATCACGAACGGGTAGGTTCCACCGCGGTAGGAGGCAACGGCGGGGCGCGGCCGGTCGGTCGGCAAGGTCAATTCATCGGGTAGACCGGCCAGTTCGCGCGTCCAGTAGCGGATTTGCTTGGAAATCAGCGAACTCGGATCGTCTTCGGAACCTAGCACCTCGCGCTGCCACAGTGCGTAGTCAGCGTACTGCACTGGCAGCGCCGACCAGGCCGGCGCCTCCCACAATGTGCGGGCGGCGTAGGCCACCATGACGTCGCGGGCCAGTGGGCCCATCGACCAGCCGTCGGCCGAGATGTGGTGCACCACCATGCCGAGCACGTACTCGGTCTCGCTGATCTCGAACAGCCGGGCGTGCAGCGGCACTTCGCTGGTCACGTCGAACGCCATCGAGGCCAGCTCGACCAGGTGGTCGATCAGGTTGTGCTCGGTCACCGGCACCGGGGTCAGATCTGGCACGATCTGCGCGGCGTCCAGCACCACCTGAACTGGGCCGGTCTTGGTCTCCGGGAACACGGTCCGCAGCGACTCGTGCCGGTCGATCACGTCGATGACCGCGACCTGCAACGCGGCGATGTCCAGATCCCCGGACAGCCGGATCGCGATCGGAATATTGTTGACCGCCGATGAGGTGTCGAAGCGGTTGAGGAACCACATACGCTGCTGTGCCAGCGACAGCGGCACCTGCTCCGGACGCTGCCGCGCGATCAGCGCCTTCCTCGCGCCGTCACCGACATGCGACTCCACTCGCGCTGCCAGCGCCGCGACGGTGGAAGCCTCGAACAGCATCCGCACCGGCACCCTGGTGTCCAGCGCGATGCCGAGGCGGGAGGCGACCTGGGTAGCGATCAGCGAGTTGCCGCCGAGGTCGAAGAAGTCGTCGTCCACGCCCACCCGAGAGATGCTCAGCACCTCACCGAAGATCTGCGCGACTATCTCCTCGATCGGGGTGGTTGGAGCGCGGAATTCGCGCACCTCGAACACCGGGGCGGGCAGCGCTTTGCGGTCCAGCTTGCCGTGAACCGTCAGCGGGATTCGCTCTAGCGCGATCAGCACAGAGGGCACCATGTAGGCGGGCAACGAACCCGACAAGCTTTCACGCACCGCGTTGACATCCAGCAGCGTCCCGTCGGGCACGATGTACCCGACGATCCGATTGCCGAGCCGCTCGTCCGTGTACACGCTCACAACCGCGTCCGCGACCGACTTATGCGCAACCAGTGCGGCCTGGATCTCGCCGAGTTCGATGCGGAAGCCGCGCACCTTCACCTGGTCGTCGGCGCGGCCGAGGTATTCCAGCTCGCCGAAGCGGTTCCAGCGCGCGAGGTCACCGGAGCGATACAGGCGCCCGCCCGGCGCGTCGCCCATCGGATCGGCGACGAAGCGGGTGGCCGACAGATCGGGACGGCCGAGATAGCCACGAGCCAATTGCCGGCCCGCCACGTACATCTCCCCCGCGACGCCGACCGGCACCGGGCGCAGCCTGTTGTCGAGCACATACACCCGCAGACCGGCGATCGCGCGGCCGACCACGCTACCGGAGGCGGCGGCGATGGTCGCGGCGTCCAGGGCGCGGTAGGACACGTGCACCGTGGTCTCGGTGATGCCGTACATGTTGACCAGCAGCGGCCCGTCCCCGGACGTCGCGCCGGTGCCGTCGCCGTGGCGCGCCACCCAATCCGAGAGCCTGCGCAGCTCCAGCGCCTCACCGCCGAACACCACGTAGCGCAGCGCCAGCGGCGCGACATCGGGCGCGGCGTTCCGGTCGGCTTCGGCCAGTTGGTAGAACGCCGACGGGGTCTGGTTGAGCACCGTGACGCGTTCGGCACGCAGCAGTTCCAGGAACTGCTCCGGCGAGCGCGAGGTGTAGTAGTCGACCACGACGAGGGTGCCGCCGAACAGCAGCGGGCCCCACAGTTCCCACACCGAGAAGTCGAAGGCGTAGCTGTGGAACAACGTCCACACATCGTCGGGACCGAAACCGAAGTCGCGGTCGGTATTCGCGAACAACCGCACCACGTTGCGGTGCGCGACCGCGACGCCCTTCGGGCGGCCGGTCGAGCCGGAGGTGTAGATCACATACGCGACATTGTCCGGCGTGAGCGCGGCGTTGCGGTCGGCATCCGCAATCGGGGCGTCGTCGGCGTCCTCGACATTGCCGGCCTCCACCGCGAACCCGTCCAGCACGACAGCGGGCAGCCCAGCGGGCACCTCGACCTGCACCGTGGAGTCGAGCACCACACTCGTGGGCCGGGAATCGGCGAGCACGTAGGCGATGCGCTCAGCCGGATAGGTCGGGTCCACCGGCACATAACCCGCACCGGTCTTCACCACAGCCAGCAACGCGACCACGAGGTCCAGCGACCGCGGCAAAATCACCGCGACCAGCCTCTCCGGTCCCGCGCCGTCACTGATCAACCTGCGCGCCAGTACATTCGCGCGCCGATCCAACTCGGCATAGCTCAGCGTCTCCACGCCGAAGCGGGCCGCGACCCGGTTCGGGTGCGCGGCAACAGCCGCGTCGAACAACCCGACCAGCGTGATGTCCGGATCGGCGAACACACCCGCGACGCTCTCGGCCCCGGAGGACACCCAGCGCTGCGACACATCCAGCCGCTCGCCCTCGCCGAGCAGATCGATGTCGCCGATAGCAACCTGCGGATCGTCGACAACCTCGCACAGAACGCGCACAAAACGATCAGCGAACGCAGCCACCGTCTCCGAATCGAACAGCTCGGTCGCGTAGGAGACGACCGCGCCCATGCCCGCGGGCTCGCCGTTCGCGCCCCGCTCCTCGGTGACCGTCCACTGCAGGTCGAACTTGGCGATGTCGACCTCGAGCTCGTCGGCGGTGACCGACAGCCCGGGCAGTTCCAGGGTCGCGTGCGACATCTCTTGGAACGACAGCATCACCTGGAACAACGGGTGACGCGCCTGCGAGCGGGTCGGATTGAGCACGTCCACCAGCCGCTCGAACGGCACGTCGGCGAACGCGAACGCGGCCAGATCGGCTTCTCTGGTGCGGTCGAGGAACTCGGCGAACGGCTCGCTGCCGTCCACCTCCGAACGCAGCACGAGAGTGTTGACGAACATGCCGATCAGGTCGTCGAGCGCCTGCTCGCCACGTCCGGCGACGGGGGTACCGATCGCGATGTCGCTGGTGCCGGACAGCCTGGCCAGCAGGACGGCCAGCGAGGCGTGCACGACCATGAACAGGCTGACGCCTCGAGCGCGGGCCAGCGCGGCCAGCCGCCGGTGCAGCTCGGCGTCGATATCGAAGCTCACCCGGCTGCCGTGGAAACTCTGCACCGGCGGGCGCGGACGGTCCGCCGGCAGGTCGAGCTGATCCGGCAGGCCGGCCAGCGCCCTGCGCCAGTAGGCGATCTCGCGCGCCGCCATGGACGCGGGATCGGCCTCCGCGCCGAGCAATTCGCGCTGCCAGACGCTGTAGTCCTGGTACTGCACCGGCAGCGGCGCCCAGCGGGGGGCCTCGCCCGCGGCGCGGGACAGGTAGGCGGCCGAGACGTCGCGCGCCAGCGGGCCGAAGGAGAAGCCGTCGGCCGCGATGTGATGCACGACGAACGCCACCGCGTAGTCGGCGACGCCGTTGCTACTCCCGCCGGTGACCGCGAACACCCGCACGCGAATCGGCAGCTCACGCGAAACATCGAAACCGCGCGAGGCGAATTCAGCGAGCGCGCCGTGCAATTCGGCCTCATCGATGGGCTGCACCGCGATGCCGAGGTCGACCTGGTCGACCGGCAGCACCTGCTGGTAGCCTCCGCCGTCGCCGGATTCGGGGAAGATCGTGCGCAGCGACTGCTGCCGCTGCACCACGTCCAGCAGCGCTGACTGCAACGCCTCCAGGTCCACCTGGCCGCGCAACCGCACCACGAACGGCAGGTTGTAGGTCGGCACGGTCGGGTCGAACTGGTTGATGAACCACATGCGCTGCTGCGCCGGCGACAACGGCACCCGTTCCGGGAGCTGCTGGGCCACCAGCGGCGGACGCGATTCCCCGACAGGTACGGCGTTCTCCGCGCGCGCCGCGATACCGGCGACGGTCGGGGTCTCGAACAGCGCGCGCACCCCGATCTGGGTGCCGAAGGCCGCGCCGATGCGCGCCACCACCTGGGTGGCGACCAGCGAATTGCCGCCCAGATCGAAGAAGTTGTCATCGATGCCGATGCGGTCCTGGCTGAGCACGTCGGCGAAGATCCCCGCCACGATCTGCTCGGCCTGGGTACGCGGCGCGCGGAAACCGCCCGCGTCGGCGGTGAACACCGGCTCGGGCAGGGCCTTGCGGTCCAGCTTGCCGCTGGTGTTGAGCGGGAAGGCGTCCAGCACCATGATCGAGGCGGGCACCATGTAGCTGGGCAGCTTCTCGGCGGCGAACCTGGTCAGCTCCACCGGGTCCACGGTGTGGCCGGGAGCCGGGACGACGTAGGCCACCAGCTGCTGACCGGTCGCCGTGTCGACGACCAGCACCACGGCTTGGCTGACCGCGGGATGGGCGAGCAGATCGGTCTCGATCTCCCCCAGCTCGATGCGCTGGCCGCGGAACTTGACCTGGAAGTCGGTGCGGCCGATGTATTCCAGCGTGCCCGCTTCGTTCCACCGCACCAGGTCGCCGGTGCGGTACATCCGCTCGCCGTCGCTCGACAGCGGGTTGGCGACGAAGCGGTCCGACGTCAGGTCGGGACGGCCTCGGTAGCCGCGGGCGAGCTGGCGTCCGCCGAGGTACAGCTCGCCGGGCGCGCCGATCGCGGCCGGACGCAGCCGCGAATCCAGCACGTAGACCTGAACGTTCCACTCCGGGATGCCGATCGGCACGGTCACCGTGTCGGCGGCCGTGGCCTCCCAGTAGGTCACCGAAACGGCGGCCTCGGTGGGGCCGTACAGGTTGTGCAGCCCGGCGTCGGTGATCGCGCGGAAGCCCGCGGCGGTCTCCGGCGGCAACGCCTCGCCGATCACGAAGACCGCGCGCAGCGTGGCGCATTGGGCCTGCGTGGCGTGCGCGACGAATACCGTGAGCATGGACGGGACGAAGTCGGTCACGGTGACCCCGTGCCGGGAGATCATCTCCGCCACGTACAGCGGGTCGCGGTGCCCGTCCGGCGACGCGATGACCAGTTTCGCGCCCACCAGCAGCGGCAGGAAGTAGCCCCACAGCGACACGTCGAACGTGGTCGCGGTCTTCTGCAGGTACACGTCCGCCGCGGTCAGCCGGTACTCGTCGAGCATCCACAGCTGCTGGTTGACGATCGCGCGGTGGGTGACCGCCACGCCCTTCGGGCGGCCGGTCGATCCCGAGGTGTAGATGACGTAGGCGGTGTTGTCCGGGCGCAGCGGCGCCAGGCGGTCGGCGTCGGTGACCGGGGCGGGCGAGTACGCCGAGGTGTCCAGGGTGTCGATCTCCACCCGGCGCACCGACTCCGGCAGCTCCAACTCGTCGGCCGACAGCGTCAGCACGCACACCGGCGCGGCGCTGTCGAGGATGTAGGCGGTGCGCTCGGCCGGGTGATCCGGATCGATCGGCACGTAGGCGCCACCGGCTTTCAGCACCGCGTGCATGCCGATCACCAGCTCCAGTGAGCGGCGCATGCCCAGCGCGACCAGCGATTCCGGGCCGACGCCGTCGGCGATCAGGAAACGGGCCAGCCGGTTGACCCGCTCGTCGAACTCCGCGTAGGTCAGCGTCGCGCCCTCGAAGTCGAGCGCGATGTTGTCCGGGGTCAGCGGCATCTGCGCGTCCAGCAGCGCCGCGAGCGTGGTATCCGGGACGTCCTGCTCGGAGTCGTTCCACTCCAGCAGCGTGCGGTCGCGTTCGTCGGCGGTGGCGACCGGCAGGTCCCACACCGTGTCGTCCACGCCTGCGGCGAGGAAGCGGTCGAAGAACTCGAGGAAGCGGCTGTGGTGGCGGCGCGCCTCGGCCTCGGTGTAGAGGTTGGGGTTGGTCTCGAAGTCGATGTGCGAGCGGGTGCCCGCGACCGACTGGTAGAAGTTGACGCCCAGGTCCTCGATGCTGCCGGTGGACAGCACACTGAGCCGGCCGACCATCGGGCCCATCACAAGCTCGTTGTGGAACAGCATGATATTGACCCACGGTCCGAAGAACTCCGTGGTCACCACACCGTCACCGGCCGCGTCACGGCGGATGTCCTCGTGCCGGTAGCGCTGGTGGCGCAGTGCGCCGGAGACCTCGACCTGCACCTGCTTGAGCAGCTCGGACACTGTCGTGCCGTGGCCCACGTGCAGCCGCAGCGGCACGATGTTCGACGAGACGCCGCCTGAGCGGCGCATGGCAGCGGTGGTGCGCGCGGTCACCGGCAGGCTGAGGATGACGTCCTCGACGCCGTTCCACTGCGCCAAGTACGCGGCGAAGCCCGCGAGCAACAGACCGGCGGGCGAGGAATCGTACCGTGCGACGGCCGCATCCAGCTGGACGTTCTGCTCGTCCGACAGGGCGGCGCTCACGACGCCGTTGATCGCGGCAGGCGGCGCGGAACGGCCCGTAAGGCTGGTGCCTCCCTCCAGCCCTTTCACACGTTGCGCCCAGTACTCCTTGTCGGTGACGAAGCGGGAGCTTTCGCGGTAGGCGATCTCCTGCTCGTAGAGCGTGCGCAGGTCGGTCGCTTTGGATGGAGCGGGTTCGGTGGCGTTGACATAGGCCGTGTACAGCTCGGCGATCCGGTTCACGTATGTCATCGAGCCGAAGCCGTCGATCGCGATGTGATGCGCCCGCGAATACCAGTACCAGCGGTCGTCGGCCAGGCGCAGCGCGGCGGTCTTGATCAGACGGTCGGCGGTCAGGTCCAGCGGATGGCTGTACTCCGCGCGCATCCATGCCAGCGCAGCCGCGTCCGGATCACCAGCGCCACGGAGGTCGACATACTCGAGCTGACGGGCCTCGGCGATGCTGCTGTCGACGAACTGCAATGGTTCACCATCGCGCTCGGTGATGCGCAAGAAGAGCGAACCCAGTTCGTGTGAGGCCTGGATGATCGCGCGTTCGAGACTATCCAGATCCAGGTCGCCGTGCAGGTCGACGTACTGCGCGATTGTGACCGGCACCTGCGGGTCGACATGCTGCGCGTACCAGATACCCCGCTGAGCGGGAGACAACGGGAAAGCGCCGGACAACCCGGGTTCTACCCCGGAACCCGCGTGTGCCCGTTCGCCACCAGTTTCGCCGTTTCCGCCGAAATCCAGCCGGTCCAACCGTAACCTCGCTTCCGGAACACCACGCAAGCGCTCCCCGACCACACCCGGAGGGGACGCGCACCTTTCCAAGCGTGGCGCCTGCGTCTCCGGGCTGAGTTCTCACATCAAATCAGGCAAAAAATGTTCATTTGAACTATCTGTCCAGCATGCCGACTTTGTTACATGGGCCCGACCGTGCCCAGAACCCACCGACCGGCTCCGCCGGGACGTTCTTTGCGAATCACCGGATCAATCTACCGTCGCCTCCGGCACCCAACCAACCATCGGTCATAGCCATCAAGCATCACCACAGGCAGTAGCGTTGCGAAGAGTTCGCCAAGAGATGTTGCGGTTCTCACACAGGTCACTCCTGCGCCATTGGCGACACTTCCGCGCCGAGAGACGGCAGCCGCCTACCCGCCCACGGTGGATCCGCGCCATTGTCATTCAGGCTGCGCACCCGCGGGGCCGCGAACCCGCGACGGGTCGTAGAGGTGCGATTGCGCGCACGACACCGCGGGCGTGAGCGCACGACCCACCAGGATCACCGCCGCCTGCCGCAGTCCGGCGGCTTCGACCTGGTCGGCGATGTCGGCCAGGGTGCCGCGCAGAACCAGTTGCTCGGGCCGGCTGGCGCGGTAGACGACGGCGACCGGGCAATCCGGGCCGTAGTCGGCGGCCAGTTCGGCGGCCAGGGCGCGGACGCTGGTGATGGCCAGATGAAGCGCGAGGGTGGCTCCGGTGGCGGCGAAGTTCGCCAGCGCTTCCGACTCGGGCATCGCGGTGGAGCGGGCCCGGGTACGGGTCAGCACGACCGACTGCGCCAACTCAGGCACCGTCAACTCCGTGCCGAGTACGGCCGCCGCGGCGGCGTAAGCGGGCACGCCCGGCGTGACGTCCCACGGCACACCGTGCGCGTCGAGCCTGCGGGTCTGCTCGGTCAGCGCCGAGTACAGCGACGGGTCACCCGAGCACAGGCGAGCCACGTTCTTGCCTTCCGCGGTGGCGCGCACCAGATGCTCGGTGATCTGTTCGAGGTCCAAGTGCTGGGTATCGATCAGCTCGGCGTCCGGCGCGCAGTGGGCGAGTACGTCGCGATCCAGGTAGGTCCCGGCATACAGGCATACCGGCGACGCGCGGAGCAACTCGACCGCGCGCACCGTCAACAGATCGGCCGCGCCCGGCCCGGCCCCGATGAAGTGCACGGTCATGCGCGCGAGTGTATTGACCGCCGGAACCGATCGGCCGACCGAGCGGCGCACGACCCCCGCGGCAACGATTCGCGGTGGTGGGGACCCGGCGCTCAGGCAGTGGCGTCGAAGTGGGCGATCACCTTGTCGGGGCGGAGGCGGACGACGAGTTCGCCGGGGACGCCGTTGCGCTTGCCGAATTCCTCGGCACGGTCCGCGCCCATATAACGCCCCCCGATCGCGGTGGCTGTGCGCAGGAGTTCGCCGGGGTCTTCCGAGAGCGTCACCGACCCCTGCAACTGGACCGACGCGTAGGGCGGTTCCTCCAGGTCGACGCAGATCGCGATGCGCCCGTCGCGGGCGAACGCCTTGCCCTTCGCGGTCGACTTGCCGGTGTTGAAGACCAGCTCGTCCCCCTTGAGAATGAACCAAACCGGACTCACCACCGGCCTGCCGTCGGCGGCGACGAACGCCACCTTGCCGGTTCGAGTGCCGTGGGTGAGGAACTCGCGGACTTCGGGATCCGAAAGAGAGGCCATCCGCTCACCCTAGGTCGCGATCGGCCACAGATCACGCGGCGAATCGCCGAGACGACGACCGGCCGGACAGCGTCGTGCTCGACCAGGGCTCCGATTCCGAACACAGCAGCGGCTCGATCCCTGCCCGGAGCACGAGGCCCACGACCATCGACAGATGGTTGCCCATTTCATATGCGTGTGCATATCATCTGCAAATGCGTATTAATTCTACAGATCGAGGATCCTCCGACCAGCCCGGCACGGCAGGCGAACAACCGTTCTCCGAGGGCACCGTGCTCATGCCCTGGCAAGCCGGGCCGCGCCACGACATCGCGGGTCCGGTATTCATCAGCGTGACCGACTTCCTCGCCGTGACCGAAGAAGACGTTCAGGAGATCTACAAGACGGGGATGCGGCTGGGCCGGAATTGGCCCGTGATGCACGGCGCGGTCGGCCTGTGGCTATGGGCGCGGCCATCCGAGTTGCGCGGCGGGTCGATCTCGGTGTGGGAGACCGAGCAGGACACGCGGCGGTTCGTGCGATGGCCGGTGCACACCGACATCATGCGAAAGTGGCGCGGCCGAGTCCGAGTCGCCACCGACTCGTGGCGGGCCGCCCGGTTCGACGCTCACG
The DNA here is from genome assembly GCF_023501985.1 of Nocardia sputi. NCBI lineage: Bacteria > Bacillati > Actinomycetota > Actinomycetes > Mycobacteriales > Nocardiaceae > Nocardia > Nocardia sputi. The sequence goes on along the minus strand of NZ_JAMFLC010000013.1, from coordinate 161,768 downwards.
AAGTGTGGACACGGGCGCGGAACACGATCGACCAGCGCCCGCACCCACAGGCCGGATGACCCAGTGGATCAAGGTGGCAGCACCCTGGCATCGGCAGGGATCATCCCGAGCTCCCGGATTTTCTCCAGCCGTGCCACCGCGCCCTTGATGGCGTTGTCATGGAGACCGGCGTCGCCGAGCGCCGATCGAAAGCGGTCCATGTCCACTCCTCGGACCCCACGCAGCACATCATCCTCGAGGCGCTGACCTTTCTGCGCCGTCACGAAGTCGGAATCGATATTGATCTCGAGCGGTCGAGTCGAGAGGGGGAACGACCGACCGTGATCTATGGCGACCACCTCGAGCTGCCCGTCGCGTTCGACGGTGCGATAGTTGCCGGGATGGCGATCGAGCGCACCGATCACGTAATCGAGTACCGCGACCTGCTGTTGCTGGGCTCTCGGGTACTCCGCCACCGTCCGCGCAGGGCCGGACTCGACGAACCGCTGGATCATGCCGGGCCCGGACGCTCTGCCGTCGGGTCCGATCACACCGTCCGTCCGGGCTGTCGTCGGCACCCTGCCGAAGCCGAGTAATTCATCGACCCGATAGGCCGCGATCTCCCGGCTCGTCAGCGCCCCGGGGGCGTGGACGAAAGGCAACCCCGGGTCGTATTCCTCACCATGGATAGGCTTGTAGATGTTCAATTCACCGTCGTCGGAACGCATCTTCCGCACCGTGGTGGAGCTTCTCGCCACGGCTTCCCGCATGTCGCCCTCGAACTCGACATCATCGATCAGGCGGCGCGCCCGCATAGCGGATTCGGCGGCACTGGCCTGGTAATTCCACGTTCGCTCCCGGGAAGCCTGCGCCGGATGCGGCTGTGTCCGGGTGCGCGCTTCTTCCAGCAGATGCGACCCGCGCTCGTCGGCATCCCGCAACGCGCGAGCGCCGCTGTCGAGCGTGCTGCTGGTGCGCCGGTAGGTGCCTGCGGCCGTCCGCGTCCCGAGATCGAGGGTTTTGGTCAAGCGCCGGGTGATGTTGCGAAGAAGTGGGGTGACAGCATCTCTCACCGAGAGGGCGGCGCCGAAGCGCCATCCGAGCCCGATGCCGGGCCCGCCGACCAAGGGGTGCGGACGGCGGGCCGCTTCGGCTCGTCCGGGCTTTCATCGACGACGCGGTAATAGCTCATCGCGCGCCAGTGGAGCAGCGCGCGGAGGAAAGGGGCGCCTTCGTCCGGCATGATTCGCGCGGGCGGGTCGAAGACCTCGATACCGCGCTCGTACAGCCTTTCCGCCAGCAGGCATCCGTCGCGATCGACCACGGTGAGCGTCACGCTACCGCCGGGATCCAACCTGAATTGGGCCACTCGGCGTGCTTGCGAATAACCGACGTCGTAGATCGCGACCGAAGTCGGCGTGTACTCAGCCATGAACCCTCACCTCACCTGCGACGAACCGCCCGGCAGCGGTCCGGCATCCGACCGGCGAAAGCTCCCGGACCAGATGTCGACGTCTCACGAGGCAACTTACTACCGAACAGTCGGTTTCTCGTGATGAGGTCGCGCAGGTTCACCCAGCCCGCTATCTCATCTATCTCATCGCACTCACCCGATGCGCCGCGTGCTCAGCGCTGCCACGGCAGGCAGCCCGCGGCACGCAGGCGGGTGGCCAAGCCGGAGCCGACGGTCGCGCTGGAACCGTTGCCCGCGGTGAGCGCGAGCAGCAGGTCGAGGCCGAGGCCTGCGCCGAGGGAGCAGCCGAGCAGGTTGATGTCGACCGAGATGATCTCGTCCTTGGGCGCACCGGGCAGGGTCTCCTCGGCCTGCGCCGAACTCGCTCCGATCACGGTCGCGGCGGCCAGCGCCATGACGAGGGCTCCCGCTTGGATGGATCGCACTCAATTCCTCCTTGCACGCGTCACCCGGCGCACTCTTATTGCCGGGCAAACGATCTGATGTGTGGTGAGCGTCGGCTTCCCGACAGCCCGCTGTCATTTGTTGACCGATCGGGCGCGGCGGAAACACCGATCGTCGGCAATGGCCCCATGCGGCGTCCCGATCGCCCATGCGGGATGTAGGGACAAGGCGGGAGGCGGAGCCGAGTTCGTCCACCGAGAGGTCGTTTCAGAGGTCAGGGCCGGATGTGTTCCGGCCGGACGCCGAGTCCGATGAAGCGGCCCAACGCGTTCGATCACCCGAGCGTGGTCCGAGGGGCCATGGTGCGGCGGGGCGTCCCATGCCCTGCGGTGGAATGTGCCTGGAGTCCAGAGTTATCAGCCCGCACACGGCCATGAGCGCGTCCGCGCGGTCTTCCAGATGGCCCCGGGACGGCGTGATCACCGCGATCGCGCCGACGCGGCCGATCACGGTGAGCAGCGCCTCGAGCGACGCGGGTGCGGTCGGCCCCGCGACCAGCGTTCGTGCCAGATCGAAGCCCGACGACTTCGCCAGCACGCGGATCTCCAGTTCGTGCCGGCGCGCGCGGCGCCCGGAGATGTCGCGGCGCAGATACCCGACCACTTTCGGCTTCATGATCACCTCTCGTTCGATGGGTGCGCCCGCCGCCGGGGGCTTTCGCCACCGCTCGCGGCTCACCGCGTCCGGAGTGCCGCACCGACACGACATCACCCCGGCGGCGCGCGCACCTCGAGCCTCGAGGAACGGACGGAACATCGCGACGCTGTCAAGCGCACGGCACCGGGTGTGCGGAATCTGCGGTTGCCGCCCGCGGCCTGCGGATTCCTGCTTAAAGTTCGCGCACGACAGCGGGTTTCGGAACAGGGGGCCGAAAGTGTTCGACCACGAGATGGACGGCGTGTGGAAGTCGCCGCAATTCCGCAAGTTGCTCGCCGAGGGTCGGCCCGGTCAAGCCCTCGCCCTCGTCCGCAGAGAGATGGGCTTGTCGCAAGCCGACTTCGGCGCACTCCTGCACTGGGACCGCACTCACGCGGGCCGCGTGGAACGCGGTGAAGTGGGGACCATCTTCGACATCCGCGAACTCGTTCGCGCCGCCGACGCGCTGGGAGTGCCGCGCACGGCATTGCTTCCAATCTTGCTGGGACCGGTCGACCCGAGGACCATCGAAGGCGGGGGGAAAGGAGCCGACGACATGGACCGCAGACAATTCGGCCTGGCAGCAACAATCACCACTATGGCCGCAAGCGCACCCGCACAGTCTGCGCCGCCCCGGGTCGGGTCCGGCCATGTCGCCTACTTCCAGACACTGACGCAGCGCATGTGGAATCACGACAATCACTTCGGCGGCGGGGACATCGCCGAATTCGCGTTTCGGCAATATGGTTTGGCTCGCCGCCTGCTCGACCACGGTGGCTACGGCCGACACACCGGCCTCCGTCTGTTGGCCGAGACGAGCCGTCTTGCTCGCTGCGCCGGTTGGCTCTGCCTGGACGCTGGGCGATCCGCTGTCGCGCGGCAGTGCTACGTCGAAGCGGTGCTGATGGCCGAGCAGGCCGACAACGACGAATTACTCGCCAATGCGCTCGCCAGTTTGACGTTCTTGACCACCGACAGACCGACGAGCCGCGAACCCGTGCGGCTGGCTCAGCGCGCCAGCCACCTGGCTCGCCGAATCCCGTCGGCCCGGCTGAACGCGGTCCGATCCGCCCGTGAAGCCGTGGCACACGCGGCAATCGGGGAACGGCAGGACTTCGAACAGGCGATGACCCGAGCCTGGCGCGAGGTCGAGCGAGGACTCGACGATGTCGACGAGCCGGTCTGGCTGCACCACGTCACACCGTCCGAGATCAGGTCGATCGAGGCCCGGGGCCGCGTCTACTTGGGTCAGCACGACCGGGCCGTAAGCATCTACCGAGAAACGATCGGGGAACGCGGCACCCAGCGTCCACGAGACGAAGCCTCGTACCGCGCCTATTTCGCCGCCGCTCTCGCCGGGCTCGGCGACTCCACCGCGGCGATCACCGAAGCGCACACCGCCATGACCCTGTTGGAAGGCCCGGTCGACTCTCCGCGCCTACTGGCCGAACTGCGCCCGGTGCGAGTCGCCGCCGCACGCACGCGTGACGACGACGCGGAGCACTTCCGCCTCCGCTTCGACGCCCTCGCCCGCACGGCATAACCCGCAGTCAGGAACTCTGTACCGCCGATACTGCCAAGCCCACCACATCCTCATCCCGTAGAAGATCGAGCGCATGTAGCGGCATTCTCCAATTCAGCTGCTCGAATCGAGCGAAGAGGAAACGGAAGGGCGCACCGCGACGCTGTCAAGCGCACGGCACCGGGTGTGCGAAATCTGTGGTCGCCCCCCGCAGCCTGCAAAGTCGGGCTTAAAGTGCGCTCACAACAGGGATTTCGGGACAGGGGGCCGAAAGTGATCGACCACGAGATGGACGGCGTGTGGAAGTCGCCGCAATTCCGTAAGTTGCTCGCCGAGGGTCGGCCCGGTCAAGCCCTCGCCCTCGTCCGCAGAGAGATGGGCTTGTCGCAAGCCGACTTCGGCGCACTCCTGCACTGGGACCGCACTCACGCGGGCCGCGTGGAACGCGGTGAAGTGGGGACCATCTTCGACATCCGCGAACTCGTTCGCGCCGCCGACGCGCTGGGGATTCCCCGCTCCGCGCTGCTGCCCCTCTTGCTCGCGACACCCGATACGGGGACCATCGACTACGGGGGTGGCGAAGGAGTCGATGACGTGGACCGCAGACAATTCGGCCTGGCAGCGACAATAACGGCAGTGTCGGGTGTCTCCATACCGCCGACCAGGGCGGCTGAACCGATTCGGGTCGGCACCGGGCACGTCACTTATATTCGGGTGCTCACGCAACGGCTGTGGGAGCACGACAACCATCGTGGAGGTGGCGGCGTCTTCGACTACGCAGCGCGCCAATACGCCTCGGTACGGCGGCTGCTGGACTCCAGGTCGTACGGCCGCCACCTAGGGACCGAATTGGTGAGTGCCACCGGATGGCTGTCGAATACCGTTGCTTGGCTGGCTCGTGATAGCAATCGGCCCGGCACTGCCTGGCGGCAACTCACGGAATCGGTTCTGCTTGCCGAACAGTGCGGCGACAACGCCTTATTGGCCGCCGCCCTGGGAGACCTCGCGAATCTCGCCGCGTCCTCCCCCGCCTCTTTTGCCGAGCCCGTGCGCCTCGCACGGCGCTCGACAGAACTCGTCAGGGGCATACCGTCCGCTCGCATGAACGCGCTGAAGGCCGCCGAGGAGGCAACCGCGTACGCGGCCGTCGGTGACCAGCAGGAGTTCGATCGCGCGATGGCGCGAGTGTGGCGCGAGGCCGATCGCGGCCTCGACAATCCAGACGACCCGGCATGGTTGGAGCACGTGAACGAGGCCGAGTTGCACGCCCATGAGGCGCGAGGACTCCGGATGCTCGGGCACCACGGCCAGGCGGCCGAACTGTGCCGCCAGAGCGTGGCCCACGGGGGTTATTTCCCACGGGACGAAGCCTCGTACCGCGCCTATTTCGCCGCCGCTCTCGCCGGGCTCGGTGACTCCACCGCGGCGATCACCGAAGCGCACACCGCCCTGGCCCTCCTGGAAGGCCCCGTCAACTCTCCACGACTTCTGGCCGAATTACGCCCGGTCCGCGTAGCCGCCACCCGCACACGGGGAGACGACGCAGAACACTTCCGCCACCGATTCGACACCCTCGCCCGAACGGCCTGACTCGGAGAACAACAGACGCGATCTGCCTTTGCGGCATACGGTCAGGAGAAGATGGCGTGCACCTGGTCGACTGCTTCAGGCCCGTAGCCGACCGTGCCCACGGGCACCGCACCGTCGATCGCCTCGATGACGCGCCCGGCCCAAACGGGCCCGAACCCTCCGCACAGCTCGATCAATTGCACACCCTCGTCCACCAGGCGGCGCGCGACCTCGATGCCTTCCTCGGGCTTCTCCACCCCCACGAGGACAGTGCGGCACTTTCCGGTGTCCACGACGCTGACATCGCCGCCCGTGGCACTGCCGGCCGCTGTGTAGATGAATCCCCAGTGCATGAGCGCCATAGGTGTGACCTCCTGAAACCGTCGAAGCCACCAGCCAAACAGATCTCGGGCGAAAACGTCCAGGAGCGCAGGTGAACCTGTGTGCTCCGCAGCTCGGACCGCCGATGTTCGCCCGGCGGAAGTCAGCCCAGGCGTCCGAGAAGGACGTCGCGCTGGTCGGCGACCATGGCGCGGATCGCGGTGACGACGGCGGCCACTTCCGGGCGGCGGAGCGTTTCGGTGCGGGCGACCAGCCAGTAGCCGAGGGTGACCGTCACCGAATCGGCCAGCACGCGAACGAGATCCGCGTGGCGATCGGCCATGAAGCAGGGCAGCAGGCCGAGGCCCGCTGCCGCGCGTGTGGCTTCCACATGCACGAAAACATTGGTGGAGGTGACGGATTCGCGCATCGCGGGCGCGAAGCTGGAGGCCAGGTCGAGGTCGTCGACTTGGAGCATGGAATCGATGAAGTACACCAGCGGGTGCTCGGCCAGGTCCTCGATCGTCGCGGGCGTGCCGTGGTCGCGCAGGTAATCGCGCGAGGCGTAGAGGCCGAGGCAATAGTCGGCCAGGTGGGTGGCGGTGGCGCGGTGCACTTGCGGCTCGCCGACGACGATCTCGAGGTCGAGTCCCGAACGTTGTTGCGACGCGCGCCGGGTGGTCGCCACGATCTCCACCGTGATCTTCGGGTGCTGCCGCTGCACTTCGGCGGCCGCTGGCGCGGCGATGTAGGCGCTGAAGCCGTCCGTCGCCGAGATGCGGACCACCCCTTCCAGCGATCGGTTCCCACCCGCGTCGCTCGCGAGGGACTTCACGGCCGATTCCACCGCCTCGGCGGCGGCGAGCGCCTCCTTGCCGAGATCGGTCAGCTCCCAGCCACCCGCCACCCGGGTGAGCACCCGGCCGCCGAGGGTGTGTTCCAGCGCGGCGATGCGGCGGGAGATCGTGGTGTGGTTGATGCCGAGTTCCTCGGCCGCGGTGACGAAGCGGCCGGACCGTCCGACCGCGAGCAGAACGAGGAGGTCGTCGGCGCTGGGACGTCGGGCAGACCCCGCGGAAGCCGGGCTCATCTCTGCATCTTCGCAGAACGGAACGGCCTGCCGCTCCGGCGACTGTTCGAAAGCGGCCGACCGCTCTGGGCCGGACCGACACCTGATCGTGGGCAGCACCGCAAGTTCTGCGTCACCAGGCCATACGCCGTTCGATAACGGGTCGTTAATCAGGTGTGAGGGAGTCCGCAGCGCATCACCCAGAGCGCGACCGAAGGAGCAATCCGCGCTCCGATAACGCCTACCTGATCGAAAACGCTTGCTTCCTCCGAGCGTCAGATCCGTTGCGCCTCAATAGTTGCTCTATCAACGATGGTTCCGCTCAGCACTAAACCGCCATACAATGAGCCATCATTCAGCGGCACAATAGATAAGTATACGTAATGGTCGGGGCCCGGTGCCCGCAGCCGGTCGCGGCCCTCGGCGAATGGATCTCGGCATGGCAACAGCTCCAGCGGCTTCAGCGAAAACTTCGGAATGGTCCGTCGAGCGCAAAGGCGCCGAATGGGTCACCGATGAGGAGCGTCGAGGTAAACCGCGCGCGCAGTTCTGGCCGTGGGCGGGCACCAGTTGCAACGTGCTGCTGGTGTCGTTCGGTCCGTATGTCATGGCATTGGGCCTCGACTGGCACCTGGCGGCGCTGGCGGCGGCGGCCGGTGCGGTGCTGTCGTTCCTGCTGCTCGCTCTGGTGTCACTGGCCGGGCAGCGAGGCGGGGCGGCGACCATGGTGGCCGGCCGCGCGGCGTTCGGATTTCACGGCAACAAGGTCCCGACCTTGATCAGTTATCTGGCGTTGGTGGGGTGGGAGACCTTCTCGGCGGTCCTGGCGACCCTCGCGGCCCGCACCGTTGCCCATCGGCTCGACCCGGAGATGGATACCAGACCGCTCATGGTCGTCACCCTCTGCCTCGTCGTCCTGGCCAGCACGGTGGTCGGCATCTACGGCTGCCACGTGATCTTGCGGATCCAGAAGTGGTTCGCCCTGGTATTCACCGCGCTGTCGGTGGTCTACTGCGTGCTGACGCTGCCCGAGATCTCGTTCGCGACCCACGGCCGGGCCAGTTTCGGCGCGTTCACGGGCGGGATCATGTTGACCGCCAGTCTGCTGGGCCTGAGCTGGGTGAACTGCGCGGCCGACTACACCCGCTATCTGCCACGCGAGACCGGTAGAGGTGCGCTGGTGGGATGGATCACCTTCGGCGGCACCGCGCCCGCCGTCGTGTTGATGGGATTCGGGACGCTGCTGGCTGCCGGTGATCCGGAGGTCGCGGCCAGGGCCGCGACCGATCCGATCAGCGCCTTGTCGGCCCATCTGCCCACCTGGTTCTTGGTGCCGTATCTGATCCTGGCGTTGGTGGGTTTCGTGTCCGGCTCCATCATCGGCCTGTACTCCTCGGGCCTGGCGTTGCAGACCTTGGGCGTGCGGATGCCGAGGCACTACACCGTGCTCATCGACGCGGTGCTGATCGCGGGCGCCGGTGGCTATGTCGTCTTCGCCGCTCCGGGCTTCTTCGCCCCGTTCCAGGCATTCCTGACCACGACGGCGGTGGTGATGGCCGCCTGGTCCGGAATCTTCGTCGTCGACCTGTGGCAGCGACGCCACATCGGCTACGACCGGACGGCCCTGTTCAGCCCGGTCGGCGCTTACGGCAGGGTGAACCGTGCCGGGGTCGGCTGCCTGACCGTCGCGACCCTCGTCGGGTTCGGCTTGATCACCTCGCCCGATCCGCACATCGGCCCGCTGCTCGGATATCTGTTCACTCCAGCCGCCCGCGCCGGCGGCTTGGGCAGCAGCAATCTCGGCATATTCGTCGCGCTGGTCCTCGCGACCGCGGGCTACGCGGCCCTGCACCGAGTACGCCCATCCGCCCCGCAGAACACGACCGAAGCGATCGAGAACCGTGATACGAACCTGATCGGGGTCACCACGTAGAGCTCTTCGCCCTGAGCCGATCACCGGCTCCGCCGAGCGGATCGCGCACCGGGCCGCATCCGAAATTCGCGTCCGTTCCGGGCCCGTGAACGCCTGCCGACTTCAGCCTGAATGCTGCCGCAGCCGCAGGTATCTGCATCTTTGCAGAACCGAACTGCATTAATGGTCATTGCGGCGCGATTCGTCTGCACCAATACTCTGTGCAGCCAAGCATTGTGGGGGCCATCACACCGAGACCCGGCGTGTGGCCCCGGGCACGAAGGAGAAGTGCGATGAGGGAGCACAGCGCCGGAGCGACACCGGCGAAGGACGCGGAGGGCACGACCAGCGGCCTGCGCCGCGTGGTGGCCGCGTCGATGGCGGGCACGGTCGTGGAGTGGTACGAGTTCTTCCTCTACGGCACCGCCGCCACGCTGGTGTTCAGTAAGGTGTTCTTCGCCAAGGGCACCAGCGATCTGGACGCCATCCTCGCCGCGTTCGTGACCTACGCGGTCGGTTTCGCGGCGCGCCCGCTCGGCGGCGTGGTCTTCGGACATTTCGGCGACAAGTACGGCCGCAAGAAGCTGCTGCAATTCAGCCTGATCCTGGTGGGCAGCGCGACGTTCCTGATGGGCTGCCTGCCCACCTTCGGGCAGATCGGCTACTGGGCGCCCGCCCTGCTGGTGGCGCTGCGCTTCATCCAGGGTTTCGCGGTCGGCGGGGAATGGGGCGGCGCGGTGCTGCTGGTCGCCGAGCACAGTCCCAGTCGCAGCCGGGGGTTCTGGGCGAGCTGGCCACAAGCGGGCGTCCCTGCGGGCAACCTGCTGGCGACGGTCGTGCTGTTGGTCCTCACCTCCACGTTGTCGGACGAGTCGTTCCTCGGCTGGGGCTGGCGAGTGGCGTTCTGGTTGTCGGCGGTGGTGGTGCTGATCGGCTACTACATCCGCACCAAGATCACCGACGCGCCGATCTTCGTCGCGGCGCAGCAGGAAGCCGAGCAGATCAAGGCGACGTCGCTGAGCGTGGTCGAGGTGCTGCGCCGCTACCCGCGCGGCGTACTCACCGCGATGGGACTGCGTTTCGGCGAGAACGTCATGTACTACCTGGTGGTCACGTTCACGATCACCTATCTGAAGGTGCAGGTGCACGCCGACACCGAGGTCATCCTGTGGTGGCTGCTGGCCGCGCACGCGGTGCACTTCGTGACGATTCCGCTGGTGGGCCGGCTGTCCGACCGCTTCGGCCGCAAACCGGTCTACCTGGTCGGCGCGCTGACCGCGGGCACCTGGGGCTTCTTCGCCTTCCCCATGATGGACAGCGGCCACAACGTGGTCATCATGTCCGCCATCATCATCGGCCTGGTCTTCCACGCCTTCATGTACGCCGGGCAGCCCGCGATCATGGCCGAGATGTTCCCCACCCGGATGCGCTATTCCGGTGTGTCCCTCGGCTACCAGGTGACCTCGATCGTGGCCGGTTCGCTGGCGCCGATCATCGCCGTCCGGCTGCTGAACACCTACCACTCCGCGGTGCCGATCGCCTGGTATCTGGCGGGCGCGGCGGCGGTGAGCGCGATCGCCGTGCTCGTCGCGAAAGAGACGAAGGGGCTGTCCTTGGAGAGCATCGATCACGCCGACGCCGCGAGCCTGGGCGCGCGCACCGAGGTGACCGTGCGATGAGTGATCTGACGGGGCGCGGCGCTCTGGTCACCGGCGGCGCGAGCGGTATCGGCGCGGCGTGCGCCCGTGCGCTCGCGGCGCGGGGAGCCACGGTGACGGTGGCCGACGTCGACGAAGCCGGCGCGAAGGCGATGGCCGGGGAACTCGGCGGCAAGTCATGGGCGGTCGATCTGCTCGACGTGACGTCGCTGGAGGAGCTGGAACTCGACATCGACATCCTGGTGAACAACGCCGGGGTGCAGCACATCAGCCCGATCGAAGACTTCGCGCCGCAGCGTTTCCGAGATCTGCTCACGCTGATGGTCGAGGCGCCGTTCCTGCTGGTGCGCGCCGCTCTGCCGCACATGTACCGGCAGGGCTGGGGGCGAATCGTCAACATCTCCTCGGTGCACGGCCTGCGCGCCTCCGAATTCAAGGTCGCCTACGTCACGGCCAAACACGGGCTGGAGGGGTTGTCGAAGGTCACCGCACTGGAGGGCGGACCGCACGGGGTGACGAGCAACTGCGTCAACCCCGGCTATGTGCGAACACCGTTGGTGGACAAGCAGATCGCCGACCAGGCCAAGGCGCACGGCGTGCCCGAACAGGAGGTGGTGGAGAGGATCCTGCTCACCGAGAGCGCGATCAAACGCCTCGTCGAGCCGGAGGAGGTCGCCTCGCTGGTGAGCTGGCTCGCGTCGCCGGAGGCGGGCATGGTCACCGGCGCGGCATACACGATGGACGGGGGGTGGAGCGCGCGATGAGGGCGCGCTCACCCCAGCGCCGTCAGCGCCATCCTGCGCAGCACCGGCCTGGCCCTGGCGGCGGTCGCGTCGCTCGCGCTGTGCGGGGTGGAGTTGATCAGGCCGAAGACGGCGTGGGCCTGCACCCGCGCCGTCTCCTCGGGTAGTTCCGGATGCAGCTCGCGCAGCACGCCCACCCAGATCTCCACGTACTGGCGCTGGGTGCGGCGGATCTCGCGGCGGGCCGGGGCGGGCACATTGTCCAGGTCCCGGTCCTGGATGCGGATCAGCTCGGGTTCGCCGAGCGCGAAGTCCAAGTGGTGATCGACCAGCCCGGCCAACGCATGCTCGGCGGAATTCGTGCCCGCCACCACCGCCTTGCCGCCGTCGAGCAGGCGCTGACTCACCCCGACCAGCAACTCGACCAGCAGCGCTTCTTTGTTCGGGAAGTGCCGGTAGACCGCCGGACCGCTGATGCCGACGGCGGCCCCCAAGTCGTCCAAGCGCATGCCGAGGAAGCCGCGATCGGCGATCAACCGCGCCCCGGCTTCCAGCAGTTGCGTCCTGCGTTGCGCCTTCAGTTGCTCACGGCGAGTGGGCGCGACGGATTCGGCACTGGTCACACGCGTTCCTTTCCACCGACCTGGACAACTCGGTTAATCAACACTAACCTGAATTCCAGTTATCGTCGACTAACTGGACGACAGGATGGCGTGATGACCGTTACCGAAGAGGCCGTCGACAATCGCGCCGCGCACGCGGCGCTGGTCGACGACCTGCGCGCCCGGCTGGCCGCCGCGTCGCTCGGCGGGCCCGCGAAGGCGCGCGATCGCCACATCGCGCGAGGCAAGCTGCTGCCCAGGCAGCGGGTGGACCGGCTGCTGGACCCGGGCAGCCCGTTTCTCGAGCTCTCCCCGCTGGCCGCGACCGGGATGTACGGCGACGAGTCCCCCGGCGCCGGGATCATCACCGGGATCGGCCGGGTGTCCGGGCGCGAGTGCGTGATCGTGGCCAACGACGCGACGGTCAAGGGCGGCACCTACTACCCCATGACGGTGAAGAAGCATCTGCGCGCGCAGGAGATCGCGTTGCAGAACCGTTTGCCGTGCGTGTATCTGGTCGACTCCGGCGGTGCGTACCTGCCCCACCAGGACGAGGTCTTCCCCGACCGGGAGCATTTCGGCCGCATCTTCTTCAACCAGGCGACCATGAGCGCCAAGGGAATCCCGCAGATCGCCGCGGTACTCGGCTCCTGCACCGCCGGAGGCGCCTACGTGCCCGCGATGAGCGACGAGGCCGTGATCGTGCGCAATCAGGGCACCATCTTCCTCGGTGGCCCGCCACTGGTGAAGGCCGCGACCGGGGAGGTGGTCACGGCCGAGGAGCTCGGCGGCGGCGAGCTGCACTCGCGCACCTCCGGCGTCACCGACCATCTCGCCGAGGACGACCAGGACGCGCTGCGCATCGTGCGCCGCATCGTGGCCACCCTCGGACCGCGCACGCCCGTCCCCTGGGAGGTGCGGCCCACCATCGCACCCGCCGCGCCGCAGTCGGAGCTCTACGACGTGGTGCCGGTCGACCTGCGCACCCCCTACGACGTGCGCGAGGTGATCCATCGCCTGGTCGACGGAACTCCCGACGGCGAGAGCGGCTTCCACGAGTTCAAGGCCGAATACGGCAAGACCCTGGTCACCGGATTCGCGCACATCCACGGGCATCCGGTGGGCATCGTCGCCAACAACGGCGTGCTGTTCAGCGAATCCGCCATGAAGGGCGCGCATTTCATCGAGCTGTGCGACAAGCGCAGCATCCCGCTGCTGTTCCTGCAGAACATCACCGGCTTCATGGTCGGCCGCGACTACGAGGCGGGCGGTATCGCCAAGCACGGCGCGAAGATGGTCACCGCGGTGGCCTGCGCGCGCGTGCCGAAGTTGACCGTGGTGATCGGCGGCTCCTACGGCGCGGGCAACTACTCGATGTGCGGGCGCGCGTATTCCCCCCGGTTTCTGTGGATGTGGCCGAACGCACGGATCTCCGTGATGGGCGGCGAGCAGGCGGCGTCGGTGCTGTCGACGGTGCGCGGCGACCAGCTCGACAGCAGCGGGCAGCCCTGGTCACGCCCGGGCGGGAGTAGGGAGGGATCAAACGCGGACGAGGAGGCGTTCAAGGCCCCGATCCGGGAACAGTACGAAAGCCAGGGCAACCCCTACTACTCGACCGCGCGGTTGTGGGACGACGGCGTCATCGATCCGGCCGACACCAGGACGGTGCTCGGACTGGCTCTTTCGGTGTGCGCGCAAGCCCCGCTCGAACCCGTTTCCTACGGCGTATTCCGGATGTGATGGCGATGCTGAGCAAATCCGTTCCCGTCGGATTCGACACCGTGCTCGTCGCCAACCGCGGTGAGATCGCGGTACGGGTGATCCGTACTCTGCGTGCCCTGGGCATTCGCTCGGTGGCCGTCTACAGCGACGCCGACGCCGACGCCCGCCACGTCCACGAAGCCGACACGGCGGTGCGCCTGGGCCCGGCCCCCGCCCGGGAGAGCTACCTCGCCATCGACCGCGTGGTGGCCGCCGCCGTGCGCACCGGCGCGCAAGCGGTTCACCCCGGCTACGGCTTCCTCTCGGAGAACGCCGCCTTCGCCGCCGCGCTGGCCGAGGCGGGCATCGTCTTCCTCGGCCCACCGCCTCGCGCGATCGAGGTGATGGGCGACAAGATCACCGCGAAGAACACCGTGGCCGCGTTCGGCGTCCCGGTGGTGCCCGGCATCGCCACACCCGGTCTGACCGACGACGAGCTGATCGCCGCGGCCGCCGAAGTCGGGTATCCGGTGCTGGTCAAGCCGTCCGCGGGCGGTGGAGGCAAGGGCATGCGCCGGGTGGACGATCCGGCTCGGCTGCCGGAGGCGCTGCGCAGCGCCCGACGTGAAGCCGCCGCCGCGTTCGGCGACGACACGCTGTTCCTGGAACGCTTCGTCACTCGGCCGCGGCACATCGAGGTGCAGATCCTCGCCGACCAGTTCGGCAATGTGCTGCACCTGGGCGAGCGCGAGTGCAGCTTGCAGCGCCGCCACCAGAAGGTGATCGAGGAGGCGCCCTCGCCGCTGCTCGACGCCGCCACCAGGGCCAGAATCGGAGCCGCCGCCTGCAACACCGCGCGCAGCGTGAATTACGTGGGCGCGGGCACGGTGGAGTTCATCGTCTCCGCCGACCGCCCCGACGAGTTCTTCTTCATGGAGATGAACACCCGCTTGCAGGTGGAGCACCCGGTGACCGAGCTGGTCACCGGCATCGACCTGGTGGAAAGCCAGGTACGGGTGGCGGCGGGGCAGAAGCTGGCGGTGGCGCAGGACGACATCCGCATGGTCGGGCACGCGATCGAGGCCAGGGTGTACGCCGAGGATCCCGGGCGCGGATTCCTGCCTACCGGCGGCACGGTGCTCGACCTCGACGAGCCGCAGGGCCCCGGGGTGCGGGTCGATTCGGGCCTGCGGATCGGCACGCGCGTCGGCAGCGACTACGACCCGATGCTGTCGAAGGTCATCGCGCATGCCGGTGACCGCGCCGCCGCGCTCGCGAAACTCGACCGGGCGCTGGCCGACACGGTCCTGCTCGGCGTGACCAGCAATATCGAGTTCCTGCGCTTCCTGCTGGCCGACCCGGACGTGGCCGAGGGTCGGCTGGACACCGACCTGCTGGACCGGCGGGTGGCCGACTTCCATCCCGCCCCGGTCGGCGACGACGAGTTCGTCGCCGCGGCGGCCTGGCACTGGCTGCGCCGCTGGCCGGCCGCGCCGCGCGATCCCTGGGAAGTCCCGTCCGGCTGGCGGATCGGGGCCGACGCGCCCACACCGATCCGGCTCGCGGGCGGCGAGCGGGTCGAGCACGTCTACCTCTCCGGCACACCCGACAACGGCGCGGTGCGGGTCGGTGACGGCGAAAGTCTCTCGCTGACAGCCTCTTTCACCGATTCCCGCGATCCGTACGCGGGCGTGCTCACCCTCACCCGCGACGGCCTGCGCCGCACCTACCGGGTCGCAGAGCAGGACGGCCTGCTGTGGGTGGCCGGACCGTCGGGCATCGCGGGGTTGCGCGAAGTGGCCGAGACGAACGTGCGCGGCGGTGACGAACACGTCGGCGACGCCGAAATCCGCTCTCCCATGCCCGGTTCGGTGATCGCGATACCGGTCGCTTCCGGCGCCGCCGTCGCCGCGGGCGATCCGGTGGTCATCGTGGAGGCGATGAAGATGGAGCACTCGCTCACCGCGCCGGTCGCCGGAACCCTCGAACTGCTGGTCGAGCCCGGCGTCCAGGTGCGCCTCGACCAAGTGCTGGCGCGCGTCGTCGCGCAGGCCGAAACGAACCACGCCGAACAGGCCGAACGAGAAGGAACCCCCACATGACCGACTTCCTGTCCACCGGCACGCTGCCGGAGGAGTACCGGGATCTCGCGCTGACCGTGCGCGACTTCGCACGGTCGGTGGTCGCGCCGGTGGCGGCCGAGCACGACGCGAACCACACCTTTCCCTACGCAGTCGTCGCGGGAATGGCCGAGATGGGTCTGTTCGGCCTGCCGTTCCCCGAGGAGTACGGCGGCATGGGCGGCGACTACTTCGCCTTGTGCCTGGCGCTCGAGGAGCTGGGCAAGGTCGACCAGAGCGTGGCGATCACGCTGGAAGCCGGTGTCTCGCTGGGCGCGATGCCGATCTACCGCTTCGGCAACGACAAGCAGAAACAAGAATGGCTGCCGCAGCTGACCAGCGGCCGCAACCTCGCCGCGTTCGGACTCACCGAACCGGGCGCGGGCAGCGACGCGGGCGGCACCAGGACCACCGCGGTCGCCGACGGCGGCGAATGGATCATCAACGGCAGCAAGCAGTTCATCACCAACTCCGGCACCGACATCACCAAGCTCGTCACGGTCACCGCGGTCACCGGGCAGACCGGCGGCAAGAAGGAGATCTCGACCATCCTGGTGCCGACCGACACACCCGGTTTCGTCGCCGAGCCCGCGTACAACAAGGTGGGCTGGAACGCCTCCGACACCCATCCGCTCAGCTTCACCGACGTGCGCGTGCCCGAGGACAACCTGCTCGGCGAGCGCGGCCGCGGCTACGCGAACTTCCTGCGCATCCTCGACGAAGGGCGCATCGCCATCGCCGCGCTCTCGGTAGGGGCCGCGCAGGGCTGCGTGGACGAGAGCGTCCGCTATGCCAAGGAGCGGGAAGCGTTCGGCCAGGCGATCGGGCGCAACCAGGCCATCGCTTTCAAGATCGCGAGGATGGAAGCGCGGGCGCATGCCGCCAGGACGGCCTACTACGACGCCGCGGCGCTGATGCTGGCGGGCAAGCCGTTCAAGAAGCAGGCGTCCATCGCGAAGTTGGTGGCCAGCGAGGCCGCCATGGACAACGCCCGCGACGCGACACAGATCTTCGGCGGCTACGGCTTCATGAACGAATACGCCGTCGCCCGGCACTATCGCGACAGCAAGATCCTGGAAATCGGCGAGGGGACGACGGAGGTTCAGCTGATGCTGATCGGACGGGAGCTGGGCCTGTGACCCGGCGCGCGGTCGTGCAACGCGGCCTGTGGTTCGAAGAGTTCGACACCGAGGTGGTCTACGAGCACCGACCGGGCCGCACCATCACCGAGGCCGACAACGTCCTGTTCACCACGCTGACCATGAACACGCAAGCGCTGCACTTGGACGCGGCGTTCAGCGAGCGGCTGCCCCCGTTCAACCAGCGGTTGGTGAACTCCATGTTCACGCTGTCCACCCTGATCGGGTTGTCGGTGGCGCAGCTGACCCAGGGCACCATCGTGGCCAACCTCGGCTTCTCGGAGGTGGCGTTCCCCAAGCCGCTGTTCCACGGCGACACCATGTACGCCGAGACCGTGGTCACCGACAAGCGCGAGTCGAACAGCCGCCCCGGAGAGGGCATCGTGACCTTCGCGCACACGGCACGCAACCAGCACGGCGACGTCGTCGCCACCGCGGTCCGCAAGACGCTGGTCCGCAAAGCTCCGCCCTCCGCGGAGACGTCCGCCCCGGAAGGGGACCTGGCATGAGCTGGCAGATGGCGGGACCGGCGTGGTTGTTCTGCCCGGCCGATCGTCCCGAACGCTTCGCGAAGGCGGCCGCGGCGGCGGACGTGGTGATCCTGGACCTGGAGGACGGCGTCGCCGCGCATGACAAGGCATCGGCGCGCAAGGCGCTGCTGGACACGCCGCTGGACCCGGAGACCACCGTGGTGCGGGTCAACGCGGCCGGCACCGACGAGCACGCGCTCGATCTCGCGGCGCTGGCCGACACCGCCTACCGACGGCTGATGCTGCCGAAATGCGAGTCGGCCGAACAGGTCTCGGCGCTGGCGGACTACGAGGTGATCGCGCTGATCGAGTCGCCCCTCGGCGCGCTCACGGTCGGCGAGGCGGCGGCGAGCAACACGATCGGCGTCATGTGGGGCGCGGAGGACCTGGTGGCCGGGCTCGGCGGCACCGCGAGCAGGCACGCCGACGGGAGCTATCGCGACGTGGCCCGGCATGTGCGCTCGACCACGTTGCTGGCCGCCAAGGCGCACGGCAAGTTCGCCCTGGACTCGGTGTATCTGAACATTCGCGATCCGGAGGGTCTGCGCGCCGAAGCCGAGGACGCGGTCGCTGTCGGTTTCGACGCCAAGGTCGCGATCCACCCGTCCCAGGTGCCGGTGCTGCGGGCCGCCTACGCGCCGTCCCAGCAGGAGCTCGCCTGGGCCATGCGAGTGCTGGAGGAGGCGCCGAAGCATCGCGGTGTCTTCGCCCTCGAGGGCAGGATGGTCGATGGCCCCGTGTTCCGGCACGCCGAGCAGATCGTGCGGCGCGCCGACCGCGACTGAGCACCGAGTTTCCACAAGCAGGAGGACCGCGATGCAACCCCAATGGGTGCCGACCGAAGAAGACATCGCCAGCGCGACCATCACCGACTTCGCGCGATTCGTCGCGGCGCGCACCGGCGTGCACGCGGCCGACTATCACGCGTTGTGGCAGTGGTCGGTCGAGGATCTCCCCGGTTTCTGGCACGCGCTGTGGGACTACTTCCAGCTCGGCGACGTCGCGGGTGAGGTCCTGGCGAGCGCCGAGATGCCGGGGGCCCAGTGGTTCCCCGGCACCCGGTTGAACTACGTGGACCAGGTGATCCGGCAGTTACGCACCGACCGGCCCGCGATCAAAGCCGTCAGCGAGGACGCCGCGGTACGAGAAGTGTCCTGGGTCGAATTGATCGACCACACAGCGGCTTTCGCGCAGACGCTGCGTGCACTGGGCGTTCGGCCCGGCGACCGGGTGGCCGGGTATCTGCCGAACATCCCGGAGGCGGTGGTCGCGTTCCTGGCCACCGCGAGCATCGGCGCCATCTGGAGCGCTTGCGGCCAGGACTACTCGCCGAAAGCCGCGCTGGACCGGCTCGGGCAGCTCGAACCCACCGTCCTGGTCACCGCCGACGGTTACCGTTTCGGCGGCAAGGCGCACGACAAGCGCGACGACATCGCCGCGTTGCGCGCGGGCCTGGAATCCTTGCGGGGCACGATCGCGGTTTCCCGGCTCGGGCTCGAGGTACCGGACGCGACCTCCTGGGACGAAGCGGTCACCGCCACGGAGGCGGTGATCACCACGGAGCCGGTGGATTTCGACCATCCGCTGTGGATCGTGTTCTCCTCCGGCACCACCGGTCTGCCCAAGGGCATCGTGCACGGCCACGGTGGCGTGGTGCTCGAACACCTGAAAGCGGTTGCCCTGCAATCGGACATCCGTCCCGAGGACACCTTCTTCTGGTACACGAGCCCGAGCTGGATGATGTGGAACTTCCAGATCGCGGGTCTGCTGGCCGGAGCGACCATCGTCACCTACGACGGCAGCCCGACCGCTCCGGCTCCGGACGCGTTGTGGCGTATCGCCGCCGAAGTCGGCGCGACCGTGCTGGGCACCAGCCCCGGCTACGTGCTGGCGTGCATCAAAGCGGGCTCCGTACCGCGCGCCGACCACGACTTGTCGGCGCTGCGCACCGTCGGGATCACCGGTTCCGCGCTGCCCACCTCCTCGGCGCTGTGGCTCGGCGAGAACGTCGGCGAACACGTACAGGTCTCCTCGATCAGCGGCGGCACCGACGTGGTGTCGGCGTTCATCGGCGGCGTGCGCACCGTGCCCGTGTGGCCCGGTGAACTGTCGGCGCCCTACCTCGGCGTCGCGCTCGACGCCTACGACCCGGCCGGGCAGCCGGTACGCGGCGAGGTGGGCGAACTCGTCGTCACCGCGCCGATGCCGTCCATGCCGGTCTCCTTCTGGCGCGACGAGGACGGAAAGCGTTACCACGACGCGTATTTCGACATGTTCCCCGGCGTCTGGCGGCACGGTGACTGGATCACCATCACCGATCACCACAGCGTGATCGTGCACGGGCGGTCGGATTCCACGCTCAACCGGCACGGCATCCGGATGGGCAGCGCCGACATCTACCAGTCCGTGGAACGGCTCCCGGAGATCGCCGAGGCGCTGGTGATCGGCGCCGAGCAGCCCGACGGCGGATACTGGATGCCGCTGTTCGTGGTCCTCGCTCCCGACGCGGAACTCACCGACGAGCTGAAAACCCGCATCGACCACACCATCCGCACCGAGGTGTCGCCCCGCCACGTCCCCGACGAGATCATCCTCGCCCCCGGCATCCCGCACACGCGCACCGGCAAGAAGCTGGAAGTGCCCATCAAGAAGCTGTTCCAGGGCGCCGAGCCGAGCCGCGTCGTCGAACGCAGCGCGGTGGACGACCCGGACCTGCTCGACTGGTACGCGGGCATTCGGCCGGCGGCGCGCAGCTGAAGCGGCGACCGCGCATGAGCGCCTAGTGGAGGCTGCCCTGTGGCACGACCCAGACATGGGGCTGCCTCGTCAACGCCGCGATATGCTCGAAGTCCGCGTCGTAGTGGACCAGTACAGCCCCATGGAATTCGGCGACGGCGGCAGTGATCAGATCCACGCTCCCCGCGGCTCGATGGTGGCCTTTGCGAGCCATCAACTGCTGAACCTCTCGTGCACGCTCGGCGATCGTCTCATTGATCGGCAGGTTGACGTAGAGAGCGCGACGGCGCTGTGCGATGTTCTGCACGTCGGCGAGGTTGCGTCCGGAGTAACCGGCTTCCAGGTCTACCGTGACACAGGTCGCGGCCGCGCGATCGGCAATCAGTCCGGCGATCACAGCGCGCACCGGCTCGTGCGCGAGTCGGGTGCTTGCGGAGGTGTCCACGAGATGCAAACGGAGCGGGGTGGTTTCGCTCAACGGCGAGCCTCGCGCATTATCTCGCCGTCACCGATGTCGGGGCCGACGCCGAACCCGTACGGATCGGTCAGAACCTGTTCGATCCTGCGCCTCCGGTCGGCGACGAACTGCAGTGCCGCGTTCACCGTGTCTTTCTTCGTGGTGGTGCCCAACTCCTTGGCGGCGAGGGCTAGGGCTTCGTCGTCCACATCGATCATCGTCTTCATATACATCAGCATATATCTGCGAAAACCTTACGGGCAATACTGCCTCATCTGCGGTAGACGCGCCCTCCTATCGATGCGGTGAAGACCGCAGGCCGCGCGCCGCGGGCAGCGTTCAGGTTGCGCTTCTCCTGCGGGGTGAGCCGATAGCGCGCCGTGATCCGCCGTGCCGCGGCGACCACAGCGCCCACCACAGGTATGGGGTCCACCGGGTGCAAAGCCAACGCCATGCCGAACTCCTTACCAGAAAGACGCACCGTCACAGTCGTATTCGGACGAACGAGGACGCCGGACGGTTTTCGGTCCCGAATCGGGCCGCCCGGCCTCGACCGTCCGGCATCGGCCGGAGTCCGGGTCGCTCCTGGCGCCGAAGAATCAGCCGGTCCGCGGGGGAGTCTGCGTCCCGAGTCCGAGGACATCCCCGGGCGCATCCATGCCGCCCGGGCGTGCTGCGCACCGATTGACGTACAGACCCGACCACAATTAGCATACGCAAACGTAGTCGTATGCTAATTGGAGGTGGGATGGAACACGTGGCGGTTCTGGTGGTGGGAGCGGGCCCGTCGGGTCTGGTACTGGCCTGTGGGCTGGCCGCGCAGGGGATCGCGGTTCGCGTAGTCGACAAGATGAGCGGCCCGGCTTCGACATCGCGGGCGAACATCCTGCACGCGCGCGGCGTCGAGGTCTTGCAGCGGATGGGGGCCATGGGCGATCTGCGGGAACGGTCGTTGGCTCCGGTCGGTATGCGGATGTATGCGCGGTCGCGTCCCCTCGCGACGATGCGGTTCGCACCGGACGAGCGCGAGTCGGTGCAGGCGCTGTTCGTGTCGCAGGCATGGATCGAGGAACAGTTGCGGCAGCGGCTCACCGAGCTGGACGTGGATATCGAGTGGGGCCGGACGGTCACGGCCGCGACCCAGGACGCCGATGGCGTGACTGTGGAATTCGCGGACGGGACGCGACTGCGAACGGATTGGCTGATCGGTTGCGACGGGGCGCACAGCGTGGTGCGCGGCGTCGCGGGGATCGGGTTTCCCGGGGTTTCGGTGGTCGAGCAGTTTCTGCTCGCCGATGTGCGGTCCGACTGGGATCGTGACCGCTCCACGTCGGCGGGTTTCTATCACCGCGACGGTCTGTTGCTGGCGATTCCCATGCGCGGTGACGACGATCGCGGTGACCGGTGGCGACTGATGGCGGATGTCCCGGCGGTCGATCGACATCTATCGGCAGCCGACATCGTCGCCCGCTTCGAGGAACTACTGCCCGAACGGGCCGGGGAGACCGGCGTGCGCATCCTAGGAGCGGTGTGGACCTCGGTGTTCCGAATCCACCGCAGACTCGCCGCGGACTACCGGGCCGGTCGCGTCCTGCTGGTCGGCGACGCCGCCCACATCCACAGCCCGATCGGCGGGCAGGGCATGAACATCGGGATCGGGGACGCGGAGAACCTGGCGTGGAAACTGGCCTTGGTCGTCGACGGACGCGCGGACGCGCGACTGCTCGACACCTACGCCGCCGAGCGGCGTCCACTGGCCACCGACGTGCTCCGCACCACCACCATGAACACGAGAATCCTCGTCGGCGAGGGCATTACGGCGCGTTTCGTGCGGGACCGGATCTTCATCCCGCTTCTCAATTCCCCGAAGGTGCAGCAAACGGCGACGCGCACCGCGTCCCAACTGTGGGTCACCTACCGGAAGGGACCGCTGGGCAGCCGCCGCGGCCCCGCACCGCGGCCCGGCGATCGCATACCCGACCGCGAGTGCGCGCGCCTCGACGGCAGGCCGACGCGGTTGTATGCCGAACTGCAGCCCGCATGGGTGTTGCTCAGGTCCGACGCATCCACCGATGCGCTGGCGACCGTGGCGGCGAAGCATCTCGGCTCGGCTGTCACCGCGCTGACCGACAGGGAAGCCGGGCGCCATGCGCTGCTTATCCGTCCCGACGGGCACCTCGCCTGGCACGGCGACGATCCGAGCGCGCTGCACAGTTGGTTCACCGAGACGCTCTGCTCCAGGATTGGGGCATGAGCACCGAGACGCCGCGACGCGAAGGGCCGGGACGCCCCCGCGACCCCAACGCCGACGCCGCCATCCTGCGCGCCGCCGTCGACCTGCTCATCGAACGCGGCATCGACAACACCAGCATGGAAGCCATCGCCAAACGCGCCGGCGTCGCCAAGGTCACCGTCTACAAACGGTGGAAATCGAAAGAGGACCTGCTGGCCCAAGCCATCGAGCAGGCGCGCGAAGACATCCCCGGCGTGCCACCGACCACCGCCGCCACCGCCCTGCCCGACCTGATCGAGGCGTTCCTCCCGCAGTGGGGCGCGGCCCTCGCCGACCCCAGGTATCGCCTGCTCGCGGCGCGCCTGCTCGGAGCGGGCCCCAGCCACCCGGCGCTGCTGAACGCCTACTGGCGCCACCATGTGCTGCCCCGGCGCGAACGCTCGCGCGCCCTGCTCGAGCAAGCCCAAGCGGCGGGCGTCCTCACCCCGGCAGCCGACCTCGACATCCTGCTCGACATGCTCAACGGCGCGATCATCCACCACCTGCTGCTGGAATCCGTCCGATCCCAAGCGAGCGAAGACCCGCGACCGGCCGACCTGACCGCATACCTGCGCAGTCTGCTGCGCCAAACCGGCTTCGCCCTCCCGGCCGGCTCCGACGCCTCGCCTCCTGCGGAATAGCGATCCATCCGAGGACAGCCCACCTCGCCGCGTTGCCGGTCGCCGAGATCGAACACCGTGGACTCGCCGTCGGCGCTATCGAGCCCGGCCCACCGACTCCGGCACGGTTTCGGTGTCGCGGGCGAGCCGGTGCGGGAGCGCTCCGATGAACGCAGGGACTACCGGAGAGCGCCTCCGCACCGCCGGGAACCGCCGTCCGCAAGGACCTTTCGCACCTCGGGTACGGCTGCATCGCTGCGAGATCCGCGCCATCACCACGGCGTCGCGCGGGAGGCCCGGGTTGGTCGTCAGCACGCCGACCTAGCAATATGTGAATACGGATTCTTCACAATGTGTGGGCTTGTTCTGCACATATGTTCGTGTAAGTTTATCCTTGTTCGACAATCTGCACGGCATGGCGTCGTGGTGCCCCCGCTCCGCCCAGTCGGGTTGTCGATTTCCGGGCGCACCGGCGCGGACAGCACACCTCGTCCCCCGGAGCCCGGCGAACAGGTACGGCTCCCGGGGGCCGCTCATCCCCGGGAGCCGTATCGCGTGACACGGCGGCCCCGGCCATACGACCAGGTCGTTACGATGTTCGTCATGAGTGTCGACAATCGCCGTACGGCGCGGAAGGCGAGCAGCGGCGACTCGGCACCTCGGGAGATCCGGCGCAGGCCGAAGAATCGCCGTGCCCAGATCGCGGCGGCGTCGGCGGCCGCGTTCGGCGCGCTGGGCTACCACGGCGTGAGCATGGACGACATCGCCTCCGGGCTCGGGATCAGCTCCGCGGCGCTGTACCGCCATTACCCGAGCAAGTACGCGCTGTTCCGAGAAGAACTGTTGCGCGTCGGCCGGGCGATGACCGAGTCGGTCCAGTTGCCCGAGGAGGCGGCGCAGTGGCCGGCCGAGCAGCGCCTCCGGCACGTGCTCGACGCGCTCATCGCGGTCACGATCGAGAACCGCCCGACCGTCACGCTGGTGCGCTGGGAGGGCCGGTACCTCGAGCCCGACGACCAGACCACGCTCAACGAGCAACAGGCCACGGTCCTCGGCGCACTGGGCGGCGAGCTGGCCGCGCTGCGCCCGGAACTCGCCGAGGAAGACCTGCGCGTGCTGCGCGCGGCCCTGCTCAGCACGATCACCAGCGTCGCCGACCACCACGCCGCTCTTCCCGTGAAACCGCTTGCCCGCCTGCTGCATTCGGCGTGCTGGTCGGTCGCGCACGCGAAACTGCCCGCACAGCGCGCGGTCGAGCCGGTCGCGGTGGTGGAGATACCGGACTCGTTCAAACACGAACTGCTGCTGCGCAAAGCGGTCGAGCTGTTCCATGAGCGCGGCTATCCGAACGTCAGCGTGGAGGACATCGCGACGGCCGCGGGCCTGTCGGCGGCCTCGGCGGTGTACCGGTTCTACCGGGGCAAGAGCGATATCCTCGCCGCCGCGTTCCGCCGGGCGGCCGAACGGGTTTCCGGCGCTGTCGGCCCCGCCGTGGCGGCGGCCACGGATGCCGAGGACGCGCTCACCGCGCTGATCGCTCAGTACGTCGCCGGATCGTTCGCCGAACGCGCCCTCACCTTCGTGTATTACACGGAGTTCCAGCATGTTCCGGTCGAGGAGCGCACGGTCCTGCGCAATATCCAGCGGCTCAGCGTCGAAGAGTGGGCGCGGTTGCTGCGGGAGGTGCGCTCGGAGCTCACTCCGGCCGAGGCGCGCATCCTCGTCCACGCGGCCTTCGCGGTGGTCGTCGACCTCGGTCGCGCCTTCGGCAACGAACCGCTGGCCGCCCAGGACCGGGTGCGGCTGCTGATGCAACTGGTGCTCTTCGGACGGCCCGCGCGCTAGCGCTATATGTTATCGCGAATTCTCGGATGAATGTACGGATAATGCGACTTGGGAGCTAGTTCGCAGCTTCTTTGTGATCTGCCGTTCAATTCTTCCCCCGGTGGGGAAACGCTGGGGTGCCGGAGGTCTGACTGGGCTACCATCGCGGCATGGGTGCCCGGGATCGCCGCGCTGCGGACAAGGCGGCCGACGGGACACCCGCACGGGTGGTCCGGCGCCGGCCGCGCGACCGCCGCGCCCAGATCGCGGCGGCGTCGGCCGAGGCGTTCGGCGCGCTGGGCTACCACGGCGTCAGCATGGACGACATCGCCTCGCGGCTCGACATCAGCTCGGCGGCGCTGTACCGCCACTACCCGAGCAAGTACGCGTTGTTCCGCGAGGAAGTGTTGCGGCTGGGCGCGGTCAGCCAGGAAGCCGCGCGGCTGCCGGACGCCACCGGCCTGCCCGCCGGACAACGTCTCGAACGAGTGCTCGACGCTCTGATCGCGGCCGCCATCGCCAACCGGCGTAGCGCCGCGTTGTTGCGGTGGCAGCGGCGCTACCTGGAGGACGCCGACGCGGCCACCCTCGCCGACCAGCTCGCCGGTGTGAACGCCGCGCTCATGTCGCTGCTCGCCGAGACCAGGCCCGCGCTGTCCAAGGCCGACCGCGCCGTGCTCGCCACGGCGGAGCTGAGCGTGCTCAGCAGCATCGGCGATCACCACGTGTCGATCCCGGTGCGGGCGCTCACCGCGCGGCTGACCGCGGCCTGCCGCGCGGTCGCCGCGTGCGAGCTGCCCCCGCCCGGCAGCGCCGAAACCGAGAACCTCGCCGCCGAGATCCCGCTGACGTTCAAACACGAATTGCTGCTGACGCGCGCGGTCGAGCTGTTCCACCAGCGCGGGTACCCGAACGTCAGCGTCGAGGACATCGCGACCGCCGCCGGACTGCCCGCCTCCTCGGCGGTGTACCGGTTCTATCGCGGCAAGGGCGACATCCTCACGGCCGCGTTCCGCCGAGCGGCGGATCGGGTGTCGGCCGTCATCGGGCCCGCCGTCGCCGCCGCCGAGACGCCCGAGCAGGCGCTCGGCACGCTGATCGAGTTGTACGTAGCCGGCTCGTTCGCCGAGCGCGAGCTGACCTTCGTCTACTACGCCGAGATCAGCAACGTGCCGCCGGAGGAGCGCACCGTGCTGCGCAACATCCAGCGACTCAATGTCGAGGAGTGGGCCAAATTGCTGGTCGCCATGCGGCCCGAGCTTTCCCCGGCCGAGGCGCGCTTGCTCGTGCACGCCGGATTCGCCTTGGTGGTCGATCTGGGTGAACGCTTCGGCTCCAGCGACCCGGTCTGCTCGCCAGGGCGAGTGATCCGCTTGATGCAGGTGATCCTGTTCGGCCGACCGGCGCAGTAGAGCCGCACACCTGCTCGACGGCGTCGAGTGCGGTGGGGCCCGCACCCCCATCGAGGCGTTACCAGTGCGGCGAGCTACACGCAAGCTCGGGCCCCGCCGAAGGACTTCGCGGAGTATTACGCCAGCGGCGAACACCTCGGAGGGAATCGACCCCGCTTCACCGCTGTTGCGGCAGGAGGAGCGCGCGTTCCGATCGACGCGACGCTCGTGGAGCATTTCCCCAGTTTGCGGCTTCGGAAGGAACCATCCTCATGAGCACAGATATCGACGCCCAGCCCGCCGCTGCCTCCGGAACCTTCGCCATCGGCGGCGATCTTCCGGTGCACCGGCTCGGGTACGGCGCGATGCAGTTGACCGGCCCCGGGGTGTGGGGTGATCCGAAGGACCCGGACGAGGCGGTAAGGGTCCTGCGCCGCGCGGTGGAACTCGGCGTGAACTTCATCGACACGGCCGACTCCTACGGCCCGTTCGTCAGTGAGAATCTGATCCGCGAGGCGCTGCACCCCTATCGCGATGATCTCGTCATCGCCACCAAGGCGGGGCTCACACGGCAGGGGCCCAACGAGTGGCGTCCGGTCGGCAGGCCCGAATACCTGCGCCAGCAAGCCGAACTCAGCCTGCGCCACCTCGGTGTCGACCGGATCGACCTCTACCAGCTGCATCGCATCGACCCCCAGGTGCCGCTGGCCGACCAGCTCGGCGAACTCGTCGCGCTCCAGCAGGAGGGCAAGATCCGCCACATCGGCCTGTCCCAGGTGAGCGTCGAACAACTGCGTCAAGCGCGTGAGATCGCCACCATCGCCTCGGTGCAGAATCTGTACAACCTGGCCAACCGGGCCGACGAGGACGTACTGAACTACGCCGAACAGGAGAACATCGCGTTCATTCCGTGGTTCCCCATCGCCACCGGTGAACTCGCCGCCCCGGGCGGTCCCCTGGCGACCGCGTCCGCCGAACACGGCGCGACCCCCGCCCAGCTCGCCCTCGCCTGGCTGCTGCGCCGCTCCCCCGTCATGCTCCCGATCCCCGGCACTTCCAGCGTCGCGCACGTCGAGGAGAACATCGCCGCCGCGCGAATCACACTGACCGACAGCGAATTCGAGGCCCTGACCGCCGCCGGACCGACCGGAGACTGACCGGCCCGACTATGGTTCGCGGCAGGACGGTGCCGCCTCAACGGCCGAGTGGCTGCCGGCCCGAGGTAGCGGCGCCAACTGTCAGGCGCGAACGAGCGTCGCCCCGCAGCTGAGTCATTCGGCGTCGATCCGAATCGCCGCAGCCGGGCACGCCTGTTCGGCTTCGCGCACCGCGGCATGGTGGCAGCGCGGCGGTTCGGGTCGCAGCACCACCGACTTGCCGTTGTGGTCCTGATCGAACACCTGCGGTGCGGTCAGCGCGCACATGCCCGCCCCGATGCACAGTTGCCGGTCGACATTGATCTTCATCCGCTTCCCTCACCAGGTAACCGGCAGTGAGTGCACGCCATAGATGTCCAGGCCGTGCCGCAGCGGAACCTCGGCGGGCGGCACCGCCAGCCGCAGCCCCGGGAACCGCCGCAGCAGTGCGGGCAGCGCGACCCGCATCTCCACGCGGGCCAGTTGCTGACCGAGGCACTGGTGCACGCCGTGGCCGAAGCCCAGGTGCCCGACCGCGTTGCGGGCGACATCGAGGGTGTCGGGGTCATCGAACTTCGCGGGATCGCGGTTCGCGGCTTGAATCGACAGGGCGACCGTCTGGCCCGCCTTGATCACCTGTCCGTCCAGCTCGACATCCGCCAAAGCGGTGCGGGCACCGGTGTGCGCGATGCTCAGATACCGCATCAGCTCCTCGACAACCCGCTCGGTGTTATCGGGTTCGGCGCGCACCGCAGCGAGCTGTTCAGGGTGGCTCAACAGCGCGAAAGCGCCGAGCGACAGCATGTTCGCCGTGGTATCCAGGCCCGCCCCGAGCAGCAGAGCGCCGATACCGGCTAGTTCGGTGTCGGTGAGGTCGGTGTCGGTGAGATCGCTGAGCAGGTCGTCGGTCGGCTCGGCGCGTTTGGTGAGCACCAGCCCATGCACGTACTCCTGGATCGTGGTAAAGGCCGCCAGCCGCTTGTCCATCGAGTCGTCCACACCACCGAGGGCGACCATGTTCTCGTGGAAGAGGCCGCGGTCGGCATAGGGCACGCCGAGCAATTCGCAGATCACCAATGCGGGGATCGGGTAGGCGAAGGTCTCGACGAGATCGACCGCACCACCGGTGCGTTCCATCGCGTCGAGATGGTCTTCGGTGATACTCGTGATGTGCTCGGTGAGTTGCCGCATTCGCCGGACGGTGAATTTCCCCGCCAGCAGCTTTCGGTATCGCGTGTGCTCCGGTGCGTCGACTCCGAGCATGTCGCCCGGCACGGCAGGCGGGATGTCGCCCGCGTCGGCCAGCGGGTAGTGCGTGATCTCGTACCGCACGCTGAAGCGCGGGTCGGCGAGCACTGCCCGTACCACCGAATAGCCGGTGGCCAGCCATCCCTGGTGACCGTCGGGGAAGGTCATCGGAGTCAGCGGGCGTTGCGCGCGGATCGTCGCCAAGCCGGGAGGCGGATCGAACGGGCATCCCGCCCTGCGGGAGGTGGGGAGTTCTACTGCGTCGGGCATGGCTTGTGACACGGTGGCGCCTTTCGGGCTCGATAGTTTAGACATAACTGAACGCTATGTTGCGTTCAGAAGTGAGTCCACAAAAGACGTGCACAGTTCGCCTATATATGCAGCTAATTGACAAATCTGGATTGCAACGATCTGAAGCTCAATGCAAAGACCAGGTTCTGAGAATTGCAATGAGATGCGCTTGAACGCATACTGCTACGCAATGCGAGCTGAGCCGAGAAGGGGGCACGATGCCGGGTGGCAGACTGACACCGCACGATCGCCGAGAGATCGCGAGCGGACTGGCACAGGGGCTCGGGTACGCCGAGATCGCCCGGCAACTCCAGCGGCCGACGTCGACGGTGAGCCGGGAGGTGACGCGCAACGGCGGTCCGAACCGCTATCAGCCACAGCGCGCCCAGCAAGCGACCGAGCGGCGCGCGCGTAGGCGTAGACGGCCGACCGCTCCGAGTGCGACCACTGCCCAGGACGCCGCGACGCGCGAATATCTGGATCAGCTCACCTCATTGATGGTACGAACCGGTATCCCGCGGTCCGCGGCCAACGTGCTCGCGAGCCTCTACTCCTGCGACAGCGGCAGTCTCACCGCCGCCGAACTGGTGCAGCGACTGCGGGTCAGTCCGGCAACGATCTCCTCGGCCGTCGGTGTGCTCGAAACGCAGGGACTCATCCGCCGCGTCCGCGACGCGGGCCGCCGGCGCGACCGCTATATTCTCGACGAAGACACTTGGGTAGAGGCGACTTTGGCGAGTGCGCGGCAGGTCCACGCTCTTGCCGAAGCCGCCCGGCACGGCGTAGACGTGTTCGGTGCCGCGACACCGGCCGGGTCACGCTTTCGCGCGATGGGAGAGTTCCTCGAATTCGTCGGGCACGACATGATCGCATCGGCCACGCGCTGGCGAACCGTCTTCGACGAGGGCTCGATACCGGTGAACGATCACCGGTCCGACTGGCGGACATGAAAAAAATCGGTCAACCGGGCCGTGACGGACAACTGGGCGAGGCGATCAGCTTCCGCGCAACCGGGCGAGCGTGGCAGGACCGATCCCTTTCACCGCGAGGATGTCGGAATCCGATGCCTCGAGCACCTTTTCCCACGATCCGAACCTAGCCGTCAAGATTTCCCGCCGGCGCTGCGGTAGACCACCGGCGGACACGGAGCCCGAATCGCTTCGAGCAAGCGTTCGAATGCGCTTCACGACCGACGGACTGATATCCGGCACCGCCCGCAATTCCCGCACACCAGCCTTGCGAATTGCCTGGACATCGCCGATGTAGATGAACAGGTCACGCGCCAGAGCCAGGTCTCGGTTCTTCGTGACCTTCTCGACGAAATCGACCATCGGTTCCGGCGCAGCACTGATGACCATCGAGCGAATCGCTATTCTATTGTCAACTATCTCCAGCTGAAGATCGTTCAGGCAGTCCATGACCTTCGTTCGATAGTCCGGACAATTCTCGGCCAGCCACTGCGCCGCCGCAGTGTCGTTCCCGGAGCGGAATTCCTCGGTGTTCATCAGCGCTTCGAACTCCTCGAGCTGCGCATCCGTCAAGCCGGCAGACAGCACACTTCCCACGCGGTATTCGAGTTGCTCATAAATCGTTTCCAGGATGGTATGGCGAATCTTCGGCGGCAGATCCACCAACCCGAGCTTCTCCAACATGGAGTCATTCAGCTCGATCATCTGCTGTGCCCCCTTCGCTACGAGCCTTGATCAGTTTGGTCCGCAGCGCATCGACGAACGATCCGGCCGCAGGGTGCGTGCGCGTGGTTCCTATTCCTTCCGCCACGACCGCCGGCTCGGATTCGGTGATGCTCTCCGCCACAGGAGCCGATTCCGCGTCCCCACCAGGTTTCGGCGACTTCATCGCGGCCTGTAGCGAACTCTTGAAGAAGGACTGACTGGACCTTTTGATCGCTGCCATCTGCCTGTCCATGCCCTTGACCGACCGGGCTCGCTGGCGCGAGATGTGGTCGCCCTCCAGACTGAAGGCGGGTTGCACCATGCCGTTGAGCAGCAGCGAGCATGCGGCGTAGTGATTGGGAAGTCGGCGCAGCGCCTCGGTGGCGAATTCCGGGCCGAAGCGCCCGGCGAACTGCTCCGCATCACGATCACCCATCCGGAAGCCCAGCACGGTGCCCACGTTTCCCAGCAAGGCGTGTTGAATGGGCTCGGAGAGCTGCTCCAAATATTGATTGGCGATGACCGCATACAGGCCGAATTTCCGGCCCTCCGCCAGAATGTCCGGTAGCGCACCCTTCGAGAAGGATTGCGCCTCGTCGACGAAGAGAGCAAACGGTTTATCGGTGCTTCGCCTCAGTGCCGCAGTCCAATAGCGGGTGAGATACAGATAGCCCAGCAGTTGCGCCACGGGAGCGCCGATCTCGCCTTTCTGCAGTGAGACCACAATGATCTTGCCGTTGTCCATCACCTCGGTCGGATCGAGCATGTCGTGCCCGCTGCCCAGTATCTTCCTCAGCACGGCATTCGTTCGGAAAGCAGTGAACTTACTGGTGAACCATCCCAGGACCTCCGACAGCGTATGCGCGTCGGTCTGCTCCATTTCCTGATCCCAGAAGTCCTTCAAAAACTGCTCTTTCACCGACGCACGCTGAGTTGTCCGGTACTTCTTGTCCAGGAAAAGACGAGGCACATCCAGGAGCGATGCCCTGCGGCCCTTTGCCGCGATCAGGGTCAGCATCCCCATCCGGAACCAGGATTCCCAGCGAGGTCCCACGATGCCCTGTTGTGTGGGATCGAAGAGATCCGCGAACATCGCCGTGACATTGGCCAGCGCGGTGTCTCGCTGGAGAAGATCCGAGACGGCGAACGGGTTGATGGGCGCAGGCGCATCGAGATCCGAAGCGTCGATGAAATGAACGTCCCGCGTTCTGCTCGCCGGTAGATCGCCGAGGAGCCGGATTGCCGCGTCGCCATGCGGGTCGATGAACAGGATTCCGTGACCTGCCGCGGCCACCTCGCACGCCATGGCGCGCAACATCGTCGATTTGCCGGAGCCGGTCTGCCCTGGGATATAGACGTGGCGCGAGAAATCGGCCACGGGCAGCAGCACATCGAGAGCCTCACCTTTGGCATCTCTTGCCAGCCCGAGGCGGATACCCTCGCCCGCGGCCGCGCTGACGACCTGTTCCGGAGCGCGGACGAAATGTGCGGGGACGACCGGGAAGCCGGGGAAGGACGCCTCGTGTGCCACCGGGATGCGCATGAGAGCCGCGAGTGTGCGGGCGCCCAGGATTTCCGGTGCCGGACGGGAGTCCTCGAGACGCTGGATCTCGAGCGGAGCTCCGATCGAGCGAATCGCGGAGAGCAGCCGAGGCGACGGCTCGGCGCTACATACCAGCGTCACCGTCGCGCGGACGAACGGTCCACCCGTCCGGAGGATGCTGGTCAGCAGTTCAGGAGTCATTCCCTCCGGTCCGTTGGCATCGCGCGCGAGGTCCTCGAGGCTGCGGCCGTTCGGACCGATCGGCTTGACGATGACTTCGAGCCGTACGAAGGCCTGATCCAGCATCGCCGCACACAATCCGCGCAAGCTCGTCAGCGGCTCGTATGTGGGTTGCAGCGGCCGCCTTCGCGATGGCGTGTCCGCCCGGAACATGGAGCGGCGAATCGAGTAGCGATGCGGCAACGGCGGAGTCGGCCGCGCGACTTCCGGCTCGACCGCGCCCACTATCGGGCTGTCGGGCTCTCCGAGCAGATTCGCGAGGCCACCGAAGTGCACGGATGGTTCTCCGCTCTCGGTACGCAACGTCATGCACACGCGGAGTGACCCCGGTTTGTCGCGGGTCTCGAGCCGAACCGTCAGAGTCTCCCCGAGAGGTAGGTGCGCCGCGAACGCGTAAATTCGTTCCGAGAACCGCGAGCGCCTTTCTCTCTCTTCGTCCGTCCAAGCCGCGACCAGTGATTCGCTGGCGAGAATCTCGCCCGCGATCACCGCGATTTGTATGGCATCAGGCATCGGCCATCCCCCGTCATTGCAATTTGATTTGGCGCACAATCGAATCCGCCCATACCGCGGGCGCACCCCGTTCCCGCAGCGCGTCGACCACCTTCTCCGGACTGCTTCCCTGCGCCAGCATGTTCTCGGCGAGTGCTCTGAGCTCCTCCGCAGTACCGAGCCCGAGTTCGGGCCGATACCCGGACGCCGGCTTCGCCGAGTCGAGCTGTTGGCGCAGGGAATCCACGGCTGCCTGGAGCATCAGCAGCTGCGCCGACTCCGGGGACCCGCCCGCCTCCGCGACCGCCACCGATCGTTCGGGGAAGACGACCGAAAGTTCCGGGCGCTGCATGGTTTCGACGACGGCCTGGACGATCTCCCTCTCGAGCACATCGGCCCAGCGGGGGCGCTGCGTGCGGTACTCGAGATGCCGCTGATTGCGCAGATCGAAAGGAATGCTCGACGTGTCGCGGGTGATCAACACGCACGGTTTGCCCAGTGCGTGCGCGAGGCCGAGTTCGTAGTACACGTTCGCGTTCTGCTCCGAGACGTCCGCCAGTATCACCGAGCTCTCCTCGATGAGGTCCCAGATCTGCCGGATCACGTTACCGGCTCGGAATATCGAATCACCCCGCTTGGCGACCATGCCGGCCTTCTCGAGTGCTGGGCCGAATATTTCGCCGAAGTACGAGTCGTAGGGATCACCGAAAGGTGAGATGACGAACGCCACCGGAGTCGATGTACCGATTGAATTCTGTCTCGAACTGTTCATCAGGGCAGCAATCCCGGCGTGGTCTTGAACTCGACCCCGTCGGTCAGATCGGAAAGATATCCCTTCAGCGCCCTATCCCGTAGGAAATCTGTCACCGGATGATCGAACCGGCGTAGAAAAGCCGAGAAATCGGGCTCTACGCGCCTGCCTTCCTTATCGTCCCGGGTTTCCGCGAGGTAGTGGAAATCGGCCCATATCGTGCCGTAATCGAGATTACCCGGCGCTTCCACACTGTATATCTCCCTGATGGTCCCACCCGGCGCCTTGATCCAGCGACTGACCGCCAGATCGATTCTGCCCAGACTGCCCAGTTGGTTCTCGTCCAACTCGATGAGCTTGCCATCGGGGCCAGGGACTTTCGACATCGACGACCCGATGAGCGCCGAGTTCTTCACGTCTTGGTTGAACCGGCCCTCCGTATGGAAGTCGTGCAAGATGTATTTGAAGGAGAAGCCGGCGCGCGCGGGGATGATGTCGCGCCGGGTCCCGTTCTTGGGCTCCGAAGAAAGTTCCATGAACTCCCGGACCTTCTCGTACAGCCGGTGAACTTCCGGCATGATGAGCCGGTACCACTCGTAGAAACGCTTCATCGAAGAGCCCGGCCGCGTCAGAGACAGCTCGTTCGAGGTGGTCAACTGCAGCCGGAAATCAGCATCAGCGTCCTTGTAGTGCACGCCCACCGAGTCGTCCGCCGAGGTGCGATTCAACTGGTCGAAGCTGTACAAACCGGATCGCGCGAGGAGTTCGTACGCCTCCTCGTAAACGCAGTCCGCCAGCATGCCCATCTTCGACGAGTCATCCCACGATTTGAACCGTGGGAAATTAATGGTCAGCCGGAAAAAATTTATCGCCGTGAGGTGCTTGAAAATCGGCGCCTGGGAATATTGATCCCAGTCCACGAGGAAGGCCCCACCACTCCCCCCATCCTCCCCAAACGAGGACATGACACTCCTAATGCAAAAGGCGCGATAAAGTTATCGACGTCTCACCAGCGAGGCCAATACAATTATTGCTACAACTTCGCCGGCAACACGCTTGCCAGCCTATCCGACGGACCCCGAATACCAATGGATAGTTATCATTTCGCAAAGATTAGACCTGCACTCGAACCGTAATCTGACGATCTCCCCGACCATAGCATCGATCTCCCGGGCGGCGCGGTGTTCCGCGCAAGCGAATCACGCTGTTCCCCAGGAAGTGCCGCGTCTCCAGGGAACTAAGGGCACACTTCCCGTTGCATGCGATAGAAGTGATGGCGAAGACGGCTGGAAGATTCAGAATGGTTGGCAGTCAGAGGCATTCACTTCCGAGCGATCGGCCGGCAGATCGACAGGCGGAGCAGCACGACACCGAGTTCCGCGTGCACCCCGACATCCCCGCCTGGGCTGCCCCGATTGCGGTCCCGGCGGATCGCGTGGATCGGGGGTTGCCGCGGCCCGGTACGCAGCGTTCGCCCTTGCTTCCGCTCGGAGGAGGCCCCGGCACTGGTCATCGGGCGTATGTGCGGGAGTAGGCGAAAGCGTCGCGAGAGGGCGATGGTTGCGGCCACGAGAGTGGAGCAGGTGGTGAAGTCGCAGTCGCGGTGCAGGATGCTTGCGGTGGCGGCGTTTCACCCTACGGTCGTCGGCTCACATGCGTTCAGGTGCTGCGATGCCCAGGAGGTCCAGTCCGTGGGCGAGGGTGCGGGCGGTGAGTGAGCACAGTGCGAGGCGATTGGTTCGCGTCGGTTCGGGGGCGGTCAGGACGGGGCAGTTGTCGTAGAAGGTGGTGAAGTCGCGGGCCAGGTCGTAGAGGTAGCCGCACAGGCGATGCGGTTCCAGGGTGGACCCCACTTCCGCGACGGCGCTGCCGTACGCGTCCAGCTCCAGAGCGAGTGCGCGTTCGGCTGGTTCGAGAGCATGCTCGGCATCCACCTCCGGGGTCGGCTCACCGGCTTTGCGGAGAATGGACCGGATGCGGGCGTGCGCGTATTGCAGGTACACCGCCGTGTTGCCGGTGAGGGCGGTCATGCGGGCGAGGTCGAAGGTGTAGTCCTTCACTCGTGAGGTGGACAGGTCGGCGTACTTCACCGCGCCGATGCCGGACTGCTTCGCGATCGAATCCAGCTCTGCCGCGGTGAGTTCGGGATTCTTCTCGCGCACGACCTCGCGGGCACGGGAGACCGCGTCGTCCAGCAGGTCCAGCAGGCGCACGGTTCCGCCCGCGCGGGTCTTGAAAGGTTTGCCGTCGGGGCCGAGCACCGTGCCGTAGCCGATGTGCGCGGCCTCGACGGTTTCGGTGAGCCACCCGGCGCGGCGGGCGGTCTCGAAGATCAACTGGAAGTGCAGGGCCTGGCGCGAGTCCGTGACGTACAGCAGCCGCTGGGCACGCAAAGTGCCGATGCGGTGGCGGATGGTCGCGAGGTCGGTGGTGTCGTAGCCGTAGCCGCCGTCGCGCTTGCGCACCATCAGCGGCACCGGCTGATCGTCGGGGCCGGTCACCGTTTCGGAGAACACGACCAGCGCCCCGTCGCTCTCGACCGCGATGCCCTTGGCGACCAGTTCTTCGATGGTGTCGGCGAGCATCGGGTTGTAGAACGACTCTCCCACGTTGTCCTCCGGGGTGAGCAGCACGCCGAGCCGGTCGTAGATGTCACGGAATGCCTTCTCCGACTCGGCGACGATCTCGCTCCAGCGGGCCAGCGTCGCCGGGTCGCCGGCCTGCAACGCGACCACCCGCGCGCGGGACCGGTCGGCGAACTCCGGGTCGGCGTCGAAAGCCGCCCGCGCGGCCCGGTAGAGACCGTCGAGGGCCGAGACCGCCGAATCCTCGCCGCCGTCGAGGTCGTCGTGGCGCCACCGCGCGTCGGGGTGCTCATCGAGATATTGGATGAGCATCCCGAATTGAGTTCCCCAGTCCCCCAGATGGTTCTGGCGGATCACGTGCGCGCCGAGGAAGTCCAGCACGCGGGCCAGGCTGTCACCGATGATCGTGGTGCGCAGATGCCCGACGTGCATCTCCTTGGCGATGTTGGGGGCGGAGTAGTCGACCACGGTGCGGCGGCCGTCCTCGGTGGCCGCCACGCCGAGCCGATCGTCACCCAGCCGGGCGGCGACCTGCTGCCACACGGCTCGGTCGGACACCGTGACGTTCAGGAATCCCGGGCCGGACAACTCCACCGACCGGATCGACCGGTCGGGCGCGGAAGCCAATGCCGTCGCCAGTTCGGCCGCGTAATCCGACGGCCGGAGCTTCAACCGCTTCGCGAGTGCGAGCGCGGCATTGGACTGGAAGTCGGCGTGAGTGGATCGTCGGACCACAGGGTCTGCCCCCGCCGTTTCCGGCCGGGTTCGGTCGATCGCGTCGGAGACGGCGGCGGCGACCTGATCGAGCAATGGCAGAACCCCGGAGTGGGTCACGGAAAAGATCCTCCTGGTTGTAGGGATGCGTCAGTATCCCAACCAACCCGGCATCGATCACGTGAGTTTGCGGTACGTTCCGGGCCGGGTCAGTCGACGACCATGCCGCCGGTGAGGTTGGCGACCGCCCCGGTGATCGCGGCGGCGCGGTCGGAGGCGACGAAGGCGGCCACGTCCGCGATCTCGGCGATCGTGGGCAGCTGTTTGCGCAGCGTCCGCTCCGCCATGCGGGAGCTGAATGCGTCGCGGCTGATGCCATAGGCATCGGCGTGCAGGCCATACACCTCGAAGAGCTGCGGCGATTCCGGCATTCCCGCCGCGTTCAAGCACACGACCCGGACGCCGTGCGGTCCGAGCTCGGCGGCCAGCCCCCGCGACAACGCTTCGATCGCCGCCCATGCCGGCGCCATTCCTCCCATCAGCGGGACGGCCGTTCGCGACGGAGACGCGGTGATCGTCAAGATGACGCCCGACCCCTGGCCGGTCATGCGTCGCGCGGCGGCTCTGGCGGTCAGGAAGTTGGCCTTGGGATAGGTGGACATCGGCAGGTCGAAGCCGTCGAGGGGCAGGTCGGCGATCCGAGTGCCCTGAATACCGGTCTGGGGCAGGCCGATCGCGTTGAACGAGATATCGAGGGAGCCCGCCTCGGCGACCACCGCGTCCGCGTGCTTTTCCACGGCGTCCTCGTCCAGCACGTCCACCGTGGCGACGTCGGCGACACCACCCGACGCCCTGATCTCGTCAGCGACCGTCTCCAGCGTGGAGCGGGTGCGTCCGGCGAGGAACACCCGCGCCCCTTCGCCTGCGAAAGCGCGCGCGACCACGCTTCCGACGGCTCCTCCGGCTCCGTAGACGATCGCGTTCTTCTTCTCGAGCAGCACTACTGACTCCTTGGTCGGGACCGGCCATCGATCCGGGTGGGCAGGTGCGAGCACCGCCGACAGAATCTGGTTTCGTGATGAAACCAGATGAACATAGCAGTCGGAAGTTTCGTGATGCAACCGCTGGGATATGCTGAGACGATGCTCGGCCGGACGTACGAAACGCAGGACTGCTCCGCGGCGCGGGCGCTCGAGATCGTCGGTGAGCGCTGGAGCCTGGTGATCATTCGTCATGCGCTCTTCCGGGGTGTCACCCGCTTCGGGGACTTTCAGCGCAGCCTCGGGATCGCGCGCAACATCCTCGCCGCCCGTCTCGATTGGTTCGTCGAAATGGGGCTGATGGATCGGCGTCCCGATCCGGCCGGATCGTCGTACCACGAGTACGTGCTGACCGAGAAGGGCCGCGAACTGCAACCGGTGATCGTGGCCCTCACGCACTGGGGTGACCGATGGGCCGCGCCAGGCGAGCCGCCGGTCGTCCTCCGGCACACCGCGTGCGGCGGCGCGGTCCACCAGCAAACCGTTTGCCAGGACTGCGGTCGACCCGTGGGCATCGACGCGGTCGAAGCGCAGCCCACGGCGGGCCACCCGGTGACCTGACCTACCCGATCGAGCCCCGTTTGCGGCGGCGGTCGACCGGGGGGCCGGGGCCACAGCCGCCGAGGAGCACCCCGGCTTCAACCCAGCAGGCGGGCGGGGCGACCTCGACAGCCCATCAGTGCTCATCTATACCGGGCTCACGCACGCTGAGCATGTCGGACGTGCTGATAGACGAGAAAGACGAGGCTCGAGCCGACCGTGCGCACATCGATGAGGCGCAGAGATTTCTTGTCGCCGGTCTCGCCGAACAGTCGCCGTCCGGCCCCGAGCACGACCGGATACACCGTCAGCCGCAGTTCATCGACGAGGCCGTGCTCGATCAGCGCGTGGACCAACCGGGCGCTGGCGTAGACGACGATGTCACCGTCCAGCTCCCGCTTCAGTCTCGAGACCTCGTCGACCATCTCACCCGCGAGGACTGTCGAGTTGCTCCACTCGGCCTTCCCGAGGGTCGAGGACACGACGTACTTGGGCAGGCTGTTCAATCTGTCCGCCCACGCGCCACTCCTGGACAACCAGCGCGCGGCGAACCACTCGTCGCTGCGCCGGCCGAGCAGCAGCGCCTCTGCGCCCCACGCCTCGGCGAGCTGGAGCTCGGCCCACGCTTCCCGGTCCTCGTCTCCGATCTGGAGGAACCAACCGCCACGGTCGAAGCCCTCCGCACCGGTCGGATCCTGGACGACTCCGTCGAGCGAGACGTTCTGGCTGATGATGATCTTTCCCATTCGGGTCTCCTGAGTCGGCGACAGCTACCACCCGATACAGACACCGCGACGGCGGAGAAGTGGCGCTCGCCGACCGACCCCTTTGCGCCGTGGATGGTGTCTGTACACGATGGAAGTGCCCCGACGCGCGGGAGTAGGTGATGCGAGGGTGGTAGCCGGTGACCTGATGTCCCGGGCGCGAGCCGGAGACGGCGAGGCGTTCCGGGAGCTGATCGCGCCCCACCGCCAGGAGCTCCAGGTGCATTGCTACCGGATGCTCGGATCGTTCCAGGACGCCGAGGACGCCTTGCAAGAAACGCTGCTGTCGGCCTGGCAGAGCTTCGGCGGGTTTCAGGGCCGCGCCTCGCTGCGCACCTGGCTCTACCGCATCGCCACCAACCGGTGTCTCAATGCGCGCCGGTCTGCCGGGCGACGCCGTGCCAAGGAGTGGGACGTGCCCGGCGTCGAACCGCCCGAGCCGACCCGTCTCGGCGAAATCGCCTGGTTGGAGCCATTTCCGGACGCACTGGCCGAGGGTGTCATCGACGCGCCGCTCGGCCCGGAAGCCCGCTACGAGCAGACCGAAGCCATCTCCCTTGCCTTCGTGACCGCGCTGCAGACCCTGCCGCCGCGCCAAGTCGCCGTGCTCATCTTGCGCGATGTGCTCGGATTCCACGCCGAAGAGGTGGCGGGCATGCTGGACTCGACGGTCG
The DNA here is from genome assembly GCF_023501985.1 of Nocardia sputi. Lineage (NCBI taxonomy): Bacteria > Bacillati > Actinomycetota > Actinomycetes > Mycobacteriales > Nocardiaceae > Nocardia > Nocardia sputi. Next base: position 121,358 of record NZ_JAMFLC010000013.1, on the reverse strand, counting down.
ACTCGGTCAAGAGCGCTCTCAAACGGGCGCGCGCGGGCTTGCGGTACCGACGGCCCACGAGCGTCTCCCCGCCCTCCTCCTATGCACCCGCAGAGGAGGTGATCGTGGCGAGATTCGTCCGCGCGTGGGAATCGGCCGATCTCGACGCGCTGGTGCGCCTTCTGACCGACGACGTCTTCGTGTCCATGCCACCGATTCCCTTCGAATACCAAGGCCGAGACGTCGTGGCGCGTTTCTTCGCCGGTATCTTCCGGGCGGGCCGGAGATTCGACCTCGTTCCGACGCGAGCCAATGGTCAACCGGCGCTCGGAGCCTATCTGCGCGCGCCGACCGGCATCCGCTACGGAACCGGCCTTTACGTCCTCACCCTGAGCGGAGACCGGATCAGCGCCATGACGCGCTTCGACAACAGCGTGCTCCCGTCGTTCGGGCTCCCGCGATCGCTTCCGAGCGCATAGTCGACATCCCGGCAGCGGATGAATTACTCGACGGCTCCGGAGATTCCATCTGCCGAAGGAGCGGAGCCTGTCGCGCTGCGCGAACACCGGTGGGTCCTCGTATCCCCGTCGTACGGAGACACGAGGACCCCGGCGCTGATCGGGTCCCCTCGCCATAGCCCCGATCAGCGGGTGAACACCGCCGCCGCGCGGATCACGCCGATCGGCAACGAGTTCGAGCGCCGACGTTCGGTCAACGCGAGTATCCGTCGGCCCGGCTGTCGGGCACGACTCGGCCGGACGCGACCAGGGTGCGGAAGGCCGCCTGCTTGCGCGGGCAGGCATCCGCGCGGCAGGGGCGGTGGCCCTGCATCACCCGATGCGCCTGTTCGACGGTGAACGGCTCATCGGGCGGCCGGTGCGCGTCCTCGGCGCGGCAATGCGGCAGACAGGAACCGACACCGACGATCGCTCCTACCAGCAGCGCGCACACGCTGAGCATGCTCAGCAGCGGGTTCATGGCCGTTCACGGGCCGTCGGCCTGCCGGGAGCAGAATGCCGATGCGGCTAGATACTGCCGGCAACTCGCGCCGTGCCCGGCGTGCACGGCGCAGAGAAAGCGCGCGCGATCGTAAGTAAGACCGAGTGGCTCCTGAGAGCAGTCGCGGCTTTGAATCAGCAACAGCTCACGGACATCCGAGTGCAGCACTTCCATCCTCAACCTCCATCAGCGCAGTGCACCCGGCACCGAGAGGACGCCGCCGGACCGCGCTCGACACGGATGGATCGGGCCGTGTCGGGACCGTGCGCCGGGTTCCGGACAACGGGCGCCCTCGACAGGGTTTGGGCGGACCCCCGATGCCGGGTGCGATTCAACAGTGCGCGTTGCGATTCGGTAGATAACAGACCCGAATGCGGTAATTGCGAGTACTTTCCGTTTGTAGCGGCCTGGAGGGAGGAACAGAGACCTATGGTGGAGGTCGACTGGACGGGTGAAGCTGTACATGCGCTTCGCACGGCGATGAAGCGGAGCCGTTACGAATTCGCGCGTCTAGTGGGCGTCACACCGCGCACCGTGGTCCTGTGGGAGAACGGCCGGACAACCCGGATGCACGCCGCTAGCCAGCGTCTCCTGGACAGGGTCCTGTCGGAAGTCGATTCCGTCGTCGTCGCTCGATTCGAACGGGCGATCACAGCGGGCCGGGAGCCGGCCTCCGATGGTGCGCGCGCCGATTCGGCGCCCGAGAGGCACACCAAGCTCGGTAGGGAAATCGGGCTCGACAAGGAAGTCGAGGAAGACGACGTGAGAAGGCGAGAACTGCTGGCCTGCATCGGCGCGGGCCTGGCAGGCCAGGCTGCGGACCTGGTGGCGAGTGAACCGGAGCGGATGCTGGCAACCCTGGACGCGGGGTCGATCAGCGAACGGCGACTGGCGTTCCTGGAACAGTCTGCCGAGGTCCTCGGCACGCGGGTGGTCCAGGTGCCGCCGCACGAGTTGTTGCAAACCGGGCTCGAGCAATTCCGTTTGGTCCGTGGGTGTCTCGGCGAACGACAGCCCACCCATCAGCAGGTCCGGCTGGTGCGCACCGCTGGCCGACTGGCGAACGTGGTCGGTGAGATCCTCTTCAACGAGGGGCATTTCGGCCAGGCGCGCATGTGGTACGCCACCGCGATCCATGCCGCACAGGACATCGGCGACCGCTATTCGGAAGACATAGCCTTGGCCGGTCTCGCGTATTTGCCGACCTATAGCGATAAACCAAAGGAAGTTTTGCAGTTACTCGACGGTCGCTTGCAAGAAAATCCGTCTTATGGCCCGGCGGCCGCATGGTTGTGGGGAATGGCGGCGCGCGCACACGCCAGCCTCGGTCATGCCGACGAATTCGCACGGTGTATCGCACGATCGGCTTCGGCATTGGACGACGTCGGGCCGGAAGACCTTTCGGTCGGTATCTTTTCTTTCCGCCCGGAGAAACTCGCCTTTTATCAGGCGATCGGATATTCCCGCCTCGGTCGCGCCGAGGAGACCGCCGCGGCGGCCGCCCACGCCATGGCGCTGTACGACCCGTCGGAGACCATGGAACCCGCCCTGGTCCGCTTCGAGCACGCCACGGCGCTGCTGGCCTCCGGCGAGATCGATGAAGCCTGCGCGGTGGCGACCAGCGCGATCACCAACACGCGCACCTACATCGGACTCACGGTTACCAAACGCGCCAAACAGTTCGACTCGGCGCTCGGCGGCCTGCGCACCAGAGCCGTCAGCGAATGGCGACAGCAAGCGCACGCGGTGATCGCCTCCGCGCACACCGAGGTCTGAGCCCGCGGACGTGGGCGGGGCGCGCCGGTCGGCAGGGGGACGAGGGCCGGCGCGCCCCAGCGTACTCAGGTGGTCAGTTCGCTTCGCCGGACACGGAGCCGGGGAGCGAGTCGGCGCGCATATCCACCCAGTGGGTCTGCACGTACCGCAGGCACGCATTGCGGTTGGCGGCGCCGTAGGCGATGGACCAGCCGCCGGGGACGGCGGCGAAGATCGGCCATAAGGAGTGTTCGCCTTCCTGGTTGATCAGGACGTAGAACATGGCGTCGCCGTCATCGAACGGGTTGCTCATTTCCGATTTCCTTCTTCCGCCGAACCAGGGACGGGACTCCCGGGTGAAGTCCGTCGTGCTGGGCGACAACGATCCGCGCGATACGGGTCAGGGGCGCGAAAACTCCCACGCCGAGGCCTCGAAAGTGGCCGGGGTCGTGAACAGAATGCCGTCGTGCGCGTCGATATTGTATTCGTCCGAGATCCGCCTGATCCGATCGACTGCCGAATCATACTGCATCGCAGAGTCATTGGGCCGACCGATCGAACCGGTGGTGAAGATGCCGCGGGCGCACCGGAGTCGCGTGGTACGCGTCGGACACCGGCGCCGCCTATCTGCCCGCGCGCATAGCGCGCGATGGCGGCTCATCGAAGAGATCCGCGCCGCGAATGGATTGCGCTGGAACCCCCGCCGGTACCGAACCTTCCCCGAGTCCGGCACCGGCGGAGCTCTCGGTGACCGTGAGCTGGAGCTTGGTCACTCCGGTATCCAGGGTACTGGTGGCGACCGACAGTTCGGGCAGTTCGAATGCGATTGCCCCGGCGTTGTGAAAGGCGCGCGACACCTGGCACAGCGGATGGCGTGAAAGCGGAACCAGCGGCGGCCGTGGCCGTGCCCGCAGCTGCGCGACCAAGGACGCGCCGCCGATTCCACCGGCCCGCTCGACGAGTTCGCCGGGTTCGGCCACCGTGCAGGCGGCGAACACCTCGCGAACTTCGAGCGGGCAGTTCAGGTCGGCGGAGAACCGAGCGGCGACCTGCGTGGTCACCGAACTGTTTCCGCCGAGTGTGAAAATGTCGTCGTTCCGACCGACCAGCTTGTTACGGAGCACTTCGGCGCATGCCCGCGTGACCGCTTGCTCCACGGCGGTCAGCTCCGGCCGCGCGACATAACCCCAGGCGAGCTGTACCCCCGACAGATACAGCTCACCCGGCGCCCCGACCGGTACCGGCCGAAGCCGTGCATCGAGGACGTAGAGCCCGGTGTCGAACACCGGCGTGCCGAGCGGCACCGAGAGGGTACCGGTGTCGGCGAGTTCGGGAAAGGGGAGGTGGACCGGCTTCGTATCGCGCACCAGAGCCTCCTACCCGGCGAAACAACGGCTATCCGAACCTTGGACAGCACGAACAAGCCGTGCACCCGGCTGCCCAGCCCGGGTGCACGGCGTCGACCACCGATGCGAGTCGATGATCAGGGCAAGAGATGCGAGGCGCACTCGCGCGAAAACCGGCCAATCCTCCAACGTCGTCGCCGTGGAGCGGTCGCCACGGCTGAATCAGCTACGTCGCACGGTCCCGATCCGTGCAGTGCGAACATTAGGCGCTCCGCGAATAAAAAGGAACTCTCCCCCGAAAATCCTGGACGTATGTCCAACCCGACCCTAGACGGCGGATGCGCGCGGTCGGCCTCGAGCGAGTCTGCGTTCGAGGCTTGTTCGGTCCTTGCCCCTGCCCACGGGGTCGTCTCCGGCTGTGGTGCGCCGCGTTCGATCGGCCGCGGTGAGCTCGAGCAGTATGTTCACACGTCAAGGCGAGCGAGCGCATCATCGAGCGGAACAGCGTTGCGCGCGGCGAACTCACGGCGGGCGCGAAGTTCGGCGCGGGTCCGCGGCCGGTACTTCGGTGCCCGGCCACAGCCGCACGGTTCGAAACCCTCATAACGCAGTCCGGCGCCGACCACGGCGGCGACTACCGACCAAGCCCGGCTGTCACGGCGAGGGGGCGCCGCGAAGTCATGCCCCGCACACGACATCGGTGTACCGCATCGCGGGCAACGGTGCGCTACAGCGGCAGTCGGCGGGTGCCGCTTGAACGACACCCGGCACGCTACGCACACATAGTGCAGTTTGTAGTGCACGAAAGCGTAGGTACACATAAAGCGACGATATCCCCACCGTTCCGGCCCGGCCATCGCTTTTCACCAGCGCTGGGATCTCCCGTTGGCCGATCTGCTGCCGGGTCGACATCGGCGTCGTGTTCAGTGGTCGGTTCGCCCCGGCGCGATGCCGTGCTCGCCATGGCTGGGAGTCGCTTCGCTACCGACTGGCGTGTCGCGCGGAAGTAGTCTCAGTGTTCGGAGAGGTGCTCCGTGTTCCCTCGAAGTGAAGACGACCATGGCGCCGCGAGGCGGGAGTCAGCAGAGGTATGAGGACTGTTGCCAGGAGATAGGCTGCAGCGGTTTCTCGTGGAGATGGCCGATCGCTTGCGTAACCGCCCTGTGCCACGCGCGGCGGAGCATCTCGAGGGCACCTACAGAGGCCCGACCGGCGCGGATGGTCTTCGAGCTGTCAGCCATGGGCACCGTGAGCTCGACGAGTCGAATGCCAAAGTGCTGAAACGCACCATGGATGACACCGCGTCGTCGGATGGGAGATCTGCAAGACTGGCTCCCCCGCTCGACCCTCGCAACAGGGTCAACCGTCATGGTCTGCCGGAAACTCAGCGCCGCTATCCGGTGGACAACTACATCAGAATGTGGGAGCGCCACCACGGCCGACGGATGACTCCCGAGGAACGGAAAGTACTGCGCTCCGGGTGCATCGGCGTCACAAAGCTACGCCTCAGCCAGCTGGACCTCAAAGCATCACCACCGACGAACCTCGCCTTCGCCGATCCGGATACGCACCGGATGATGCAGAATGCCGAGAAGGTTCTGGCACCTGGAGAAGTGGCCAACGCGACGGTAAAAGATTGGCGGCAAAGGATCACCGACGCGGAGAATTTTGCGTCGAAATACGGGAGAAGGCGAAAGTTCACAAATTTCGATGGCAGTAAGATCAAGGTCTCCGACTATATCCGACACGCTCAAGAAAATCTAGCGAGGGCGAGAGCGGAAGCCAGAGAGACATGGTCGAAACTGGCCAAGGAGCACATCAAAGAGTTGCGGGACGCTCGGCGTGATGCGCGGGTCGAGGGCGATATGCGCACCTTCGAGAAGGTGCGGAATTATAAGCGGAAATTCGAAGATATCTTGGCTACCAAACCAGCGGCCGCCGAGGAGTTCCTGCGCCGGGTGAAAGCCGACCCCGACTTGGCCCAGCTGCGAGGCGTGGGGGATCACCTGCCGCCCGGCAATCCTGCGGAATGGGAGCTGGTGATTTACTCGAAACACTTCTGGTCCGGTCAAGAGATAGTGCACGACAGCAGTGGAAACCAGGTTGTCAAGAAGGACGGTTCGCCCCTGGTCAGGCCGACGACCACTCCCAATGCCACCCGGTTCGCCCCGGACCCGACCACGGGCCAGGTCGACATGTCAGGGGATCACGACCAGCCGAAACCTGGGCATACTAATTACGACTACGGATTGTACGACGAGGAGACCGGCAGCTGGTGGCATGCCAATCATGGGGATTGGCGAGAATTTCCCGAATTCGGGGATCCGGTGCTGGATCCAATGAAGGTGTATCAGAGCACACCGGATAAGTTCTTCTCCAGACCCCCGATTTCGACAGCTCGGTAATTTGCATCGGATTCGCCAAGGCTACTCCGTGACCAGAAGAATCGCCGGAATACCCGCACTGCCAGTAGGCCATACAGTGGTTAGGATGTGAGAATGGACCTCGCCGATTACGTCGACCAAACTGCCATACTGTTCGGGATCGCCGAGAACGCGGCCGCTGGCGCCGTTCTACGGTGCGGTGAGGCCTCGCATGTGTATATCGACGGCCTTTCCCAATGGGACGACAGCGACCAGTATGCCGCCTTCGAGGTCACCGGCACCCTCGTCGAGGAGGGCAGTGACGATCACATCCACGCCGGTGAAGGCCCTGTCATCCATGGCATTGGCAGGCACTATGTCATGAAGAACGCCACCTGGGAACGTATCTCGTAACAGTCGGGGCAGCAGTGTGCTCCCCCAACTTCTTCGACTCCGGTGCAGGCCGGGGCTGGAGCGGTTACGGCGTGCCTCCATGTGGGTCGAGGCTTGGCCGAGGTCATCGCCGCTGCCCCAGGTCGGCGGGCATTGCGGCCGAGTATGCGGCGGCTCTGGGCGCCGGGTCCGTTGCTTCAACGGGGGGTGCCGATCACCGCCATGCTCGGAACTCCTCGAAAACAACGGATCTGACCTCAACCCTGGATAACTGGTCCGGGCACGATTGGAGCGGTGTCGCCCGTGGTCGGCACTCACTCCTTTCGGCCGCACCGATGATTTCCGGGTGGATCCGTCGTCGGTACCTCTGGATATACCGACAGACAGGAGTCCAGGCATGACGAGACCATTGCGATTCGGAATGACCACGGTACGGGCGAACGGTGTGGATCTCGGCATCGAGAGCTTCGGCCGCGCGGAGGATCCGCTGGTCCTGCTGGTCGGCGGCACGACGATGTTGTCCTGGCCCGACGCGCTGTGCGAGCGGCTCGCCTCGGGCGGGCGGCGCGTGGTCCGCTACGACCTGCGTGACTCCGGCGCGTCGACGACCCTCGACCCGGAGAATCCGGCGTACGACCTGCGGGATCTCGTCGCCGACGCGGCCGCGGTGGTCGGGGCGCTCGGCGCCGGGACCGCCCACCTCGGTGGGGTCGGTGTCGGGGGGATGGTCGCTCAGGTCGCCGCGCTGGATCACCCGGAGGTGTTCTCCGCACTGACTCTCGTCGGCACCCGGCCGGTGGCGCCGGGCCCGGTCGACGAGGACCTGCCCGACCACGACCCCGCGGTCATAGACGCGCTGTTCTCCCACCCGATGCCGGACTGGACCGACCGGGATGCCGTCGCGGCGTTCGCCGCCGCGGCGGCCGAGTCGAAGGGCAACGATCCGCGGGAAGCACGGGCGACGGCGGCCCGAATCTGGGACCGGACGCCGTCGAGTGATCCCGCGGTGCACCAGGCCAACCAGCTCGGGATGGTGTTCTCCCGGATCGACTGCGCCCCGCGATGGCGGGAGCGGCTCGGTGAACTCGACGTGCCCACGCTCGTGGTGCACGGTCGCGCCGACCCGTTCTTCCCGGTCGGCAACGGCGAGGTCCTCGCCGCCGAGATCCCCTCGGCACGACTGCTCGTCCTCGACGACATGGGTACTGCCCTTCGGCACGCCGCGGCCGAGCAGGTCGCTGCCGCCATGCTCGCCCTCTGACCGCTCCACTGGACGCGCTCGGGTCGAACGATCTACCGTACGGCCGCACCCGCCCCCGATCTGAACTGCCCTTGTCACCCCACCTGAACCCACTTCATGCGGCGAGGTGTCCCGCCCGCCGTCGCCACCGCCTCCCGCAGCCGGGCGCGGCCGGGCTCCGCGCGGTGAGAGTCGATCAGCCTTCGGGTAGCAGGCGGGCCGCATCCCGGATTCAGTTCTCATCCGTCCACTCCGAATCAGATACCGAAGATTTCCCGGGCGCGGGTCTTCCATTCCTCGACCAACATGCGTGATTGCCGATCGAACTCTTGCCGGTCGGCGTCGGGCCAGGTCTCGACGTCCATGTCCAGGCCGCGTTCGGTGACGAACCGCATGAAGTGGGCGGAGGTGGCCTTGCTGCGCTGCCGAATGAACTCGCGTTCCTCAGGGGAGATGTTCACAGTTTCTTCATCCCGAACCATATCGATCCTCGCATCAGTGTCTCACCGAGCTTCGGGTCGTCCCCCTCGAGCAGGGCCAGCTCCAGAGGGGACGGATACCCGGAAACCGGCCCGTCGAACCGCGACTTCATCTCCATGAGCCGAGCAACATCGTTGCCGGATGGAACCAATCCGTCATCGATGACCTTGTCGATGCGATTGGAAATCAGATTGACTGATCTCTGCAACATGATGCGGTCGGGATTCCAGTCGTAGCCCGCTTTCGCCCAATGATATCCACCGTCCTCCCGGGACGCTTGCAACTCGATCCGATGTACTCCTGACCGCCGGAAGTAGTTTTCGATAGCTGAAGAGAAAGCGGTGGAGAAGCCTTTCCCACGGAATCCGTCTTCGAGCTTTGTGACTTCGTTGTTGACAACCAGTAGACCATCGCTGTCACGCCAGAATTCATACATCAACAGACCAGCATCCGCGCCGGAGCTATCGCGGATTTCAGCACTCATGGTAACCGTTGCCGGGTAGGTCTGCCCGAACTGCGTCGAACTCCTCTCGAAGAAAGCGTGCACGTTCCTGACGTGGTATGGCCCGTACTGACGTTCCAGCCCTTTCAATGCCGACGTCAGCTCGCGCTCGCCCACTTCTCCCCTTTTCGCGGCGTCGAAAAGATCACCGAGATGCGGCATATGCGACAGGTCCGTCACAACCCTGCCCGGCGAAGCAGCCGGCCCGGTCTCCCGAGACCCGGCACCGTCACCGTCACCGTCCCAGCGACTCGCGCGACCGAGTTCGGCGTCGACACCAACTTCTTCTCTTACCCCGTCATCGAGGACCCTGCTGACGTCACGCGACGGTTGCGAAGCAGCCTTCCCCACGCCCGGGCCCACAGCACCCACCCGCCGGACGAAGTTATGGAAGAACTCCTCCCACCTCCTGGAGAAAACCACTTCACCATTCTGGACCGCCTGACCCGGCATCCGTAGTCGGCGGAGGCGACCCTCACCTGCGTGGGCTGTTCCCGAGCCCGGATTCGACAATCGCGTGGCCCTCGTCGTCGCGGTCAAAGCCTTCGAACACGCAGACCCCGTTCGCGACCAAAAGCACCGTGTCACCGGGCTGGACCTACTTCATCCGCCGAGGTGTGCGGCCGCCTTTTCCGCGATCATCATGGTCGTGGCCTGGGGTCCACGTCCCAGCGGCACAGGAACAACGGACAGATCCACGACGGACAATCCGGTTACGCCGTGCACCCGGCACATCTCGTCGACTACAGCCGCCACATCGTCCTCCGGTCCCATGCGGCAAGTTCCCGACATATGTTGAGAGGTGGCGAGATTCGCGCGTAGCCAGTCTTCCGGATCCGGGGACTCCGGAATCGGATCGACGGGGCGCGCGTTCATTCTCCGCAGCAGCCCGCCCGCCGTCGCCACCGCCTCCCACAGCCGGGCGCGATCGGGCTCCGCGGTGAGATAGCGGTAGTCGATCAGCGGCGCGACTCCGGGTTCGGCCGACCGCAAGCGCAGTACGCCGGCCGATCGCGGGCGCATGAGCGTGACTCCGAGCCTGCGCACTCCGGGCGTGAACGACACCGAATAGGGCCGGATCTCGACATCATCGATCTCGAGCACGGTCTCCAGCGGGACGGTCGGCGGTTCGGCCAGATCGAGCAGATAGGAGATTCCCACTTCCGGATGGTCGCTGAGCCACGCGCCGACCGGGGCGGCGTGCACCACCGGGACGCCCAGCGCGCGCAGCTCTTGCGGGTCGCCGATTCCGGAACGCAACAGCAGTGTGGCCGACTCGATCGCACCGGCGCACAGCACGACGCGATCGGCCCACTCGACGCCGCTCTTGCCGTCGCGAACGCACTCGACGCCGACCGCTCGCGTTCCGTCGAAGCGGATCCGCGTGATATACGTCTCCCCCACGACGGTCAAGTTCGGGCGGGCCAACGCGGGCAGCAGATAGCCGACCCCGGGGCCGATCCGCCTGCCCTCGTCGCAGTTGCACGGCACCGCCCCCACACCCTCGCCGCTGTCGGGCGCATTGAGATCGGGCACTTCGGCGAACCCGTCGGCCAGACACGCCTCGGCGAACGCGGCGCTGACGGGGGACGGGTTCGCCGGGCGCAGCACGGGTATCGGGCCGCGGTCACCGTGCCAGGGCTGATCGCCGAAGTCCAGGTCTCGCTCGCTGCGGCAGTAGAACGGGAGCACGGAGTCGAACGACCAGGCGTCCGAGCCGCCGAGCACCCGGCACCAGGCGTCGAAATCCGCGGGCGCGGCCCGGACGAAGTAACTGCCGTTGACCGCCCCCGAGCCACCGATCAGCTTGCCGCGCACGATCGTCCCCGGCACCGGGGGATCCTCGGCGAGGGCGACCTCGTAGCGCCACAGCCATCCCGCCTCCGGACCGATCGGCAGCGCTGCCGCGTCCAGCAACTCGGCCGGCATCGAGTCGAGCCCGGTCCACAGCGGTCCGGCCTCGAGCAGCCGCACCGCGTGCGCCGGATCGGCGCTCAATCGCTCCGCCAGGACACACCCGGCGGTACCGCCCCCGACGATGAGTGTGTCGGCCATTCGGCCTCCCGTTCAGTATCTCGGCGCGGTGCGCGCCGCCGGACGACGACGCGGCGGTGGTGCGGGCAAGATTCGAGTCATCGCGGGTCGTTCGGCTCGGTCAGCGGGACGGGGTGGTGGGCTTGAGCGCTTCCAGGCTGCGCGCGCGGAAGGCGCCGAGCCACAGGCCGGTGCCGTAGGCGATGTCGTCGAGTCGCTTGTAGGCCACGTAACGCACGGGATCCAGACCGCCCGCGTCGCGGTGGGTGAACCAGTCGGCCAGGCCGTCGGCGACCGCCATGGTGAGCGCGATGTGCCGGATCCGCCGCGAGACGAGCATCGCCAGCAGGGTGATCGGCCAGTAGTGCCTGCACATCGCCGAGGCAAGGCGCCACAGCCCGGCGAAGAAGCCGCGCGCCAAGTAGATCGCGGCGATCCGGGTGGGGTTGTCCAGCCCCGTGAAGACGCGGCGAAGCCGGGTCAGCGCGGTGACCAGGGTGACGAGGCCGCCGAGTAGTCCCCACTTGGTCAGCGTCGCGAACAGGAACGCGGCCAGCAGCGTCCAGGACGGCACCGACAGCGGCGAGACCGTTCCCGCGTGCCGCTCGCCCAGCGGCGCGGCGCCGGTGCCGTAGAACAGCTTCCGGCCGAACCAGGCGCGGAAGCTCACCCGGTGGTCGTGCGCCACGTGCGCCGCGGGCTCGTAGCGCAGCCGCCAGCCCGCGCGCTCCAGCCGCCAGCACAGGTCGACGTCTTCGGCGACGTGCATCGACTCGTCGAATCCGCCTTGTTCCAACAGCGCCCTGCGCCGCGCCAGCAGGGCCGCGCTCGGCACGTAGGACACCAGTCCGCGCGAGTGCACGGCTGCCTCGCGCCTGCCCAGATCGAGCGAGGAGCGGGTGTGCTCGTAACGCGCAAGCGCGGTGGACTCCGGGTCCAGCGCGACGATCCGCGGGGCGACCAGCGCCACCCCCGGGTCGCTGAAGTGGCCGAGCATCACCTCGAGCCACCCGCTGCGCGGCACCACGTCGGAGTCCAGGAACGCGACGAAGTCGGTTGTCGCCGCCCTCAAGCCGGCGTTGCGTGCGGCCGCGGGGCCCTGTTTGCGGTCGTGGCGCAGCACGGTCACGCGGCAGCGGGTGCCTCGGTTGCGCGGGATCCGCACCGGCTGGTCGGACCCGTCGTCGACCACGACGACGTTGTGCCCCCGCAGCGCGGCGAGCAGCCGCGCCAGCCCCTCGGCGTTGTTGTGCAGCGGCACGATGACGGTGACGTCCTCCGGCGAAGGCAGCAGCCGGGGCCGGGGGTTGGCCACTCCGGAGTCGAGCAGTCGTCTGGCAACGACAGCGGACTTCGGGCCGGTCACCTCGAGGTACCCGTCACCGATCATCTCGGCGGCCTCCGGGGCAAGTCGCAGCAACCTGGCGGGCGAACCGCCGATCAGGACCCGCCCATCGGAGTATGCGCGTACCCGAGGATCGATCCGCACCCCGAATCCATCTGGCAGGCGATCATGGCGCATTCCTGGCATGCTAGGCGGAGTTTCGCGTGCGGGCAGCAACAGTCCGGAAAAACGGCGGAATTCCGGGAGAAAGCGGCCCACCACCGCGAGCCGACCGCGCCACGACCGATGCCGAGAGTTCGCTCGCAGGCTTGACTCAGCATCCGGCAACGCAGCGGCTATCGCCTGGTCGAGGACCCGGCGATAGCCACTCTCGCGCTTTTGGCACACTTTCAGCAAACTGTGGGCGTCATGCCAGCGGGTTCTCATCGCAGGCCCGGGACGGGCGGCGTTCCGGCGAAAATCCGGCCGGGCGCGTCGCGCTCAGCGTCAACGGAACCGGCCCGCCTTTCCGACCGCTCGCGCGCGGCGCGACCCGACGGGAGTGGTCGACCGACGAACGCGGGATCATCCGCGCGGTGTCGGCCAGCGCCGCCTCGCCGTAGCCTTGGACGCACTCCGGATCCGGTCCGTCGGAGGGAAGCCCGGTGAAGAACTTCGCCGCCATGCAGCCGCCCCGGCAGGCGTCGTAGTGGTTGCACGACGCGCACGCACCGCCGCCGCTGGGCTCGCGCAACTCGCCGAACAATTCCGAGGACCGCCATACGGCCCCGAAACCTCCGTCGGTCACCACGTTTCCGGCGCGGAACCGGTCGTGGATGGCGAAGGGGCAGGCATAGACGTCACCGACCGGGTCCACCAGGCAGACCACCCGGCCCGCGCCGCACATGTTCAGTCCCGGCAGCGCCTGGCCGAACGCGGACAGGTGGAAGAACGAGTCACCGGTGAGCACACCTTCCCCGTTGCGCAGCAGCCAGTCGTAGAGCACGCGTTGCTGATCCGGAGTCGGATGCAACTCGTCCCACACGTCCGCGCCCCGCCCCGACGGCCGCAGCCTGGTCAAACGCAAGGTGGCGCCGTACCTTTCGGCAATGGCCCGGAACTGGTCGAGCTGTGCGATGTTGTGCCTGGTCGCCACCACCGACAGCTTCGCGTCCTCGAACCCCGCCGCGGCGAGGTTCCCCAGTGCCCGGATGGCCATGTCGTAGGAGCCGGGTCCGCGCACGGCGTCGTTGACCGCGGCGTCGGCGCCGTCCAGCGACACCTGCACGTCGACATAGTCGCTGGCCGCGAGGCGGGCCGCGACCTCGGGCGTGATCCGAACCCCGTTGGTGGAGAACTTAACTCCCACATGGTGCGCGGTCGCGTAATCGACCAGCTCCCAGAAGTCCGGGCGCACCGTGGGCTCGCCGCCGCCGATGTTCACGTAGAACACCTGCATGCGCTCGAACTCGTCGATCAGCGCCTTGCACTGCTCGGTGCTCAGCTCGCGCGGATCGCGGCGGCCCGAGGACGACAGGCAGTGCACGCAGGACAGATTGCAGGCGTAGGTGAGTTCCCAGGTCAGGCAGATCGGCGCGGCGAGGCCGGATTCGAAGCGATCCACCAGGCGTACCGCCTTGTCCGACGGCGGGACCACCCCCGACGTCAGCGGCGGCGCGGCCGCGCCGGCGACGGCGGGCGCGGTGGGTGCGCCGGCAGGCGCACCCACGATCATGGCGGAATCGGCGAGCTGGGTCAGCGCCTCGGCGTATGCCCCGGCGCTTTCCTCCGGCACGCCCGCCGCGTGCAGTGCGCTGCGGGCCGACACGTGTTCCGGCAGCGACCGGACGATCTCGACGATCCGCGGACTTTTCAGGAAGGAGAGTTTGCGCGTACCGAAGTGGTAGAGCAGCGCGCCGAAGGGCTCCGGACGCAGCGCCACTCGCGGGTGCAGCTGCCAGCGGGTATCGAGATCGAGCATCGTCGTCGTCCGCCCGTCAGTAGACGCCGCACATGCCGTCGATGGACACCTCTTCGATGAGGCTCTCCTCGACCAGCGGCGCCTCTTCGGACGAGCGCGCGGCGGCGGCCTCCATCCGTCCGGTGTTGTCGGTGTCGGCGTGCCCGATGGACCCGTAGTCCGGCATGGTTACCTCCGCGAGGTCGATCCGTGTGCGGTACTGCACAGCGCAGCCCGTCCTGACACAATAACGTCATGAGCTGACAAAAGAACAGGTTTCAGTCACTGCGCCGGTGATCGAGCGGTCCGGCGGCCACACGCCCGGATGACCGGCCGATTCGACGCTGCGCCGAGTCTCACCGGCGGCGACGAGCCCGACACCCGGCGCTCTAGACTGCGGGTGGCAAGCAGCTGAACAGAATGTGACGGGCAGCACACGCTCGCACTGGTAGAGGTGGCATGGGAGTCGGACGAATGCAGGCGAACGGGGGCGGCGGCACGCCGTGGTGCGAGCATCAGGCCCGGAGGCGGAAGCTTGCGTAACCAGGGAGGGACCGCGAGCACCACCAATGGAACGCTGTCGGAGTCGGAGATCGTCGAGGCCGCGCTGCGGGTGGTACGTGAGGACGGCGTGGAGAAGTTGTCGATGCGGCGACTATCCCGCGAACTCGGCGTCTCGCCGATGGCGCCCTATTATTACGTCGCCGACAAGCGCGAACTGCTCGACCTGGTCGCCAGCGCGGCGCTGACCGGAGTACGCACGTCACCGCCCGAATCCGGGCCGTGGCAGCATCGGCTGCGCGACTTGGTCGACCAGATCGACGAGAAGCTGCGCAAGCATCCCGGACTCGGCGACATTCTCATCGAGCAGATGCTCGGCAAACAGCTGGACCTGATCGCCGCGATCATGGACCTGCTGGCCGAGGCGGGCTTCGACGACCGCAACGTGCTCGCCGCCTACGCCACCATCCACACATACCTGTTCGGCCGCAGCCGGGTGAATCCGCGCGACCGCTCCGCCCCGGCGGACGTCACGCTGCCGCCCGTGGTCGAGCGGGCCACCCGGTACATCGGCGACCTGCGCGGACGGTACTCCTACGACTTCGGCATGGAGGTGCTGATCGCCGGTCTCGAAGCCCAGCTTGTCCGCCAGGCGACCACCGACGTACGATGAAACTGAAACACGTTCTAGTTTTGGCGTCGCGGATTAGCCCTGCCAGGTTCGAGAGGACGACATGACCACTGTCGAGGTTCCACACGGCTCGCGCTCGGTCGTGCTGCGGGTGTCCGCGGTCATCACCGAGACGGCCGACACCCGCTCACTGGTCTTCGACGTCCCCGACGAGCTGGCCGAGAAGTTCCGCTACCAGCCGGGACAGTTCCTCACCTTGCGCATCCCCAGCGAACGGACCGGCTCGGTGGCGCGGTGCTACTCCCTGGCCAGCTCGCCCTACACCGACGACCGCCCGAAGGTCACCGTCAAACGGACCGACGGCGGCTACGGGTCGAACTGGGTGTGCGACAACGTGCGAGCGGGCGACCGGATCGAGGTGCTGCCGCCCTCGGGCGTCTTCACCCCGAAGGACCTGGACGACGATCTGCTGCTGTTCGGCGCGGGCAGCGGCATCACGCCGGTCATGTCGATCCTGAAGTCGGCGCTGGCCCGCGGCAACGGCCGCATCGTGCTGGTCTACGCCAACCGCGACCACGAGTCGGTGATCTTCGCCGGTGAGCTGCGCGAGTTGGCGGACAAGCATCCGCAGCGGCTCACGGTGATCCATTGGCTGGAGTACCTGCAAGGCTTGCCGACCGCCGACGCGCTCGCCACCCTCGTCGCGCCGTATCGCGGCTACGACGCGTTCATGTGCGGGCCGAAGCCGTTCATGGACCGGGTGCACGACGCGCTCGCGCAACTGGGCGTGCCGCGTTCGCGCACGCATGCCGAGGTGTTCAACTCCCTGGCCGGAGACCCGTTCGCCGACCAGGCGCCGGTCGAGGTCTCCGAGGAGGAGGCGGCAGACGCGGCGACCGTCGAGGTCGAACTCGACGGCGAAGTGCACGAGCTGAAGTGGCCGCGCAAGCAGACGCTGGTGGACATCATGCTGGCCAAGGGACTGGACGTGCCCTATTCCTGCCAGGAAGGCGAATGCGGTTCGTGCGCTTGCACGGTGCTGGAAGGCAAGGTCGAAATGGACAACGCCGAAATCCTCGACCCGGAGGACATCGAGAACGGCTACATCCTCGGCTGCCAGGCGCATCCGGTGACCGACCGCCTGAAAATCCAGTTCTGACGGGACCGATACTTCGTTCGCCTGATCGACCGCATTCTGCCGCGAAGTTGTGCGGGCGTCCGTCAGCGCGCGCGATAGTCGGCCCGCGCTTCGGGCAGCAGGTGTTCGGTCGCGTAGCTCAACGCGGTGCGTCCCATCGCCGCGGCGTGCCGATCGAGGAAGCCGGTGAGCAGGCCCCGGTCGACGCGCTTGCCGACTTCGCGCAGCATCCAGCCCAGCGCCTTCTGGATCAGATCGTGCCGGTCGTGCAGCAGCAGCTCGCTCACCGCGAAGGTGGCCGAGGCGTCGCCCGCTTTGATGAAGGCGAAGGTGGACAGCAGCGCCACCCGCCGCTCCCAGAGCGAATCCGCCTGCGCCAGCTCGAACAGCAGGTCACGTGGTTTGTCCAGTAGCCACGGACCGACGATGTTCTCCGCCGACACGTCCACGAGATCCCAGTTGTTCACCCGGCCACGGCGCACGGCCGCCAGGTACAGCTCCACCATGGCGGCGCGGGTGGCGTCGTCGAAGGAGCGCGGCTTGGACGCCTTTGCGAATCGCGCGTTCAGGATTACCAGCGCGGTGAACCGGTCCTCGTGCACGGCGCTGTCGAGCAGCCGGTCGATCTCCTCGAGAGCGAGCGCCGCGAAGCGTTTCGCGACAGCGCGGCTCGCGGGGACCCGGACGCCGAGGAACACGTCACCCTCGCCGTACTCCCCCGGCCCGGTCTTGAAGAACCGTCGCAGGTGTACCGCGTCGGCCGGGTTGGCCAGTTCCCGCAGAGCCGCCTGCACGTCGGCCGCGGTCACCGCCGACTCGGTCATCGATCCACGCTCCTGGTCCGAACTGCCCTGCGCGAGCGCGGCGGACGGCGGTTCACCCCTGCGCGCCCAGAACGCGGCCGGACTCGAACGCGGCCGCGCTGGCGGGCAGCGCACCGGGCCGGCCGCTGTTGAGCACCCGGACCTCTCCGGTGCCGGTGCTCGGGCGGTCGAGGGCATCGATACGCCGGATGGTCTGCGCGGCAACGGCTTGCGCGCTGTCGAACAGACGCACACCATCGGGCAGCGCGGCCACGATCGCGTCGGTGACCAATGGGTAGTGCGTGCAGCCGAGTACCACGCCCTCGACATCCTGCGGCGTCCGCGCCGCGGCGTCGGCGATCGCGTCGTGGGCGGCCGCCAGATCACCTCGGTCGATCGCGTCCGCCAACCCGTGGCACGCCACGCCGACCACGTCGGCATCGCCGCCGAATTTCGCGATCAGATCGGCTTGGTAGCGGCTGGCCGTGGTCGCCGCGGTGGCCCAGACCGCCACCGACCGGCATATTGCCGCCGCGGGCTTGATCGCGGGCACGGTGCCGATCACCGGCACGCCGGGCCCGACGTCCGCGCGCACGTGCTCGAGCGCCGTCACGCTCGCGGTGTTGCACGGCAGGACGATCACCTCGGCGCCGGACCGGAGCGAGGTCCGCGCGGCCTCCACGACCCGCTCGACGACCCAGTCCTCGGGCTTCGGCCCCCACGGCGCCCCATCCGGGTCGAGTTGCAGCAGCAGATCCACATCCGGTCGCAACTTGCGCAACCAAGCGGAGGTGGGCAGCAATCCCAGACCCGAGTCGATGAGCGCGACGATCACCGCACCACCGTATACAGCCCCGCTGACAGCCACGCACACCGCTCACGGCCCTGCACGCGCTCCGCGCCGGCCGCGCCCACCTGTGCCGCGACCGCCACACCGCGCCGGGGTCCCATTTCCGGCGATCGAGAACACGTCCACGCCGTCTCGTGACACCCGGCGGCGACTTCACCCGTGCGCCGCAGTGCCCTGCTTCACCGCGCCCGCTGACGTGGCTTCGACCGAGCGTTCAGCGCGGCGCCAGGAGTTCGGTCACCGGAGCGCCCGCCGCGATCTTGGCGCGCGCCTTCATGACCTGGGCCGTCATGCCCGCGCCGACGACACCGGTGAGATTGCCGCCCTGCGCGTAGTAGGCGAGGAACTTACGGCCGTCGTCGGAGGCGATGTGCACCTCGTCGGTCGCGCCGGGGGTGCCGAGAGCCTGGATCTTGACGTCGTACTGGTCGCTCCAGAAGTACGGGACGCGGGCGGCCGTGGGCAGGTCGGCTCCCAGCAGCGCGCAGGCGACCAATTTGGCCTGTTCGCCCGCGTTGGTCCAGTGTTCGACGCGTTTGCGCGATCCGGTCTCGTGCAGCCACGCCGCCACGTCGCCGACCGCCCACACGCCTTCGGCCGAGGTCCGCCCCACCTCGTCGGCGAGCACGCCGCCACCGGCCGCCGGGTCCGCCAGCGCGATCCCGGAATCGTTCAGCCATTCGGTGACCGGCCGCGAGCCCACCCCGATCACGACGAGGCCGGCGGCGACCTCCGTACCGTCGGACAGCCGCGCCCCGCGAACCCGCCCGGCGTCGTCGCCGAAAAGAGTGTCCAGGCCGGTGCCGCAGCGCAGGTCGACGCCTTCCGCGCGGTGCATCCGCGCGACCAGTTCGCCCACTTGTTCGCCGAGCACCGAGGCCAGCGGCGTCGCCTGCGGTTCGATCAGCACGACGTGCACCCCGTGCGCACGGAAGCTTGCGGCCAGCTCGCAGCCGATGAACCCGGCGCCGACGACGAGCGCCGTCGTGGCCGCGTTCAGATCGGCGCGCAGAGCGACGGCGTCGGAATGGCCGCGCAGCACGTGCACGCCCTGGAGATCGGGCAGGCCGGAAAGGCGGCGCGGGCGCAGCCCGGTGGCCACGATCAGCTGGTCGTAATCCTGCGTCGTGCCGTCGGCGAGCCGGACGCGGCGGCCGTCGGCGTCGACGCCGACCGCTTCCGTGCTCAACCGCAGATCGATTCGCTTCTCGCTGTAGAACTCGCACGGGCGCAATGTGGTGTCGTCGGTTTCGCCGCGCACGAATTGCTTGGACAGCGGGGGCCGGTCGTAGGGCAACCGCGACTCGTCACCGATGAGCACGAGTTCACCGGCGTAGCCCGCGCGGCGCAATTCTTCCGCGGTGCGCAGGCCGGCGAGGCCGGCTCCGACGATCACGATCGGCGCGGTCATGCGGCCATCCCTTCATTGGAACCCGGCAGCCGATTCCGCGGAACCGGCGGTGAGACGAAGCCCACCCTAACCTCTGCATGGCTCCGGCCTCTGTGAGGACGATCACGCCGAGAGGGCCGGGCAACAGCGACGCAATCGTAGCCGTTCCGATATTGATCGGGCGGTCAATCAGGACTATACCGAGGATAGGACATAGTCACAGCCCGAGGAGGTACATATGTTCACCGAGAGCCGCGCGCAGGATTTCCTGGCTGTCGTACTCGGAGCCTTCACCGCGCTGTCCCCCCTCTGGGTGGACACCAACGACAACGCCATGTGGTCGTTGATCGTGCTCGGCGTGCTCATCGCCCTCACCGGTCTCGCGCAGATGGCCCGCCCCGAAATGGCGGCGGCCGACTACGTGATGGGCCTGTGCGGCGCGCTGCTGTTCCTCTCACCGTGGGTTATGGATTTCACGGAGTACCGCAGCGCATCCTGGACCGCATGGGTGGTCGGAATAGTGACGGTGGTGGTCGCGGTAGCGGCGCTGCCCGCGGTGTCGGGACGTCTGCACGGCATGGCTCCGCATCACTGATGCAGATGCCGAAGACCCGGCGCGCCGGGCGTCGCCGCAGCGCGAAAGCCGACGGCGACGCCCGGCAGCTCATCCTCGACGCCGCGGAGAAACTCTTCGCGGCGCAGGGATTCGACGCCACCGCGACGGCGGCCATCGCCGCCGCGGCCGGTGTCCCCAAAGGACTCGTCTTCTACTACTTCCCGACCAAGGATTCGATCCTGTCCGCCTTGATGTCCGAGCGGGTGCCCGCGCAGCCGATCGACGACATCGGCACGGTGGTGACGCCTGGCGATCCGGCGGCGAGCCTGGTCAACCTCGATGCCGCGCTGAACCTGCGCGACCACCACTCGTCGGTGCTGCGGGTGATCCTGTGGCGGGAGGCCGACACCCACCCCGACGTCCGGCGGCAGCTGCGCCGCCTGCGCGATCAGATGCTCGACGTGACCGCCAAGGTGCTCCAGGCGAGCGCCCCCGGACCGGTCCACCCGGGAACCCTGCGCGCGTGTGCCGCGGCCTGGGTCTCGGCGATGTTCGCCATCGCCAGCACGGACCGGCTGCACGCCCTCGACGGTGTGCCACTGCCCACCGCCGACGAAGTGCTGAACGTGGCGCGGGTGGTGGCGGCGGGCATGACGCAGATGGGCTGATTCCGCATGGCGGTTGTCCACAGCCCGCGAGTTGTCCACATTCACCGCAGCGGCGGGCGTCTCCCGGGCGGTGATCGATCACGATCGTCGGTATGGAAGCACCGCAACTGATCTCGCGTCGGCAAGCGCTGGCATCGGGTCTGTCCGACAAGGCGCTGTATCGGCTGTGCCGGACCGGACAATGGCAGCGGCTGCGGGCCGGGCACTATCTGACCGCGCCGCGATCCGGGCTCGGTGCGCCCGGTCGGCATCTGCTGCTGACGCTGGCGACCGCGGAGTCCACGTCCGACTCCGCCATCACGAGCCACTGCTCCGCGGCAGTGCTGCACGGGCTGCCCACTTGGGGCATTCGGCTCGACCGCGTCCATCTGACCAGGAATCGAATCAACGGCGGCCGGCTGAGCAGACGGGTCGTGGTCCACTCCGCCCGGGTGGAGCCCGACGAGATCACCCTGGTCGACAACGTATGCGTGACCACCCCGGCGCGCACCGTCCTCGATATCGCGCGCTCGGAAGGCTTCGAACAGTCGGTGGCCGTGGGCGATTCCGCACTGCGTCAGGGTCTGACGACCACCACCGAACTGCGCGAACACCTCCGCCGGGCCCGGCAGCGGCCCGGATGCCGCCGAGCTGCCCTGGTCCTGGACTTCCTGGACGGCCGCAGCGAGAGCGTCGGCGAATCCCGCAGCCGGATCCTGCTGCGCCAACGCGGCTTCCCCGCTCCCGAGCTGCACGCGCGCGTCTTCTCCGAAAACGAGATATGCGTAGGTCGCGTCGATTTCCTGTTCCCCGACCTCGGCGTGGTCGGCGAGTTCGACGGGAAACCCGACCGCCGAGCCGCGTCAGGCGGCCTCTCACCCGACGCGCAGGCAATCACCGCGCGAGAGCTGCGCGACGAGCGACTCCGAGCCCTCGGCTGGACGGTCGTCCGCTGGATGTGGGACGACCTGTCGGCTCCCGCCGAATTGGCCGAACGCCTCCACACGGCCGCCCGCGCAGCCATCCGGAACCGCCGCCGCGGCTACTGGACCCCCACCCCCAAACCCTGACCACCGGTCGGACGAAGCCAGAACAGGTTCGCAGTGACCACGGCCGATGCACAGCGGCCTCGGCCTCGGCCTGGGCGAGGAGCGACCGCGCCGGCGAAGCCGGTGACGGGGTCAGGCAGGCCGGGTGAGGAAGTCGGTGACGTCGGCGGCGAAGCGGGGATGTTTGACCGCGCCCATGTGGCCGGCGCCGCGATAGATGACGAGGCGGGAATCGGGAATCCCGTCGGCGGTGCGGCGGAAGGTGCCCAGGCTGTAGGCGGCGTCTCGTTCGCCGCCGATCACGAGAGTGGGCGCCTGGATGTCGCCGAGGCGCTCGGTGAGGTCGAACGCGTCTTCTGCGCGCAGGAAGGCGTGCGTGTCGGCAGGGTTGCGGGGACGGGTCAACGGGTCGATCAGCCACATGGCGGCCGCCGCGAAGCGGGCGGCGACGGGCGAGGACACGGCGCTCGACGCCAAGTGGTGCATCGCCCGCCGCCCCTGCAAAGCGGCTTCGGCGTAACGCATCTGCCCTTCCTTGAGGGCCGGATCCAAACGGCATCCGGATGATGCGACGACAAGGCGGCGCACGACTCGCGGATGGTCGGCGGCGAGTTGCAATGCCACCGAACCACCCGAGGAGATGCCGAGCACGTCGACCGGCTCGCCGAACTCGCCGCGCAGCGCGTCCGCGTGCTCGGCGGCGATCTCGGCCATCGTGATGCCCTCGGCCATGCCGGGCGCGCGGCCCACCGCGAAGACGCGGAAGTGCCCGGCCAGCGGCCGCAGCACCTTGATCTCGGAGTCACGCATCCAACCGTGCGGATTCGCGTGGTCGGGGGTGAACCACCGGAGGAACACCAGTGGCCGACCCGAACCGATGGCGAAGTACGGCATGCCGTGCGTCAGCGCACCCTCCGTGACCTCGAGCTTCGCAGCCCCTCCGGTCTTGACCACAGCGCCCTCCGATCAGAGATCCATCCGTCGGCCCGACGTTATCGCGGTGCGCCGAGGGTTGCGATGACCTCCGTGATCAAATCCGCCTTCTCCGCACACCGGAAAAGGACACGACTGATCGGCAGCGTCGGGTGAACTGACGCCGAACACGGAGAACGCGCGGAGCATACTGGCCCGGTGAGTCATGAGCGTTCCCGTGGAGTCGAGAAGCGGCCGTTCCCGCTGGAGTCCACGCCCATTCATGTGTCCGACGAGGTGCTCACCGACCTGCGGCGACGACTCGAGTTGACGCGCTGGCCGGTCGACGCGGGTAATGAGGACTGGTCCTACGGCGTATCGCGGACCTATCTCCAGGAACTGGTCGAGTACTGGCGCACCGGTCACGACTGGCGCGCCGCCGAGGCCGCGATCAACGCCTACGAGCACTACTTCGTCGAGACCGACGGCGTGCCGGTGCATTTCATGCGAAAGCCGGGCGCCGGGCCGAACCCGACTCCGTTGCTCCTCACCCACGGGTGGCCCTGGACATTCTGGCACTGGGCGAAGGTTGTCGACCCGCTGGCCGACCCCGCGGCATTCGGCGGCGACCCTGCCGATGCGTTCGAGGTGATCGTCCCCTCGTTCCCCGGGTTCGGATTCTCCGCGCCGCTGCCGGATAACCCGGACATGAACTTCTGGAAGGTCGCCGACCTCTGGCACGTTCTCATGACCGAGACGCTCGGTCATACGAAGTACGCCGCGGCGGGCTGTGATGTCGGCGCGCTGGTCACGGGGCAGCTCGGGCACAAGTACGCCGACGAGCTGTACGGCATCCACATCGGCTCCGGCCAGAAGCTCACCCTGTTCGACGGCGACCGCGGTTGGGACATCACCGGCGGCAGACCCATTCCGGACGGCCTGCCCGCCGACGTGCGCGCCCGGATCATCGCGCTGGAACGGCGCTTCGCCGTCCACCTGGCCGCGCATGTGCTCGAACCGAGCACCCTCGCCTACGGCTTGTCCGACTCGCCCGCCGGACTGCTCGCCTGGATCCTGCAACGCTGGGTGAGCTGGAGCGACAACGGCGGCGACATCGAGTCCGTCTTCAGCAAGGACGACCTGCTCACCCACGCGATGATCTTCTGGGTCACCAACTCCATCGGCTCTTCGATCCGCACCTACGCCAACAACAATCGCTACCCGTGGCGCCCTTCGCACGACCGGCAGCCCCCCGTCGAGGCTCCCACCGGCATCACCTTCGTCGGCTACGAGAACCCGCCCGGCGTCACCACCGACCGCCGGGTGCAAAGCTTCCTCGACAGCGACCGCGGCGATTGGTACAACCACGTCAACCTCACCGCCCACCACCACGGCGGGCACTTCATCCCGTGGGAAATACCGGCCGAATGGGTCGACGACCTCCGCCGCACCTTCCGCGGACGCACTCCGTCCACCACCACCTAGCCCTGGCGCTGCGCGATCGAATCCGTTCGCGCCCAAGCGCATACCCGCCGCCGGCGCGCGGGTGTACCGACCACGGCACGGCGGGGACCGTCTCGGTGGTCACAGAGGACGCACACGCTGTCGGTGCGGGGCCGAACTCGACCTCGGGTAGACGGAGTTATGTGAACTCACCCAATGGACGCGGACTCTTCGGAGGTGGCCCGTAAGGTACCGATCATGGTGCCCACCGAGAGGTCCGAGCTGGTGCGGTCGATCGTCGAGTCCTATTTGCTCGACGGAGCGCGCCGGTACGACCGCACCGAGGTCGCGGAGCGGTCCGGGACGACGACGGCGCTGACGAAGCGATTGTGGTTGGCGCTCGGTTTCCCGTCGAGTATCGGAGACGCGGCGGTCGACTACGCCGACGCCGACGTCGCCGCGGTTCGCAACTTCGAGCAGCTGACCGTCCTGGCCGCGGCGGACACCCGGCAGCAGTCGGCGACCGCGCGCACGCTCGGCCAGGGCATGGCGCGGCTGGCCGAATGGCAGGTGGACCTGGTGCTGGCGGAGATCGAGGAGCGCATCGCGAGCATGGACCCCGCCGCCGACCCGGAGGAGGCCGTGCGCATCGCCACCGAAGGCGCCATCGCCACGCTCGAGCAGCTGAACATCTACGCGTGGCGACGGCATCTCGCCGCGGCGCTGTCGCGCTCGCTCGACCCGGGGACGAGCGCGGGTGAGTCGGTGCGCGAATTGGCCGTCGGTTTCGCCGACATGGTCGGCTACACCAGGCTGACCAGGCATTTGCACCCCGACGAGCTGTCCATGCTGCTCGAGGCGTTCGAATCCACCACCACCGCCGCCATCACCGAGAACGGCGGATGGGTGATCAAGAACGTCGGCGACGAAGTCATGTTCGCCACCGAGAGCGCCACCGAGGCCGCCCGCACCGCCCTGGCCATCCAGGAGTCGACCATGATGGTCGGCGGCACCCCGGACCTGCGTGTCGCCATCGCCTACGGCCCGGTCCTGCAACGCTTCGGAGATCTGTACGGCTCGGTGGTGAACATCGCGTCCCGGCTCACCGGCGTCGCGCGGCCGGGCACCGTCCTGATCGACGACCACGCCGCCGCCGCGTTGGAGGGCGACCCTTCGTTCACCATCAAGCACCTGCGCAGCGTCCGGGTGCGCGGCTTCAATCGCCTGCGCCCGCACCTGCTCCGCCGTAACGGCAAGAACGGCAGGTAGCCGCGACCGCGTGCCGCAGCCGACCACAGCCGCCCTAGGCTCGTCCGGTGGACACCGACTGGTCACAGCTGCGCGCGCGTTCCCTCGTCGAGGAGGACGCGGCGATTCTGGCTCTGCACAAACCCGCCGGAATCTCCGTCACCGGGGAGCGCCACGATACCGACCTCGTCGAGTTGGCGGCCGCCTCCGGTGAAACGCTCTATCCGGTGCACCGGATCGACAAGGTGACCTCCGGCCTGATCCTCTTCGCGAAGGAACTGCCCGCGCACGGTGAGCTGACCAGGCAGTTCAACAAACAGACCGCCGACAAGGCGTATCTGGCCGTCGTCGCGGCCACCGGCCTGCCCGATTCCGGCGTGATCGATCTGCCGCTCAGCGTGGGACGCAAGAACCGGGTGCGCATCGCGGCCGCGCGCGAAAGCATCCGCTGCCGGGAGGGCCGCTGGTTCGTCGAGGACACCGACCTGCTGCCCGCCAAGAACTATCCCTCGCTCACCCATTTCGTGACCGTGCTGCGCGCCCCGGCGCACACTGTCCTCGCGCTGCGCCCCGTCACCGGCCGCCGTCACCAGATTCGCGTCCATCTCGCCTGGACCGGACATCCGATCGTCGGCGACCCCTTGTTCGATCGCTCCGGCGCCCACCAACGGACCTACTTGCATTCCTGGCGCCTGGGCCTGACCGCCTCCTGGCGCACCCCGCCGGAACTGAGGTTGACCGCCGAACCCGACACCGAGTTCTGGGGCCCGCCGGGGGAATCCGCCGACCCGGCGACCCTCGCCCACGCCGCCGGCCTGCTGCCTACCCTCGGCTGACCCCGCCCGCGATCCCCTTCCGCTTACAGCCCGGTGTCGGTCACCTGGGCGTCGACTCCGTTTCCTCCACAGTCATCCCCAGGCGGGCTGTGCACATATTCGCCGCCGGTGCGAGCAGCGGAAAGCCTTGGGAGCGACGGGCGGACGGTCAGCTCGGCCAGTTCGGGGAGCGGCCGAGGAGCAAGAGGATGCGGTCGAGCGTCGAGGATTGTTCCGGGACGGACAGCGCCGGCGCGAAGACCGAACCGGGGGCGGACCGTTCGGGGCCGTCGGGGACGGCGAGGGCTATGTTCAGCGCCGCTTCGGCTACGGCCGGATCGGGAGTGACGGTTTCTCCGATCGATCGTGCGACGTCCCAGGCGTGGACGACGCTGTCCACCAGGTGGAAGCCGATCGCCTGGGTGGCGGGAACAGGGTGGCCAGGCGCTTCCGGAAACGCCAGCGAGCGCTCGAAGACGTCTTGCGCGGCGAAGGCGGCGACCACGTCGTCGGCGGAGGCGAGATAGGCGGCGACCGGATCGGCGGACGTGCGGACAGCCCAGACCCCGGGATCGTCGCCGCCCCGCGCGGCAGCGGCGAAGCCGTGATTCTGCGCGGTCATGTGTTCCAGCAGGTCACGTAGACGCCAACCAGTGCAAGGGGTTTCGGCATCCAGCTGATCAGGGCGCACGCGGGCGACGACGTCCACGGTCAATCGAACCGAACGGGCGTGACGGGCGCGCATATCTTCCATAGATTCAGTAAGCATGAGCTTATAGTAAGCTTAAGCGTACGATTTGCCAAGCAGTATCGTCGATCCATGCCGAACGTCCGTCCCGATCTCGCCGCGATGCTCGTGCCGCTCGGCCGGGCGTTGATGGCCCTGGAGCTGCCCGTGCTGGAGCGCCACGAGCTGTCGATGTGGGGCTACGCCGTGCTGCTCGGCCTCGACTCCGAACCCGTCCACACCCAGGCGGCGCTGGCCAAGGCGATCGGCGCGGACAAGACCCGCATCATCGGCGTGCTCGACGAACTCCAGCGCCGGGGACTGATCACCCGCGAGCCGGACCCCACGGACCGGCGGGTCAACCTGGTGTCGCTCACCGACGCGGGCCGCGATCTGCGCGACCGCGCCCAGCACGACATCCAGGCCGGCGAGGACCGCCTGCTCGAACGGCTTCCCGCATCGGACCGCCGCGTTTTCCTGCGCGCCCTGCGCACCCTCTCCGACGCGGTGTCCGAACCGCCCGCATCCTGACGTTTCCAAAAGCACGGGCATCGGCGCCACCTTCCATGTGCCGGGACCGCTCGATACGGAGCCCCGACCAGCACCACCACACACTTCACAATGTGACTCTCCGCACATACCGGCGGACATCATTCGCGCGGTGGCGAGCGTCATGGCGACGCGTAATACGCAGGTCAATTAGCCTGATGGCGTGCGGCGGGCGCGACGCGCGCACACTCTGACGCAGTGCAGCGAACCCCTAGCGAAAGCGAATGCCGATGATCCTGGTGGCTCAGGTCAGCGACACACATTTCGATCTCGGCACCCGCAACGCCGAACGTGTCCAGCGGGTCATGGCGTTCCTCGCCGGCCTGCGCCGCAGACCCGATGCCATCCTGGTGACCGGCGACGTCACCGAATCCGGCAAACCCGAGCAGTACGCGGAGGCCAAGCTCGCGTTCCAAGCCGAGACCCCGGTGTACGCCATCCCCGGCAATCACGACGACCGCGCCGGGTTCCGCACCGGCCTGCTCGGCGAGCCCACCTCCGACGCACCGATCAACCACGTGCACCGCATCGGCGATCTCACCATCGCGCTGCTGGATTCGAGCGTCCCGGGCGAGGCAGGCGGTCGACTCGCCGAGGAGACCTACCGGTGGCTGGGCGAGGTGCTCGACGCCGCGCCCGCGGGCAAGCCGATCCTGCTCGCGCTGCACCATCCCCCCGCGCACCTGTTCAGCCCGATCGTCGACGAGATCTCCCTCGCCGACCCGCAGCGGCTGGCCGACCTGGTCGCCGGTGACGACCGGATCGTCGCCGTGCTCACCGGCCACGCGCATTCGGCCGCGACCACCACGTTCGGGGGACGCCCGCTGCTGGTCGCCCCCAGCACCGCGTCGGTGCTGAGCGGCGAGTGGGAACTCGACCTGCCCGATCACGTCATGGACTACGCCCCTGACCCGGCGGTCTCGCTGCACGTCATCGATGACGACCACCGGCTCACCACCCATTTCCGGTCCGTTCCGATGAGCGGCCGGATCGGCGTGCAACCGGCCTGAGCGCGGTTTACCTGGCACGAGCCGGGGCAATCGGGAGGCACACGACGCCTACCCGGGAGGATCACCATGGTCGATCTACCAGCCGCAGTGGTGAAGAACGCGTTCGCGGCCGGAGCACGGATCCGGCATGCGCGGGTATTCCACCCGAACGGGTTGCACCTGGCCGGTCGTCTGCACGCGGAACCCGAGTTC
This sequence comes from Nocardia sputi, assembly GCF_023501985.1. Taxonomy (NCBI): domain Bacteria; kingdom Bacillati; phylum Actinomycetota; class Actinomycetes; order Mycobacteriales; family Nocardiaceae; genus Nocardia; species Nocardia sputi. Next base: position 92,522 of record NZ_JAMFLC010000013.1, on the reverse strand, counting down.
GAGCCGCTGTTCGGCCCCGGTGATCGCGCGGTGATCGCACGGCTGTCCAAGGGTGTCGGGATGCCGGACGGACTGCCCGATGTCCTGGGCTTGGCCTTCCGGGTGCTCGGCCATGACGACCAGCCTTGGGATTTCGCGTTGGCCACCACCGGCCGGGGACCACTCGGCCGCTTCGTGATCACCCCGGCGCGCGGCTGGGCCAGCGCACGCTACGGCTGCCTGATGCCCTACCGGATCGACAACTCCGCGCCGACCTGGTTCTTCGCCGAACCGGACAGCGTTCAACCGGCCTCGGCGTCGCTCGAGTCGATGCAAGCCCACTTGAACGAAGACCTGGTGAGCTTCACCCTCACCGCGAGCCGCCTCGTCGGATCGGCCTGGCGGGTCGCCGAACTCACGTTGCGTCCCGCGGAATCCGCCGAGCACCGAACGGATTACTTCGATCCGATGCTGAACCATCCGCCCGAGGTGGAGCTGTTCCCGAAAGCCGTCGGCAAGATCCGCGAGCTGGCCTACACCGGCAGCCGGAGCGGCCGCGGCGAAGGCGCCTAACGCCGGACGGCGCGCTCCCGGCGGTAGGCCGCCGGCGTGTTACCGGTCCACCTTTTGAAGGCGAAGATGAAAGTCGAGGCTTCGGCATAGCCGAGCCGGATCGCCACATCGCTCACCGAAAGCGGTGTGGCGGTGAGCATTTCCTCTGCCAGAGCGCGCCGTACTTCGTCCAGCAACGCGCGATAGCTGGTGCCCGCCGCGTCCAGATGACGCCGCAGCGTGCGCGTGCTCATGTTGAGATCGTTCGCCACCGCGTCGATGCCGGGCGGCGCGGCGAACCCGTCCGCGCCGCCGCGCGGCACCAGCCGCTCGCGTACCTCGGCCGCGATGCCGGTGCGGGCCCTGCGGCGGTGCACCAGATCACGGCACTGCGCCAGGCACATCGCCCAGGTGTGCTCGTTGGCCTGCGGCAACGGTTGTTCCAGCAGCATCGGCTCGATCGCGAACAGGTTGCGCGGCATCCCGAAACGCGGCGCGACCACGGTGACGTCCATGATTCGGTCCGCGTGAGCGGGCGCGGGAAAACGGAATTCCGCCCTGGTCAGCGGCAAGGGGGTGCCGAGCAGATCGCTCATCACCCGATGCATCGCGGTGACGTCGCGTTCGACAAGGAATTGGCGCACGTCCGTCGGCACCGACTCGTCGTGCACCACCGCGACGAACTCGCTGTCGCCCCACTCGGCCACCGGCAGGCAGAACGTGAAGCTGAGGTCCAGATAACGCAGCGCGAAGCTGATCGCTTCACCCAGCGTCGGGCTGCTGACGCAGGCGAAGCCGAAGATGCCGAAGGTGGTGATCCGGTAGCGGCGACCGATCTCCACGCCCAGCGCGGGCCGGCCGGCGAGCTCACGGACGAGATTGCGCACGACCGCCAGCTCGGTGTGCGCATCGATCTGTGCGTCCGGATCGCGCAATTGCTGCTCGGTGAGCGCGGTGCCGCGCAGCATGGGGGCGGCGGGAACGCCGTGTTCGGCCGCGTAGCCGACCATCAGCGCCACGCTGGCCACGCCGCGCGGAAAGTTCCAATCGCGGATGTCCGGATCCTGTACCCGCTCCACGCGGACATTATGGCCGAATTTCTCTATACGACGGCACGGCGGCTCCTACAGTGGAGTCAGCTACGGTCGGAGTGAGGAGTGTCACATGACAGGGCGCCGTCGGCCATCGATCCTCGTCATCGGGGCGGGCTTCGGCGGCATCGGCATGGCGGTCGAACTGCGCCGCAACGGCTTCGACGACATCATCATTCTGGAGCGCGCCGAGGACATCGGCGGCGTGTGGCGGGAGAACACCTACCCCGGCGCGGCCTGCGACGTGCCGTCCCCGCTGTACTCGTACTCGTTCGAACCCAAGCCGGACTGGCCGCAGCGGTATTCCGGGCGTGCCGCCATCCACGAATACCTGCGCGGCGTCGCCGAACGGCACGGCGTGCTGGAGTCGGTCCGCTTCGGCACGAGCGTCACCGACGCCGAGTTCGACGACGCCACCGGTCGGTGGACCGTCCGCACCGCCGACGGGGATACCCGGATCGTGGACGTGCTGATCTCTGCGGTGGGTCAGCTGTCGCGTCCGTCCATGCCCGACATTCCCGGCATCGACACCTTCGCGGGCCCGTCGTTCCATTCGGCCGAGTGGGACCACGACGTCGACCTGAGCGGCAAACGCGTCGCCTGCGTCGGCACCGGAGCCAGCGCCGTGCAGTACATCCCGGAAATCCAGCCCACGGTCGCCCACCTCACGCTGTTCCAGCGCACTCCCGCATGGGTGATCCCGAAGTTCGACACCGATTACTCGCCGATCCAGCACAACCTGTTCGCGCGGGTACCGGGCGCGCTGCTGGCCGAGCGGTTCGGGTGGTGGTCGATCGCGGAGTTCGTCTCCCTCGGGCTGGTGGAGGTCCCTGCCATCGCACGGCTGGTGGGCCGCATCGCCTCCCGGCACCTCGCCAAACAGGTCGAGGACCCGCGATTGCGGGCCGAGCTCACGCCCGGCTATCCGATCGGATGCAAGCGCGCGCTGTTCTCCAACGACTACTACCCCGCGCTCACCCAACCGAACGTGCGGGTGGAGACCACGGCGATCAGCGCGATCACCCCGCAGGGCGTACGCACCGCCGACGGAGTCACGCACGAGGCGGACGTGATCGTCTACGGCACCGGTTTCAAGGGCACGGAGTTCCTGTGGCCGATGGACATCTACGGCCGCGGGGGCCGCAAGCTGGCCGACGCCTGGGCCGACGGCGCGCACGCGTACTACGGCATCACCGTGCCCGACTTCCCGAACCTGTTCCTGGTCTACGGCCCGAACACCAATCTCGGCGTCGGCTCGATCATCTACATGATCGAGTCGCAGACCCGCTACATCCGCCAGGCCGTGCAGTTGCTCGCCGACCACCCCGGCCACTGCGTCGACGTTCGCGCCGATCTGGAGGAGCACTACAACACCGCTCTCCAGCAACGCCTGGCCCGGACGCCGTGGAACTTCTGCTCCAGCTGGTACCGCAACGCCGCGGGCCGCATCACCAACAACTGGCCCGGCTCGCAGACCAGCTACCGCCGCCACACCCGTCGCCTCGACCCAAGCCACTACACCCTCACACCGGTCTCGTGACGGACGGCGGCGTCGAGAGCCTCACTCGAATTCGCCCTGACCCGGCCGACCTCGCCGGGCTGGCAGACTTGTGCTGTGAATGAACTGCCCCGTCCGGGCGACCCGGATGTGCGGGGGCCGCTGCGTCCGATCGAGCTGGCCACCGGCGCGGTGCTGGGCGGAGCCACCGTCGGGTTGGTGACCGTCGGATCGGTGGTCCCGTTCGCCGCCGCCCTGCAGCTGGTCGCCGCGGTCCCGATCGGGCTGATCGCGCACCGGTTCCGCCTGCGCGCCCTGGTCACCGCGACGATCGCGGCGACGTTGGTCACCTTCGTCGCGGCCGGTATGGCGTCGGCGACGGCGTTGGTCGCGGCGGCGACCATGGGCGGGATCATCGGCACGGTGAAGCGGCGCGGGGGTGGTGTCGTCGCGGTGTTCGGGCTCTCGCTGCTTGCCGGGCTGGCCTGGGCGGCGTTCGCCGTCGGATCGCTGTTGGTGCTGTCCACCGTGCGCAACCTGTTCTTCGACAACATCCGCAACCTCTCGCGCGGCTTGCAGGATCTCGCGCGTGAGGCGCAACTGGCGCCGCTGGGGCAGTTCGTGGCGGACCTGACCGACGCGGTGCTGCGCTGGTGGTGGGTCTGGATCGGCGGCGGCATCGCGCTCGGCATGGTGGCCACCGGCATGTTCTCCTGGTACGTCCTCGGCTCGGTGCTGGACCGGCTCGCCTGGCTGCCCGGCCGGGACCGGCTCGACGCACCGCTGGACGATCGGCCCATCGCGCCGTTGCCGGTCACGCTGCGCGATGCCGGTTTCCGCTACCCCGGCGCGATGCGCGAGGCGCTGCGCGAGATCGACCTGACCGTCGAGGTCGGCGAATTCGTCGCCGTGGTAGGGCACAACGGTTCGGGCAAGTCGACGCTGACCCGTCTGCTCGCCGGATTACCGCCGACCTCGGGATCGGTGCAGCGTCCCGGGTCGGCCGGACTCGGCAGGCTCGGGGGGACGGCGCTGGTATTGCAGCGACCGGAGAGCCAGACCCTCGGCGTGCTCGTCGCCGACGACGTCGTGTGGGGACTGCCCCAGCGGCTGGCCGCCGAAGTGGACGTCGACGGATTGCTCGAGGAAGTCGGTCTCGCCGGAATGGGGGCGAAGGAGACCGCCACGCTGTCCGGCGGACAGCAGCAGCGGCTGGCGGTCGCGGCGGCGCTGGCCCGGCGGCCCGCACTGCTGATCGCCGACGAAGCGACCTCGATGGTCGATCCGGACGGGCGCCGGGAACTGGTGGAACTGCTGGCCGCGCTGCCGAAACGGCATCCGATGGCCGTGGTGCTGGTGACCCACCACGAAGCCGACGCCGCGGCCGCGGACCGCATCGTGCACCTGGCGGCGGGACGGTCGGTCGAGCGGCTGCCCGCGTGGCCACGTCCGGTGCGCGACACCCGGCGCAGGCCGATGGGCGAGCCGATCCTCGAACTGCGCGATGTCCGGCACACCTACAACCGCGCGACGCCGTGGGAAGCGCCCGCCCTGCACGGCGTCGACCTCTCCGTCCGGCAGGGTGAGGCGTTGCTCATCGTCGGCGGGAACGGCTCGGGCAAGTCCACCCTCGCCTGGATCATGGCGGGCCTCATCGAACCGAGTTCCGGACGCTGCGAACTGCGCGGCAAGCCGATCAGCAAACAGATCGGCCGGGTGGAGCTGGCCTTCCAGCATTCCCGCCTGCAATTGCAGAAGCAGACCGTCGGCGCGGAGATCGCGGACTGGGGCGGCCGGGCAACGGGCTCCGGTGCGGTCGGGCGCGCGCTGGACGCGGTCGGGCTGGACCGGTCACTGGCCGCGCGCTCGATCGAGGAACTCAGCGGCGGCCAGGCCAAACGCGTGGTTCTCGCCGCGATCGTGGCCAGCCATCCTCAGGTGGTCGTGCTCGACGAACCACTGGCCGGCCTCGACCCGGAGGGCAGGGCCGACATCGTGGAGTTGCTCGCGCGCCTGCGGGATTCCGGATTGACGCTGATCGTCATCTCGCACGACGTGGCCGACATGGCAGCGGTGTGCGACCGCACGGTACACCTGCGCTCGGGACGCATTCTGAGCGCGGAGGCCGCATGGGACGCCACGCCGGCGGCGCGCAAGGCCGCGGCGCAAGCAGATCCCGGGCAAGGAGCATTGCGCGCCACGGGTGAGACAGCGTGGCGATTCGAGCACGGAGGTCGATCATGAGCACCGTCCTGCTGCGCCAAGTGCCCGTCGCCAGCCCGGTGCATCGCCTGTGGGCGGGTACCAAGATGATCGGAGTGTTCCTGATCAGCCTGGTGCTGATGTTCCTGCCGTCCTGGCCGGTGCTCGGTGTGATGACGGCGTTCCTCGTGTTCGTCGGCGTCGCCGCCCGGCTGCCGCTGGGCACACTGCCGCGTCTGCCCTGGTGGTTCTGGGCGCTGTTCGTCGTCGGAGGCCTGATCACCGTGCCGGTCGGCGGGGCGGCGGTGCTGCGCTACGCGCAGATCGCGACCTTCACCCTGATCCTGATCGCCGCCTCGTTCCTCATCGCGTGGACCACGCCGATGGGCGATATCGCCCCCGCTCTCGCCAAGCTGGGTGCGCCGCTGCGCAGACTTCGGATCCCGGTGGACGAGTGGGCCGTCGTCGTGGCGCTCACCCTCCGCGGTCTGCCGCTGCTCATGGAGGAGATTCGAGTACTGCGGGCCGCTCGTCGCCTACGCCCCAAGGACGGCATGCACGCCCGAGCCGCCGACAACCCGCTCATCGACATCCTCACCGCGGCCATGGCGGTGTCCACCCGCCGTGCCGGTGAACTGGGTGAGGCGATCACCGCGCGCGGCGGCACCGGGCAGCTCACCGCCCACCCCAGCGCTCCCGGCCTGCGCGACGCGCTGGCGCTCGCGCTGATCGTCGGCGTCTGCCTCGGCTCCATTGCTCTGCACTTGCTGTTCTGAACACACACCGAAAGAGCTGACAGTCCTGGCGAAGTTATGGCCCCGAGATTCGCCGAGTATTTGCAAGCCCACCCGGGTCACGTTTCGACGGAAACCAATCGGTAGTGCTGACAGGTTCGTCCCGGCACTGGAGTGCAGAGCCGATTGTCATGTGCCCGACCAAGCGGTGGGGCGGCCCGGATCGCGCCGCTTGCTGCGCGATCCCGCGCGCCGGGTGATGTCGCCACACACCCACGCCTCCGGGGATGCGATCGAAAGCCCCTGATGTACCGCGACATTTCTTTCGTGAACCTCCGTGGGATCTACCGAGATCGACAATCCGTTCCGAGGATTTCACCGCGCCGCATTCAACGACCACGACCGAAGCGGCCGAACCTCCAACACCCTTGCCGTGGAATAGCTATCAGCTATAACACTGGATAGGTGGAAAAAAGCGGAAGATTACCCCTGAAAATAAGGTCCTAAACCCCCTCAGCCACAGTACAGTTACCACTCAGAAGTAGCTGTCTTCTTGATCACATCACGGATCTACACGCCAGTGGGGGAAGGATTTTCGGCGTGTGCCGCGTTCTCTATTGCTCGAAACCTGATGAAGATTGGAACCGAGAATGATTCTCCGGAAAGTCACCGCCGCAGTCGCGCCACTGATCGCCGCGCTCACGGTAGGAGCGGGCGTCACGCACGCGCAACCGGCCGCGGCGCCGGTGCCGGACATCGGCTACGAAGCGCAACTGGTCGGGAACAAGATCGTCACGACGCTCACCGCGGGCACGTTCGAGGCGCGCGCCGGCGCCGTGGACATCAAGGACACCGCCGGAAACGTCGCGGTCACGCTGCCGCTCGCCTTCCGGCAGGACGGGCTCGAATATCCCATGCCCCACGTTGTGCGCGACGCGGGCCGGGTGCTCGAGCTGACCGTCGTGAAGGATGCGGCGCAGGCCCGCCCGGCGGCCACACCGGTCGCGTCGCCGTTCGAGAACCAGCGGGCGCAGGACGCGTTCCTGTCGCAGTTCGGCATCGCCACCGCGGTCGGCGGATTCATCGGCACGGTCATCGGAGCGATCGTCGGGCTGACCGGCCTCATCGGCGGCCCCATCGGAATCGGCACCGTGCTCGCGGGCGCGGGCATCGGCGGCATCATCGGGACCGTCGTCGTCGGCGGACCGGCTCTGATCATCGCCGGTATCGATCTGATCAGCACCCTCGCCGCGCCGCCCGGCACCACGAAGTGGATGGACACCACCGGCCGTCCGCAGAACTGACCCGTGCCCTCGAGGCACGACGCGCACCGAATCGACTGTGATTCGGTGCGCTCTCGTGTTCGCGGAGCCGGCGCGGCCCCCAGGCGCAGCCGAGCAGGCGACCGAATCCGTCAGCGGCTGTAGCGCGCGCCTTGGCGTGACCGACGCTGCGGCGCTCACCGCTCACCGTTCACGGCAGCCGGGAGCCACCGGCAGGCCCGCGAACCGGTCTGCGAGGAAGTTCATCGCGCCGGGCGCCTCGCCGATCGCCGCCGGATTGTGGGTGGGCAGCATCGAGTGCACCGAGGTGACGCTCGCTCCCTGCGCGCAGTACCGGCCGACCAAGTCGGTGAAACCCGCCACGGGAATCACGTCGTCGGTGCGGCTGTGGTACAGGTACATCGGCGCCTCGGGCGCGCTGCCGCCGAGTTCCTGGGCATCGGTCGCGGCCCGGAAGGCCGGATGCGCGAGCAGATCCGGGACGAGGGCGAAATCCTCGACCCGCGCGCCGACGTACTTCGGCACCAGATCGGATCCGCAGGCCGCGCCGTCCTCGACCAGTGCCGCGCGCCCGCGATCGTTGAGCAACTCCAGCACGCCCGCGCCGGGATCGTTGCGGGCGATCGCGAACAAGATCAGCATCGCCAGCCCCGCCTGCACCGTACCGTCCGCGCCATCGGCTATGGCAGGCCAATCCGCTGGAACGCCACCTGAGGTAATCCCCGCGAACCGCACGTCCGGGGCGTACTGCGGCTGGATCTGCGCGGCCCACAGCGTGGCGAACGCACCACCCGAGTAGCCCCAGGCACCGACGGGCGTCGCGGGTCCGAGTCCGGCCTGCGGGAAGTCGCGGGCCGCCCGGACACCGTCCAGCACACCACGTCCGGAGTTCACGCCGTCGAGGAACCGCGATCGCGGCCCCTCGTAGTCACTGACCACCACTGCCCACCCGCGTCGCAGCGCCTCGGCCATGAACGGCGTGTCGATCAGTGTGTTCACCGTGCCGGTGTCCCAGCCGCCGCGCAGCGCGTACGACGGCGCGCACCGGATGCCGAGACTGTCCTCGGGTACCTGGTACGACAGCAGTGGCCGGACGCCGGGGCCGAACCAGGGCAGCATCGGGACCATCACGGTGGCCACACCGGCGACGGGATCGTCGCTCGCGTCCGTGGTCCGGTACTTCACCTGCCATGCCGAAATCGGCAAAGGTAGCCCGAACAAGGCGATCGGGCGGCTATCCAGCACGGCGCCGTTGCGGTACCTACCGACATCCGCGGGAGCCGCGTAGAACGGGTCCTGGTCCGGCGGTAGTAGCTGGGCGTACGCCTCCGGTGCGGCGCTGAGGCCGGCGAACAGAACGATCAGCGCGGACAGAAGCACTCGCGGGATCGCTGCGCACACAGGCCGGTTGCCGGCTCGCGCGAGGACAAGCGCTCCGTGAACATCCTTCATCAGGGCCTCCCCAGTCCCGAGAGGCGACAGGTGTCCCGTACGGTGGGTGCCGGTTCACCCTGACCTCGAGACTTCAACGGTACTTCGAGGCCGATCGCTCCGGCAACGGTCGATCGCAGGTCACACCCACCGCCTCAGCTGTCCGCAGGGGTGGTTACAGTGTTGGCGAAAATCCCCCCAGCGCAATCGAATAGCCGTCGGGCGCGATCCGTCCGCGGCGCGAGCGCCACGAAGAGGAGTAGCCGAGCATGCGGCATGGCAACGGACTGGACATCCCCGAAGGACTCGCCGACCTGTGCGCCCCGGACCGGATGGCGGTGATCGTTTACGACATGCAGGTCGGCGTGCTCAGCCAGTTGCCGGACGGGCCGGAGATCATCGAACGCGTGGTGGGAGTGGTCGATGCGGCGCGCTCGGGTGGCTACCCGGTGATCTTCCTACGCCATTTCTTCCTGCCCGAGCGCCTCAGCGGAGCCTTCGCGCTGCGCATGGCCATGAGCTGGCAGCAGGTGGATTCGGTGGACAAGGTGCGCTTCATCCTGCAACGCGACACACCGGCCTTCGAGCTGGTTCCCGAGCTGCGGCCGAGAGCGGACGAGGTGGTGTTCGACAAGACCTCGATGTCGGCGTTCGAAGGGACTCCGCTGGCCTCGATGCTGCGCGACCTGCGCATCGGCGCCTACGCGATCGCGGGCGTAGCGCTGGAGATCGGGATCGCGCCTACGGTCACGCATTCCACCGATCTGGGTTTCGTCCCGGTGGTGATCAGCGACGCGGTCGGCGGCCGGGACAAAGAGGCCATGGCGCGGGCCTATGACGACTTCGAATTCCAGGGCCATGCGCTGGTGACCGACAGCGCCACCATCACCCCGCTGCTGGCGGCGACCAACTGACAGTTGAACGGGATCCGGCCATGGCCGTGGCCGGATCCCGTTCCGAACTCACTGCTTCCGCAAAGCCTTCTTCGCGGCGTCCTGGGCGGAGTCGACCTGCCTGGCGTACTTCTTGCCTGTCTTCTCATCGACGAGGTCACCCGCCTTGTCGATCACCGCGTCCAGCTTGTCCGCGTTCTTCTGGGCCAGGTCCATGGCCTTGCCTGCCAGGTTCTTGAAGTCCACCGTGCACTCCTCGTTTCGCGCTGGGAACAACAACCCTACCCAGCGTCGCGCACGTCCGGCGCCGCGCCGAGCCACGCCGGGTGCCACATTCGCCCCGCCTCGGTCCAGTTCATGAACCGCACGGTGCCACCTATTTCCGGCGTCACCCACACCGCCTCCTTGCGTTCTTCGGCGGTGAGGTCGTTGTCGAACGGCGAGGTCCCGCGTTCCAGTTCGCGCAGCCGCGCGGCCAGTTCCCGCATGTCCGGCTCGCTGAAACCGGTGCCGACCCGCCCGACGTAATACAGCTGCCCGTCGTGCGGAATGCCGATCAACAGGGATTTGAAGTCCCGTGCCGTGCTGCGCCGCCAGCCGCCGATCAGCACCCGCTGGGTGCGCCAGTTGCGCTGTTTCACCCAGGCATGCCCGCGCTTGCCCGGCAGATACACCGAATCCTTGCGTTTGGCGATCACCCCTTCGAGCCCGTGCTCTCGGCTGAAGCGCAGAGCCTCCGCGCCAGGGCCGTCCAGTCGCGGCGGCACCACCAGCGACGGAGCGTTCGCGGCGAGCGCCTCGAGCACCCTGCGGCGATCGGAATATCGTTTGCGCAGCAGCGAGGTGCCGTCGAGATACAGCACGTCGAACGCGACGAACACCGCCCGCGCCGCATCGGCTTGCAGCAGAGCGACATTCGCGACGCCATGGTCGTCGAAGACGACCGCCTCGCCGTCCAGCACCACTCGGTGGCCGGACAGTTCCCGCGACAACGCCACGATGCCGGGGTAGCGGTCGGTCACGACGTTACCCGCCCGGCTGCGCAAGGTGATCGCGCCGACATCGATCTCGGCGATCAGCCGGAAGCCGTCCCACTTCGTCTCGAAGCTCCACTCGCCCGCGCCGAGCTCCGCGACGTCGCCGGGAGTCGCGAGCATCGGCGACAAACCACGTGGAAGCGGCCCGGGACCGTTGGACGGCCGGATGATCCGGCCCGACGGCTGGTCCGGCTCCTCCCGCGGTACGGCTCCGCTCTGTTCCCGCATCAGATGCATCAGCCACTGGTTGCCGTTGGTCTGGATCAACGCGTACCGGCCGGTGAGCCGCTTACCGTGGAACCGCACGATGACCTCGTCGTCACGCCACTTCTCGGTTTCGTAGGTGCCGGAGTCCCAGATCCTCATCTCGCCACCGCCGTACTCGCCCTTGGGGATGGCGCCGTGGAAATCGAGATACTCCAGCGGATGGTCTTCGGTGTGCACGGCGAGGCGGTTCTGATCGGTGGAGGTCGGCGGGCCTTTCGGCACCGCCCAGGACGCCAGGACCCCGTCACGCTCCAGCCGCACATCCCAGTGCAGGCGACGCGCATGATGTTCCTGAACGACGTAGCGGTTGTTCGTCCCCGGCTCAGGTGACTCGGCGGGGACGGGCTCGGGCGTGCGGGACGGATCACGCATCGATCGATACCGCGTCAGCGCGTCCGGGCCTGCCTGCGCCGTGGACGAGTCGTCGCGCGCCAACGGCGGATCCAGCTCGGCGAGCAGGTCACCGTCCGTACGGTACCTGGCCAGCACTTCATCGAACCGCAGATGTCTCAGCTTCTTCCGGTTCTCGATCTCTTCCCACGTGCGCGGGGCGGCCACGTTCGGCTCTGTCCGCCCTCGCAACGAGTAGGGCGCGATGGTGGTCTTGGCGGAGTTGTTCTGACTCCAGTCGAGGAAGACCTTGCCGCCCCGAGCCGCCTTCGCCATCGTCGCCGTGACCAACTCCGGGTGCAGCCGTTGCAGATTCGTGGCCACCTGTTTGGCCACCGTCGACGCGCCGGCTGAACTCAACTCCCGATCCAACGGCACGTAGAGGTGTATTCCCTTGCTGCCGCTGGTGACCGGGAACGCGTGCAACCCGATGCCCTCGACCATCTCCCGCACCGCGAGCGCCACCTCGGCGCATTCGGCGAGACCGGCCCCCTTGCCCGGGTCCAGGTCGAACACCAGCCTGCTCGCCGGACCCATGTCGGCACCGGCGAAACGCCACTGCGGCACATGGATTTCCAGCGCGGCCTGCTGCGCGAGCCAGGCCAGCCCGGCTTCGGAATCGATCAGCGGGTACACGACCTTGCGATCGGAATGCCGCAGGGAGCGCCGCTCGATCCAGGACGGAGCATGCGACGGGAGATTCTTCTCGAAGAAGGACGGTTCCTCGACCCCGTTGGGCCAGCGCTTCCGGGTGACCGCCCGCCCGGCGAGATGCGGCAACATGGCAGGTGCGATGGCCGAATAGTAGGCGATGACCTCGCCTTTGGTGGTTCCGGTGGCCGGATACAGCACCTTGTCGAGGTTGCTCAGGTCAACCTCGATACCACCGAATTTTCGGCGGGCCGCCATATCGGAAGTGTAGCGGCGGAGACCGCAGCCCGGTCTCCGCCGCTGTCTCAGGCGTGCGGTCCGGACTGATCCGGCGGGACCACCTTCTTGGCGGCCTCTTTGCCTTTGGCGATCTTGTCCGAGTACTTGCCGTGCGTCTTCTGATCGATGAAGTCACCGGTCTTGTCGACCGCTTGGTTGATCTTGTCGGCGTTCTTGGCCGCCACATCCTTCCCCTTGCCGACCAGGCCTTTGACCGTATCCGCGAAACTCATCGCCGTGAATCCTTCCTGTCGTCAATTAGCCGGAGTCGTTCAACCAACATTCTCCCACCAGGAATCGCCAGGTGGGGCACTCGAGGGATCTACGCGTTGCCCGGGCATCGGCACCGCGACCGTCGTGCCCGCCGCGCGTGCCGCGGTCACCATCCGCTCGACCGGCTCCGACCAGCCGTGGAAGGCGAGATTGAACGTCGCCCAGTGAATGGGCACCAGCAGACCGTGGCCGGGATTCCCGCCGCAGAGATCGGCGTGTGCCCGGACCGCCTCCTCGGGATTCATGTGCACGTCCGGCCAGCGCTCGTCGTAGGCGCCGATCGGCAGCAGCGTCAGATCGAACGGGCCGAGCGCCGCGCCCGCCTCGGCGAACGCCTTGGTGTATCCGGTGTCGCCGCCGAAGTAGGCCCGCCGCGTCGGACCGACGATCGACCACGAGGCCCACAGGGTGGTGTTGCGCAGCAGGCCGCGTCCGGAGAAGTGCCGTGCCTCCGTACAGGTGATCACCAGATCCACGCCGTTGCGATCGAGGCCCAGATCGGCGAGTGATACCGAACCGCCCCAATCCAATTCGACGATCCGCTCCTCCGGGACGCCCCAGTGGCGCAGATGGGCGCCGATACCGATCGGAACGAGGAACGGCGCGCTCTGGCGAGCCACCAGCTCTCGGACGGTCTCCTTGTCCAGATGGTCGTAGTGGTCGTGGGAGATGATCACCGCGTCGATCGGAGGGAGGTCGGCCAGCGGCTGCGGCGCCGGGTGCATGCGCGCGGGCCCGACCAGCGGGGATGGCGAAACCCGCTCGCTCCACACCGGATCGGTGAGAATCCGGTACCCGTCGACTTCGAGCACCGTGGTGGCGTGGCCGTACCAGGTGACGGCGAGAGCGGCCGCCGCGGTGGGCTGCTTCGGGGTTTGCAGCGGGATGGGGGCTCTGGGCCTGCCCGCGTTGCGCCGGGTCAAGGCCGAGACCAGCAGCGAGGGCGCCGAACCCGCGACCACCTGGGTGCTGGGCTCGGTGTTGTGGAACTGGCGGTCGCGATAGGTCGCCGCACCCACCGCGTACGGCTGGATGGCCGAAATCGAAGCCCCCATTGCCGATGGGATGTCCCACACCGCCCGGACCAGCCAGGTGAGGCCGAGCGCGCCTGTTGCGGCGCCCGCCAAACGTCTGATGTCCATCATCGCCCCACGAACTTCGCGGGACGTTTTTCCTGCCTGGCCAATCGACCCTCCTTGGCATCCTCGCTCGTCCACGCGGCCTCCAGCGCCGCGCGCTGCTGGGCGGTTTCCGGATCACGCGTTCCGTCATCGTTGAGCACCAGCTTCATGTGCCGCAGGGACAACGGGGCCAACGCCGCGATCTGCTTGGCCCAGGCCTGCGCGTCGGCGAGACCGCCGATCCGGTTGGCGAACCCGAAGGCGTAGGCATCGTCGGCCGGTATCTGCTCGGCGCCCAGCAACATCGTCCGGGCGGGACCGCCGCCGATCAAGGCGACGAGCCTGCGCACAGTCCACCGGTCCACGGTGATACCCAATTTCGCGGCGGGCACCGCGATGTAGGCCTCCGGCGAGATCACCCGCAGATCCGAGGCGAGCGCCAGCTGCACGCCCGCCCCGATCGCGGCTCCGTTGATCGCCGAAATCACCGGGATCGGCGCGGATTCGATCGTGTGCAGCGTTTCCAGCAACCCGGACAGGAAATCGTCGGAGTACACCCCGGACAGGTCGGCGCCCGCACTGAACACCGGGCCGTGCCCGGTCAAAACGACGACCCGCGCCTGCTCGGCGACAGCGGCGAGCACGGCCTCGCGCAGCAGTGTCACGAGTTCGTAGTTGAGCGCGTTGCGGCGCTCTTCCCGCTGAAGTTCGATGGTGACCACGTCACCGTCCCGGCTCACCTCGAGCATGCGACCTCCCCGACTGAACAGTCCGTCTGGTCTCTTCACTCTGCCACAGCGACCGGCCCTTGCCGCGCCGGGCGATACGATCACCGACTGTGCCGACGGACTTCGACATCTTGGTGATCGGCGCTGGTCAGGCGGGGCTGTCGGCGGGTTACCACCTCCAGCGTCTCGGGCTGCGCCCGGAGCGGCATTTCCTGCTCGTCGACCGTTCTCCCGGCCCCGGCGGCGCATGGCAGTTCCGCTGGCCGTCGCTGACGCTGGAAACGGTCAACGGAGTGCACGATCTGCCCGGTATGTCGTTCGCCGAGACATTGCCGCCGGGTTCCTCGTCCGCGCCGGCGGCCTCCGCTGTGCCGCACTACTACGAGCTGTACGAGAAGCGGTTCGACCTGCGAGTTCATCGGCAGGTGTCGGTCACAGTGGTCTGTGATCGCACCGAGGACGGCAACCCCGCCGACCGTGGTGCGGTGCTCAACGCGGAGACCGACGCGGACGGTCCGATCCGGGTGCGCGGCTTGATCAACTGCACCGGCACCTGGGAGCATCCGTTCATCCCGCGCTACCCCGGAGCGGAGACCTTCGCAGGCCGCCAGCTGCACACCCGCGACTACCGGGCCGCCGACGAATTCGCGGGGCTGCACGTCGTCGTGGTCGGCGGCGGCATCTCGGCGGTACAGCTGCTCGACGAGATCTCTCAGGTCACCACGACGACCTGGGTGACGAGGACACCGCCGCGCTTCCGCGAAGGCGCCTTCACCGAGGAGGTCGGTCGCGCCGCGGTCGCGATGGTCGAAGACCGGGTGCGGCGCGGGTTGCCGCCGGGATCGGTGGTCTCGGTCACCGGGCTACGGCTCGACGACCGGTTACGAGCGGCGCGGGCCCGCGGCGCACTGACCCGCTTGCCGATGTTCGAGCGCATCGAACCCGGCGGGGTGCGCTGGGCAGACGGAACGTTTCAGCAAGCGGACGTGATCCTCTGGGCCACCGGGTTCCGCAGCGCTCTCGATCACCTCGCGCCACTTCGACTGCGCGAGCCCGGCGGCGGAATCACCATGTCGGGCCGCCTGGCCACTCGGGTAGCCGCCGACCCGCGCATCCACCTGATCGGCTACGGGCCCTCGGCCAGCACCGTCGGAGCCAACCGCGCGGGACGCGCGGCGGCCCTCGAACTCACCGAACATCTCCGACTGCGCTGACCGCGCGACGCCGATGGTCAGTCGATCAGACCGAGCGTGAACGTGTCCGGGTCCCCACCGATGCGCGAACCGGTGTCCAGCGCGGTGATCGCGTCCATCTGCTCCTGCGTGAGCTCGAAACCGAACACGTCGAAGTTCTCCGCGATACGCGACGGCGTGACCGACTTCGGGATGACGACGTTGCCCAGCTGCAGGTGCCAACGGATGATCACCTGCGCCGGAGTGCGACCGACCTCGGCGGCCACGGCGGCGATGACGCTGTCGTCGAGCAGCGTGCCCTGCCCGAGCGGGGCCCATGCCTCGGTGGCGATCGCGTTGGCGGCATGGAACTCGCGCAGCTCGCGCTGGGCCAACCTGGGGTGCAACTCGATCTGGTTAACCACCGGGATCTCCCCGGTCTCGGCGATGAGCTGTCGCAGGTGCGCGACCGTGAAGTTCGAGACGCCGATCGACCGCACCCGGCCCTGCGACTTCAGCGCCTGGAAGGCACGGAAGGTGTCCACGAAGCGGCCTGCCGCGGCCACCGGCCAGTGGATCAGGTAGAGGTCGAGGTAATCCAAACCGAGCCGCTGCATGCTGGCGTCGAACGCGCGCAGCGTGGAGTCGTAGCCCTGCTCGGAGTTCCACAGCTTGGTCGTGACGTAGATCTCGTCGCGGGGCAGGCCGAATTGCCGGATCGCGCGGCCGGTGCCCTCTTCGTTCTCGTAGATCGCGGCGGTATCGATGCTGCGGTAGCCCACCTCGAGCGCAGTGGTGACGGCCGAGAAAGCGTCCTCGGCAGGCACTTGGAACACGCCGAAGCCGAGCTGCGGGATCACGTTCCCGTCGTTCAGCACGATCGAGGGAACGGTGCTGGTCTCGCTTCTGAAGGTCACATTCCGACGGTAGAAGTGCGGCGGCGAGCCGTCAATCACGCCCTCGGGTGTGTTGGCCCGCAATTTGCTGGAAGACGGGTGCTTCGGATCGGCAGGGGTCGCGTTGCGCCGGCTGGTCAGCTTGTCAGGCCGAGCCGCCGGTAACGCGCTCGGCGGGCCGCGAGCAGTTCCGATTCCGGCTGGGCGCGCAAGCTCGCCAGTTCGCGCGCGATCGCGGACACCATCCGGCGGGCGAAGTCCACCGGCTCGTCCGCGGCGTCGGGAAACTCGGGCACGATCCGGTCGACGACGCCGTCGGCAAGCAGATCCGCGGCGCTGATCCGTTGCGCCGCAGCGAGTTCCGGCGCATGGTCGATGTCACGGAAGACGATCGCGCTTGCGCCTTCCGGCGGCAGCGGGCCCAGCCACGCGTGCGTGGCGGCGAGCACCCGGTCGGCGGGCAGCAGCGCCAGCGCGCCACCGCCGGTGCCCTGGCCGAGCAGCACCGAGACGGTCGGGGTGTCCAGCGTCACCAGATCCGCGATGCAGCGGGCGATCTCGGGCGCCAGCCCGCGTTCCTCGGCCTCCTTCGAGAGCGCGGCGCCCACCGTATCGATGACCAGAACCAGCGGCAACCGCAACTCCTGGGCAAGCGCCATACTGCGCCGCGCCTCACGCAGGGCCGCAGGACCCATGGTGTTCTCACCTTGCTGGCCACGCCGGTCGTGCCCGAACACCACGCATGGCTGCCCACGGAAACGACCGAGCGCGAGCACGGCCGTGCGATCGGACTCCCCCTGCCCGGTGCCGCTGAGCGGAACACGTTGTGTGACATGGCGTAACAGCTCACGGAGGCCAGGCCGGTGGGGTCGGCGGGAGATGAGAACCGACTGCCACACCGAGTCACCCGCGGCGGGGCTCCGCTGGTCGTCGGACCGGATTCGTTCTTTTCCAGCCTCAGTCGTTTCCCCGACAGGGATCGGCGCTGTGGGCCTGGGCGTTCCAGGTGGCGAAGGCATCTCGGGATCCGAGTGGCTCCGGGTCGCAGCGGAATCGGGCAACGCGACTCCGCTGAACACACTCAACGCACGGTGGGCGATACGGCGGAACACCGGGATCGGCAGCACGCCGTCGATGACCCCGCGGCGATACAGGTTCTCCGCGGTCTGCACGCCTTCCGGAAACGCTTTGCCGTACAGGGCCTGATAGACCCGGGGGCCGAGGAACCCGATGAGCGCCCCGGGTTCGGCGAAAGTGATGTGGCCCAGCGAACCCCAGGAGGCGAAGACACCACCCATCGTAGGATTGCGCAGGTAGACGAGGTAGGGATGACCAGCCGACTTGTGCGCCGCGACCGCACCCGCGATCTTCACCATCTGCACGAAGGCGACAGTGCCCTCCTGCATCCTGGTGCCGCCGGAGGTCGGCGAAGCGACCAGCGGCAGCCCGAGTTCGGTGGCGCGCTCGACCGCCGAGACGATCCGTTCCGCCGCCGCGACTCCGATCGAACCCGCCAGAAATCCGAACTCACAGGCGATGACGGCCACGCGCTGACCTCGCAACAGCCCTTCCCCGGTGAGCACCGATTCATCGACGCCCGCCGCGACCGCCGCCTTCCGCAAGGCATCGCGGTACTGCGGGGAAGCGGCCACCGTCACCGGCGGCCGGTCCCAGCTGACGAACGAGTTCGTGTCGAGCAATTGCTCGAGCAACTCTCGCGCCGAAGTACGCACCGGGCGAGCCTATCCGGCCCTACCCGGCGCGCAGGCAACCCACGCGAACACTCAGTAGCCCTGCATCACCTTGCGTAGCGCGTACTCGGTGAGCGCGACCAGCGCCTGCTTGGCCGGCTCACGACGACGGGCATCGATGGACAGGATCGGCACATCGGCAGGCACCGCGAGCGCCTGCCGGATGTCCTCGATCGGGTATCGCAGCGCATCGTCGAATTCGTTGAGCGCCACCAGGAAAGGCAGGCCGCGCGCTTCGAAATAGTCGACGGCCGCGAAGCTGTCCTCCAGCCTGCGGGTGTCGACCAGCACCACGGCGCCGATGGCGCCGCGGATCAGGTCGTCCCACATGAACCAGAATCGATACTGACCAGGCGTGCCGAACAGGTACAACACCAAATCGTCGGCGAGACTGATCCGGCCGAAGTCCATCGCCACGGTGGTGGTCGACTTCATCGGAATACCGGTCAGGTTGTCGATCCCGGCGCTCGCATTGGTCACCAATGCCTCGGTGCGCAGCGGAACAATCTCCGAGACAGCACCGACCAACGTGGTCTTACCGACACCGAAGCCACCCGCGACCACGATCTTCGCCGATGTTGGCTTGCTGGTACGAGTGTCGACCTGCGCCGTCGAATCAAATACGCCGGAGTCCACTGAGAACCCTTTCGATCAGCTCGCGACGCTCATCGTCGCTGGAATCGTCTTTCAAAGTCGCCGATACGCGCACGTGCCCGGCCTCGATCAAATCGGCCACGAGCACACGTGCCACCCCGATAGGGATACCCAATCGGGCTGCCACCTCGGCAACGGACGGCGATTCTCTGCACAACTCCACGATTGACGTCTCGATGTTGGTCAGTTCGAACTGCCGCTCCAGGGCGACCGGATGCGATGCGACGAGGGCCTCCAACGCCAACTCGACCGCGGGCCTGGTACGGCCTGCGGTCAGCGAGTATGGGCGGACGAGGCTCGGCTCGGCGCTCCCCACGCGGTGATCTTCTATGTCCATCCCACCATCAGGAACCCATCGTGACGCGTGGTGTGGCCTGAACAGTCTGGCCAACACGCTCGACCAACAGAGCCATCTCGTAACCGACCTGACCGATGTCACACGAAGTGTTGGTCAGCACCGCGAGATAGGAACCGTCGCCGACAGCCATGAGTAGCAGGTAACCGTGCTCCATCTCGACGACGGACTGCAGCACGGTGCCACCCTCGAACAGGTTCGACACTCCGACTGACAGGCTGGCCAGACCAGCCGTGACGGCCGACAGCTGCTCGGCGCGGTCGACGGGCAGCTGGGCACTCGCGGCCATGAGTAGGCCGTCAGCCGAGACCAGGACGGCATGGGCTACGCCAGGAACCTCGTTGGCAAAGTTCGAAACCAGCCAATCCAGCTGACGATTCGTACCACCTAGATCGGGGTTCATCGGTCTCCTTTATCTCCGGTTAGGTTCATTGCTCTCATTGCGCGGCCATCCCGGACGCCCTGCTGGTGACGACTCAAGCTGGACCTGATCGTTTCTGGGTCGCGGCGCGGCGCCCGGTCCGCCGCACCGGTCACGCCGCCGGGGACAAGCCTTCCGCCCGGATTACGTTGCGGCAAGCCGGCCGCCGTTTTCGTCTCGGTCTGCGCCTCGCTGGCGCGGCGAGCCGCTTGCCACCCTTCGTCACCCGGCGATTCGAAGGAGGCGGCCACCTGCGACCGGTCCGCGTTGGGATCCGACAGCCACGCCGACATCATCTCGGCGAAGATCGGCGTTCCTCCCATAGACGCCCCCGGCTCGTCGGCGGGTTGCAGCCTGGTCTGGAAGAACGACGCCGTCTTGGCCGGGTTCGACCGGAAGCTGTGCTTGCCGGGATCACGGCCCGACGCGGTGGCGGGCTGATCTTCGCTCGCGGCGTGCTGGCCACCGCGGTCCCGTTGCGGCAGCGCGATACCCGGCGGCACCGGCTGGCGCTGCGGCGCCTGTGCGCCCGGCTGCCGCTGCGGCAGGCCGGTCAGTCCGCTCTCACGCTGCGGCGGGCCCGACGGCGCGGGCGGACGCTGCGGCAGGCCGTGCACCGCGCCCGGCTCACGCTGCGGCAGACCGCTCGGGGACGCGTCTCGTTGCGGGAGGCCGTTGACGGCGGGCAGTGCTCCTGAGCCCGGCTCCCGCTGCGGCAAGCCGTTGGCGGACTCGCGTTGCGGGAGACGGTGGGCACCGGAATCCCGCTGTGGCAGGCCGTTACTCGGTTCACGCTGCGGCAGACCGCCGGGCGCCGCGTCGCGCTGCGGTAGGTTCGGCGCCGGCTGACGCGGCGGCAGGCCGGTGACACCCGGCTCACGCTGCGGCAGACCACCAGAGGCGGACTCACGTCGCGGCAGATCACCCGCTGCCGACTCACGCTGCGGCACACCGTTCGAACCCGGCTGCCGCTGGGGTAGGCCGGTGGGACCGGGCTCACGCGGAGGTAGTCCCGTGGAACCGGGCTCACGCTGGGGCAGGCCCGTCATGCCCGGCTCCCGCTGGGGCAGGCCACCCGAGGCGGACTCACGCTGCGGCAGACCACTCGCGGAGTCCCGCTGCGGCAGACCGCTCAGACCGGTCTCCCGCTGCGGCAGACCACTCGCCGGATCCCGCTGCGGCAGACCACCGGAAGCCGACTCACGCTGCGGCAGACCGCTCAGACCGGTGTCGCGCTGCGGCAGGCTACTCGCCGGATCACGCTGCGGCAGACCACCGGAAGCCGACGAACGCTGCGGCAAACCACTCGCGGAGTCCCGCTGCGGCAGACCACTCGCCGGATCACGCTGCGGCGAACCACCGGAAGCCGACTCACGCTGAGGCAAACCGCTCGACGCGTCCCGCGACGGCGCGCCGTTCGCGCCCGGCTGGCGCTGCGGCAGGCCGGTGCTCGGCTGCGGCACCCCGTTGGCGCCCGGCTGACGCACCGGCAGTTCGCCGGACGTCGGCTCGCGCGGCGGCAGGCCCGCACCGGGCTGCTCCGCGGGGCCACCGGGCTGGCGCGGCGGCGGACCGCCGGGGTTCAGCGTGCGCTTGGGCAGGTTGGCCGCGGCGAGCTTGCCGCGCTGCGGACCGCTGGGCGCCTGCTGACCCGGCGCGGGCCGCAGACTCGCACTCTGCTGCTGGGCGTCCGAGCGCATGCCGGACGAAGGCATCGCCGAACCCGGCTGCCGTTGCGGCAGCCCGCCGGGACCGGTGGGGACCGGACCGCTGGGCGAGGCGGTGGGTGTGGCCGTGGGCGTGGAGCTCGCGGCCGGGATGGGGCCGCTCACCCCGGGATCGACGGTGACCATGACATTGCCCCCAGGAGTCCGCGTGACGGCCCGCATCTGCATGGAGGACGGCGCCGACGGACGCTGCGGTGCGGCGGCCTGCGGCGAAGGCTGCGGGGTGACGGGCTGCCCCGCGCTCGGCTTGCCCGCGACGATCAGTCCGACCGGCACGTGCACGGTCACCGTCACGCCGGGATCGCGCGCGGTGTCGAAGGTCGGGCGCAACCGCACGGTCAGACCGTGCCGCTCGGCGAGCCTGCCGACGACGAACAGACCCATGTGGCGGGCCGTGTCCGGACCCGGTTCGGCGGTCTGCTCCAACCGGCGGTTGATGTCGGCCATCTCGGCGGGCGGCATACCGATGCCGCGGTCGGCCACCTCGATGAGCAGGCCCTGGTCGTGCGCCTGCGCGAAAGTGAACTTGACGTCGGTCTCCGGCGGCGAGGCGCGCAGCGCGTTGTCCAGCAACTCGGCGAACAGATGCGCGAGGTCGGAGGCGGCGGGCTCCTTCAGCGAACCGCGCGGCGTGGCGCCGAGCTTCACGCGCTCGTAGTCCTCGACCTCGGAGATCGCGGCGCGCAGCACGTCGGCGATCTCGACCGGGGCGGACTTGGCGCGGCGCTGCCTGGTGCCCGCGAGAATCAGCAGGTTGTCGCCGTTACGGCGCATACGTGCGGCGAGATGGTCCAGCCGGAACAGGTTCTCCAGCAGGCGCGGGTCCTTCTCGTCGTACTCCATCGCCTCGATGAGGGTGAGCTGATGGTCGACGAGCGACTTGGACCGCCGCGCCAAGGTCTCGAACATGTCGTTGACCTGCGAACGCATCTTCGCCTGGTCGCTCGCCAGGCGCAGCGCCTGGCCGTGGATGTCGTCGACCGCGCGGGCCAGCTGGCCGATCTCCTCGGTGCTGCGCACCGGCATCGGCTCCAGCGGCACTTCCTCCGGCGAGGCGCCGTTGCGGAGCTGGGCGACCTCGTGCGGCAGATCGCTCTCGGCCACGCGCAGCGCGGCCAGACGCAGCCGGTGCAGCGGGACGATCATCGAGCGGGCGACGAAGACGGCGAGCAGGAGGGCGGCGAGGATGGTCGCGATGACGACCGCGGTGTAGGTCCACGCGTCGCGCTGGGCCGTGGACACCAGCGATTGCATCGCGGCGTCGATGTCCTTGGTCGACTTGCCGACGACGTGCTCGTAGACCGCAAGGCTGTCGGTCAGCGACTTTTTCAGGTCACCGATCGGGAGCTGGCCGGCCTGAACTTGCGGGCTGTTCAGTAGCGCGACCCTGGTATCGATGCCCGCCCGCAGATCGGCGATCGAGGTGTCGCCGTCGGGAAAGCGGTGCGCGACCACGTTGAGCAGCGCACGCTCTGTGCTGGACGCGATGAGGAAGCTCTGCACGCCGGCCTGCTGGGAGCGCAGCACCTCCGGGAAGGAGGCGACCACGTTGACCAGCGCGGCACGGGTGTTGAGCGAGTCGACCAGCCGCAGTTTGGCCGCGTCGACCCCGCTGTCGCTGACCTGGCCGACCGTGGTTTCGACGATATTCACGCTGTCGTTGCGGACGCGGTCGATCAACGCGAGGGTATCCGAGGCTGGACCGACGGAGGCGCCTTTCCCTTGGGCGCGGACGGCTTTGGCCTGATTGAGCATGCTCTCCAACGAGGCGCGCGCACCCGGCACGCTGCTCAACCTGTCGATCGACTTCTCCGCGTTGGCGATCGCCTTGTCCAGATCCGCCAGGTTCTGATCGGTCACGATGGACGTGTTCGGCGCGAGCGTGACCATCTGCGAACTCGCAGTGGTCGCGGTCTGCGCGCTGAGCCCGGTGACCACCGGGATGGCGGAGATGTTCTCGGCGATGTCGGCGAGCCGGTTCGATTCCGCGAACTCCGAGGAGATCCTGGACACGCCGAGCCCGACCGCGACCGCCAGAGGCACGGCGAGCACCGCCGTCACCTTCCAGCGCAGGTCCCAGTTGCCGAGCGCCCAGCGGCTACTGCCAGACCTAGCGGCGTCACGCATCTCCCACTCACTTTCCAAACTGGCCTCTACCACGCGCCATCAACCGAACCTCCACATCGCGTGCTTGGCTCGACAGGTGGAGCTGGCCGAGAGCTGCGGCTGGCCGAGAAATTGCGTCTACGACGGCCCAAATAAGTGACATCAGATTCTAACGGATCAATAACTTCTTGGGTGACGGGGCGTGATGTCGCGATCATTGACCTGCCGATTCCAGGCAAAACCAGAGGTCGCGGCACCCACCCGGGCGTCGCGTGAAGTCTGCCACAATCAACCAGATCTATCGAGGCGGGCATCGAGGCGAGGTTAGGGAGTCACGGGGTTGAACGTGCGGCAGGATTACCGACCGGCCTATCAGACCAGCTTGGTGGATCCCGCCGAGTTCTGGGCCGGCGCGGCCGAAGCGATCGACTGGGACGTGGCACCGACTCAGATCCTCGACACCGGCGCCCGCCCGGTGGCCAGGTGGTTTCCCGACGCCCGCCTCAACACCTCCTTCAACGCACTCGACCGGCACGTGCACCCGACCACCCCCGATGCCCCCAGCCGCGCCGATCAGCCCGCACTAATATACGACTCCGCTATGACCGGCGCCACTGTGGTCTACACCTACGCCGAGCTGCTCGAGGAGGTGTCCCGGTTCGCGGGGGCGATGGTCCGGCTGGGCGTCTCGGCGGGCGATCGCGTGGTGATCTACCTGCCGATGATCCCCGAAGCGGTGATCGCGATGCTGGCCTGCGCCCGCATCGGCGCGGTCCACTCGGTGGTGTTCGGCGGCTTCGCCGCGCCGGAGCTGGCCGCCCGCATCGATGACGCGGAGCCGGTGTTGATCATCACAGCCTCCGGCGGCCTGGAACCGGGCAAGACGATCGAATACCCGCCGATCGTGTTGCGGGCTCTGGACCTCGCCGAGACCACCGCGCCGCGCACGGTGATCGTCAAACAGCGACCCCAGTTCGACACCATCCATTTCCCGGCCCCGCAGCCGGCGACCGAATACCTGCCGAGTTCGGCCGCGACCGTGGCCGCGCAGTGGCTGGACTGGGAAGACGCGGTCCGGCACGCGCCACCGGCCGATCCGGTGTCGGTCGCCGCGACCGATCCGCTCTACATCCTCTATACCTCCGGCACCACCGGGAAGCCGAAGGGCGTGGTCCGGGACAACGGCGGCCACGCGGTCGCCCTCGCCTGGTCCATGCGCAACATCTACGACATCGACGCGGGCAACGTGATGTGGGCCGCTTCCGACGTGGGCTGGGTGGTCGGTCACTCCTACATCGTCTACGCGCCGCTGCTGGTGGGAGCCACCACGCTGCTGTACGAAGGCAAGCCGATCGGCACGCCGGACGCGAGCGCGTACTGGCGGGTCATCGACCGGCACAAGGTCGATGTGCTGTTCACCGCGCCGACCGCGCTGCGGGCCATCCGCAAGGCCGACCCGGACGCGGAGCTGGCCCACCGCCACGACCTGTCCTCGCTGCGCGCGTTGTTCTGCGCGGGCGAACGCCTGGACCCGGCCACCTACACCTGGGCCGAGGAGACCTTGCTCGCGGGCCGCTCGGACTGCCCGGTGGTCGATCACTGGTGGCAGACCGAGACCGGCTGGCCGATCTGCGCGAACCCGCTCGGCCTGCGGCAGTTGCCGATCAAGCCGGGCTCGGCCTCGGTGCCGGTGCCGGGCTATCGACTACGCGTGCTCGACTCCTCGGGCAACGCGGTCGCCCCGAACACCGAGGGCAATATCGTCATCGGCCTGCCGCTGCCGCCCGGCACGCTCACCGGGCTCTGGCGCGACGACGCCCGCTACGAGCGCTCCTACCTGTCCGCCTATCCCGGCCACTACCTCACCGGCGACTCCGGCTACTTCGACGAGGACGGCTACCTGTACGTCCTGGGCCGCAGCGACGACGTGATCAACATGGCCGGGCACCGGCTCTCGGCGGGCAGCATCGAGGCGGCCATCGCGGGGCACGAGGCGGTGGCCGAATGCGCGGTCATCGGGTTGCCCGACGAACTCAAGGGGCACCGCCCGCTGGCGTACGTGGTGCTCAAGTCCGGTGTCGACATCGATCCGGACCGGCTGCGCGACGAGCTGATCGAGCGCGTGCGCGCCCAGGTCGGCGCGATCGCCACGCTCCACGACGCCATCATCGTGACGGCGCTGCCCAAGACCAGGTCCGGCAAGATCCTGCGCAAGACCATCCGGCAGATCACCTCCGGTGAGACGTTCGAGGTGCCTTCCACCATCGAGGATCCGGGGGTGCTCACGGCGCTGGAGCAGCAGATCCGCGCGGCGCGTCCGCAGGGGCGCGAACCGGGGCACGACAACAGCGAGAACACCGACCACGTCGTCGCGCCCGACGTGGATCCGGTTGCGCCGTCCTGATTTCCGCACGGCCCGGTCACGGTCCTCAGAGTTTCCACAGAGGACGTTCATATCGCTGCCAGTTGTTCGAAATAGCCTCGAGACCGCCCCGAAACCCCTCGATGATCTGGAGGCAACACATCATGAATCGTTCCGCAGGCCGTCCCGCCGTAGCCGCTCTCGCAGCGGGTGGATTCGCCACGCTCAGCTTGTTCCTGAGCCCCGCGATCGCCACGGCGGGCCCGATGGAACTCGCCGAGCCGCTGCTGACCTCGAACTGCTCCTTCGCCCAGGTCGACGCGGCACTGCACGACAAGGCGCCGCAGCTGGCCGCGATGCTCGACGCCAACCCGAACCAGAAGGCCGAATTGCAGCGCAGGTTCGATCAGCCGGTCGAGCAGCGCCGGGCCGACTTGCAGCGGGCCATCGAGCAGAACCCCGAGGCCGCACGCCAGGCGGAGAACGACCCGCGGACCGCGCAGTTGCGCGACACCATCCGTATCGTGGCCGAGTCCTGCCACAACTACTAGGCAAAATGGATGACGTGACCGAGACACCGACCCCCACCGTCCTCGTCGTCGACGACGACGAGGACGTGCTCGCCTCGGTCGAGCGCGGGCTGCGGTTGTCCGGCTTTCACGTTCAGGTGGCCAGGGACGGCGCGCAGGCGCTGCGTAGCGTCACCGAGAGCGCGCCCGACGCCATCGTGCTGGACATGAACATGCCCGTGCTCGACGGCGCGGGCGTGGTCACCGCGTTGCGCGCGATGGGCAACGACGTGCCGATCTGTGTGCTCAGTGCCCGCGCGTCGGTGGACGACCGCATCTGGGGACTGGAGTCCGGCGCCGACGACTACCTGGTCAAACCGTTCGTGCTGAAGGAACTCGTGGCACGCATCCGGGCGCTGCTGCGCAGGCGGTCCGACGCGACGGCCCCCGCGACCCCGGGCGCGATCACCGTGGGCCCGCTCGAAGTGGACGTCGCGGGCTACCGCGCGCTGCTGCACGGTCGCGAGATCGACCTGACCAAGCGGGAATTCGAACTGCTGTCCATCCTGGCCCGCAACGTCGGCGTGGTGCTGAGCCGGGAGCGCCTGCTGGAACTGGTGTGGGGCTACGACTTCGCCGCCGACACCAACGTGGTGGACGTCTTCGTCGGCTACCTGCGCCGCAAACTGGAGGTGGACGACACGCCCAGGTTGCTGCACACGATCCGCGGCGTGGGGTTCGTGCTCCGAGCGCCGAAATGACCGTATTCGCACAGCCGCCGACAATTCGTCGGCGGCGGTCGTTTTCGCTGCGCACCCGGGTCGCGGGCGCGGCGGCCGCCGGCGCGATCGTCATCGTGACGTTGATCAGCCTGATCAGTATCCGTGCCATCGAGCGCAACAACTTGCAGCAGTCCGACCAGCAGCTCGCCGTCGCGGCGCGGATCGTCTTGATCGAGCCGCAGATCGCGGTCCAGTTCATCAACCTGACCGGACTGAACAACGACATGGCGGTCACGGTCCGGGACAACGGCGAGGTCGTCGCGAGCACGGCCACCGAACTCCCCGCGCTGGGGATCGGTTCGCGCACCGTCACGGTGGGCGGCACTCCGTATCGGATTCTGACCACTACCGAGAATCAACCCGCGGGCCGGGTGGTTTCCCTGGGCATTCCCGCCGCGGGCGCCGCCGAGGCAACCGCGGAGCAGCAACGGTGGGTGCTCGGCGGGGCTCTGCTGTCCA
The DNA here is from genome assembly GCF_023501985.1 of Nocardia sputi. Lineage (NCBI taxonomy): Bacteria > Bacillati > Actinomycetota > Actinomycetes > Mycobacteriales > Nocardiaceae > Nocardia > Nocardia sputi. The sequence goes on along the minus strand of NZ_JAMFLC010000013.1, from coordinate 64,919 downwards.
TCGCCGCCGCCGCGGCGCTGGGCTGGCTGCTCGCGGGCGCGGCGGTGCGTCCGATCGTCCGCCTCACCCGGCAGGTCGGCGCACGCAGCGCGTTCCCCGATCCGCGCAATCCGCAGGTGCCGGTGGAGGGGGCCGGTGTGCACGAGTCGGAGAGACTGGCCGAGGCGGTGAACACCATGTTGCAGCGGGTGGACCAGGCCCAAGCCCAGATCGCCGCCGCGCTGGAGACCGCACGCGACTTCGCCGCCGTGTCCGCCCACGAGCTGCGCACGCCGCTGACCGCGATGCGCACCGACCTCGAGGTGCTGCGCACCCTCGATCTCGACGAGGCGCAACGGGCGGAGATCCTCGATGACCTGCAGCGCAGCCAGGGCCGGGTGGAGAGCACGCTAGCGGCGCTGGAACGGCTCGCCACCGGCGACCTGACCAACGAGCGCGACCACGTCGCCACCGACGTCGGCGACCTGTGCGATCAGGCCGCGCACGACGCCATGCGGCATTTCCCGGGCCTCACCGTGCGCATCGACTCCGACGCCGAACTCGTCACCCGCGGCCTGCCCGCCGGGCTGCGGCTGGCAGTAGACAACGCGCTGGCCAACTCGGTCAAGCACGGCGGGGCCACCGAGGCTCTGGTCTGCGCGCACCGGCGGCCGGGTGGTCACATCGTGATCTCGATCGACGACAACGGCCGCGGCATTCCGCCCGAGGAGCGCGAGGCCGTCTTCGATCGCTTCTTCCGCGGCAGCCAGGCGAGCAAGGGCGGCTCCGGCCTCGGCCTCGCCTTGGTCGCCCAGCAGGCCCAACTACACGGTGGCCGCGCCTATTTCGACGCAGGCGAACTGGGCGGAATTCGCCTGGTCCTCGACCTGCCCGAGCGGTCGGCGAACTGAACGGCTCTCGCGCGATCCCGTATCGATCCGGCCGAAATCGTCCGCCGAGGGCCGATATACGGCGAGTGGCCCGTGTTCCGATCGGAACACGGGCCACTCGCCGCCGAAATCAGTTGGCGTTCAGCAGGTCGATCACGAAGACCAGCGTCTTGCCCGAGAGCTTGTGACCGGCGCCCGCGGGACCGTAGGCCAGCTCCGGCGGGATGGTCAGCTGACGGCGGCCGCCGACCTTCATGCCGGGGATGCCGTCCTGCCAGCCCTGGATCAGGCCGCGCAGCGGGAAGGTGATGGACTCGCCGCGGTTCCAGGAGGAATCGAACTCTTCGCCGGATTCGAATTCGACGCCCACGTAGTGCACCTCGACGGTGCCGCCGGGCACGGCTTCCTTGCCCGAACCTTCGATGATGTCCTTGATCACCAGCTCGGTGGGCGCGGGCCCTGCTTGGAACTCGATCTCCGGTTTGGTCATTCGGCTATCCCCTTCGGTAGGTGATGGATGGATTCGTCAACGATTGTTGATCTCGCGGTAATCGCGGGCGCCGTAGCCGGTGTAGATCTGCCGGGGACGGCCGATCTTCAAGGGCTCGCTGTGCATTTCGCGCCAGTGCGCGATCCAGCCGGGGAGCCGGCCCATCGCGAACAGCACCGTGAACATGCGGGTCGGGAAGCCCATCGCCTTGTAGATGACGCCGGTGTAGAAGTCGACGTTCGGGTACAGGCGACGCTCGATGAAGTAGTCGTCGGTGAGGGCGGCCTCTTCCAGGGCCTGGGCGATGTCGAACAGCTCGTCGTGGCCGCCGAGCTTGCTCAGGATGGCGTCGGCGTGCTTCTTGGCGATCGAGGCGCGCGGATCGTAGTTGCGGTAGACGCGGTGACCGAAGCCCATGAGCTTCACCCCGTCTTCCTTGTTCTTGACCTTGCGGATGAATTCCTTGACGTCGCTGCCGCCTGCCTTGATGCCGTCGAGCATCTCCAGCACGGCCTGGTTCGCGCCGCCGTGCAGCGGGCCCCACAGCGCGTTGATGCCGCCGGAGACCGAGGTGAACAGGTTGGCGTCGGAGGAGCCGACCAGGCGCACGGTCGAGGTGGAGCAGTTCTGCTCGTGGTCGGCGTGCAGGATGAGCAGCATGTCCAGGGCCGCGGCGACCTCGGGGTCGACCTCGTAGGGCTCGGCCGGGAAGCCGAAGGTCATCCGCAGGAAGTTCTCCACCAGGCTCAGCGAGTTGTCCGGGTAGAGGAAGGGCTGGCCGACCGACTTCTTGTACGAGTAGGCCGCGATGGTGGGCAACTTGGCCAATAGTCGGATGGTGGACAGCTCGACCTGTTCGGGGTCGCGCGGGTCCAGCGAATCCTGGTAGTAGGCCGACAGCGCGTTCACGGCCGAGGACAGCACCGGCATCGGATGGGCGTTGCGCGGGAAGCCGTCGAAGAACCGCTTCAGGTCCTCGTGCAGCAGGGTGTGCCTGCGGATGCGGTCGGTGAAGTCCTCGAGTTGGGCCTGGGTGGGCAGCTCACCGTAGATCAGCAGGTAGCTGACCTCGATGAAGGTCGAGGCCGCCGCGAGCTGGTCGATCGGGTAACCGCGGTAGCGCAGGATGCCCGCCTCACCGTCGATGTAGGTGATCGCCGACTTGGTCGGGGCGGTGTTCATGAAGCCCGGGTCGTACGTCACGTACCCGGTGCTGGCCAGCAGCTTTCCCAGCTCGATCCCGTCGTTGCCCTCGGCGGCCCTGGTGACCGTCATCGGGAACTCGCCGCCGGGATAGGAAAGAACCGGCTTGGCGTCGTCGTCGACGTTGATGATGTTCTCAGCGGGCACGGAAGGATCCCTCTCAGGCTAGAACCACAGGCACCGGCGCGGTCGGCACACGATGCGCTTGCCTCAACGCTAGCCGTTCACCGACGCGGACAATACCGGAGGGTAGTCCTGCGGCGGCTCACAAACACATCGCGGCGCGGTGAGGTCCAGCGCCCCTGGTGGGACGCGGTCGCCGGGTGTTCGCGGTGCACGTCACACGGCAATTTCGGCGTGAGCGCGACCGACACGGTAGCGCGTGAAGGCCGGGAACGCGACCGCCGCGACGAGCACGCCCACCACCACGAGGGCGCCTCCTCCGGCGGCGGCCACAGCAGTACCCAGGCTTGCCGCCGCGAAACCGTGGGCAACATCACCGACCCGGGGGCCGCCAGCGACGACCACCGTGAAGACCCCTTGCAGCCGCCCGCGCAGATCGTCGGTGGCCACCGTCTGGAGCATCGTGACCCGCAGCGCCGCCGAGACCATGTCGACCGCGCCGCCGAAGGCCGAGCAGCCCAGCGCGATCCACAATCCCGCGCCGCGCCCGAGGCCGTGTCCGGTGAATCCGACCGTGAGGCCGAAACCGACCATCGCCAGACCCCACAGCGCGATGCAGACCAGCACGGCGAGGCCCTGCCTGCGGATGCGCGGGATCCAGCCGGAGAACACGCCACCGAGTACCGCGCCCGCCGACATCGAGGCGAACAGCAAGCCGAGCGCGACGCCGCCGGTGGCCGGGTCGCCGAAGGTCTCGTGCGCGATCTGCGGGAACAGCGCGCGCGTCATGCCGAACACCATGGCGATCACGTCCACCGCGAACGACGCCAGCAGCACCCGCTGCGTGGCGAGATAGCCGAAACCTTCCAGCACCGTGCGGAATCCGGCGCGGCGCACCGCTCCGGTGGGCGGCAGCGCGGGCAGCCGCCACACCGCCCACAGGGTGGCCAGTAGCGCGACGGCATCGATCAAGTAGAGCGTGGCGAGCCCGACGACAGGGATGAGCGCACCGGCCAGCATCGGTCCCGCGATCGCGCCGAACTGCATGACCGTCATGTTCAGCGAATTCGCGGCGGGCAGTTGGCCTTCCGGCAGCAGACGCGGGATGGCGGCGTTGCGGGTGGGTTGGTTCACCGCGAAGAACGCCTGCTGCACGGCGAACAGACCGAGCACGATCCACACGTTGTCCAGCCCGGCGGCCGCTTGCAGCCAGAAAACCAGCGCCGTGAGCCCGGTGCCGGAATTGGTGACCAGCAGGAGCTTGCGCCGATCCAGCACGTCGGCCAGCGCGCCGCCCCACAAACCGAACACGATCAGCGGCACCAACCCGAACAGCCCGGCCAGGCCGACGTAGCCGGAGCTGCCGGTGATCTGGAAGATCTGCTGCGGAACCGCGACGACGGACAGCTGCGCGCCGATCATGGTGACGATGCCCGAACTCCACAAGCGTCTGAAGTCCGGGTCGCGCAGCGGAGTGATGTCGGCGAGCAGTGTCACCGGTCGCAGCGTATCCAGTGGACTCGCCCGGTTCGACGCGAGAATTCTCACGCACGAACTGGGAATACCTCAGGGCTGTAAGCGCTCGACCGTGGACGTGTCGTCCGCGATCCGCACCCGGATCCGGTTGTGCAGCCTGCCGCGGCGCCCTTGCCAGAACTCGACCTCGTCGGGGCGGACCAGGAAACCGCCCCAGTGCGGCGGCACCGGAATCTCGTCGACGTCGGCGAACCGCGCGGTCGCCTCGGCCAGTGTGCGATCCAGTTCCGCCCGCGAACCGATCGGCTCGGACTGACGCGACGCCCAGGCGCCCAGTTGCGAATCCCGCGGCCGGGAACGCCAGTAGGCCGCCGTCGTCTCGGCGGGTACCCGCTCGACCGCGCCGCGCAGGTGCACCTGCCTGCCCAGCGCGGGCCAGACGAAGGTGACCGCCGCGTAGGGGACCGCGGTCAGCTGCGCGCCTTTGGCGGAGTCGTAGTTCGTGTAGAAGATCACACCGTCCGGCGAGAGCCCTTTACACAGCACGGTCCGCGCGACCGGCCGCGGCGTGCCGTCGGCCAGCGACACCGTGGCCAGCACCATGGCGTTGGGCTCGGCGATGCCGACCGCGGTGGCCTGCTCGATCCAATGCCGCAGCAGCGGCTCCCAGCCACCGGCCAGCCAGGTCTCGTCCAAGTCGATGTCGTCGTTGCCGCCGTGCGGCAGGCCGCCGTAGTCCACCCGCATGGCGGCGAGATCCGGTGAATTGTCCAGGTCACGCATGGGCCAGACGTTACTCCGCGGTAGCAGGGAGCTAAGGTTTTGATGATCGGCATGTACTCGTCAAATCCGACAACTTCCCATCGACGAGAACATGCGACCCAAGTCCAAGGAGAGTCGCAACATGACTACCAGCCCCGCGGTTTCCGGTCGGCAGGCCGCCGTACCCAGTGATTTCGTCAGCGGCCTGGAGGGCGTGGTGGCATTCACCACCGACATCGCCGAACCGGACAAGGACGGCGGCGCGCTGCGCTACCGCGGAGTCGACATCGAGGATCTGGTCGAGAGCCGGGTGACCTTCGGTGACGTGTGGGCGCTACTGGTCGACGGATCGTTCGGACGCGGCCTCCCGCCCGCCGAACCGTTCCCGCTGCCCGTCCACACCGGCGACGTGCGCGTCGACGTGCAGGCCGGGCTGGCCATGCTCGCGCCGATCTGGGGTTACCAGCCGCTGCTGGACATCGACGACGAGACCGCGCGGGAGAACCTCGCCCGCGCCTCGGTCATGGCGCTGTCCTACGTGGCGCAATCGGCGCGCGGCATCTACCAGCCCGCGGTCCCGCAGAAGAAGATCGATGAGTGCACCACCGTCACCCAGCGCTTCATGACCCGATGGAAGGGTGACCCGGACCCCCGCCACACCGAGGCCATCGACGCTTACTGGGTCTCCGCCGCCGAGCACGGCATGAACGCCTCCACCTTCACCGCCCGGGTGATCGCCTCGACCGGAGCCGACGTGGCAGCCTCGCTGTCCGGCGCGATCGGGGCCATGTCGGGTCCGTTGCACGGCGGCGCGCCCGCGCGCGTGCTGCCGATGATCGAAGAGGTCGAGAAGACCGGCGACGCGCGCGCTCTGGTCAAGGGAATCCTGGACCGCAAAGAGAAGCTGATGGGCTTCGGTCACCGCGTCTACCGGGCGGAGGACCCGCGCGCCCGCGTCTTGCGCGCCACCGCGAAGCGCCTGGCCGCTCCGCGCTACGAAGTCGCCGCCGCACTGGAGCAGGCCGCGTTGGCGGAACTGCGCGAGCGTCGCCCGGACCGCGCCATCGAGACCAACGTGGAGTTCTGGGCCGCGGTGATCCTGGACTTCGCCGAGGTGCCCGCGCACATGATGCCCGCCATGTTCACCTGCGGCCGCACCGCGGGCTGGTGCGCGCACATCCTGGAGCAGAAGCAACTGGGCAAGCTGGTCCGCCCGGCCGCCATCTACACCGGCCCCAGCCCCCGCAAGCCCGAAGAGGTCGCGGGCTGGGCGACCATCGCGCACATGTAATCGGCCACGGCCCCAGGTCCACGAGCCGGGCGTGACGGCGGAGATCTCCTCCTGCGGTCACGTCCTGCTCACGTGGCATTCCCGGGAACCTGGAAAGACGTGATGGGGTTCCCGATCAAGCGGCGAGAGGTCTGGCTGTAACTCGCTGTCCATCGCGGCTGGTCACGGTGATACGCGGCTGTTCGCTGCCGGTGGCGCGGATGACCGCGAACGCCAAACCGTCCGCTCCTATGGGTGCACTGTGCTCCTCCAGCGTGGAAGCCACCGATAGGGAAACCGCGTCCTGTGCGGCGCGGCCGATCACGGCAAACCAGCCTTCGCCGGTCCGGTCGGCGGTCTGAGACCGAAACCGGGTTCCGAGTCGCTGTAACGGCTCCCAAGCCATGGTGCGGTCGCGCCGAGGCCCGGCAGGCCGGGGTGCGCCGAACATCGTTCCGCGCGTCCTCCACTGGTCGCCGTCGGGGTGGACGAACACGATGTACCGGCCCTGGGCGCCGTCGATGACGACAGCGGCGATCTCGGCCCGGACAACGGCGCTGACCGGGATGAGGCCCTGGTCAGCGGCCGTCAGGGCGTCGATGGCTACGGAGACAGCTGGATGGTCCAGACTGTCCATTGGCTGCGCCCTTCCTGTCGAGTCAGCAGATCGCCGAAATGGTGGCGCTGTTGTCACCGCCGTCGTCCGAGCACGACGCGGAGTACAGCGCTTCCACATCGGGGTCGATGCTGGTGTCGATGCGTTCGGCGTGCCCACTCCACTTTCCCTCAGCGGTTCCTGCTCAGGCCACAAGTGGCCCCGCTGCCACCCGTCGGCCGTCGCGGGTGTGCACGTAGACACGTGGGTCTTCGCTTGTCCGTGCCCGAACGATTGCGAAGGCCAGCCCGTCCGTGCTGATGGGTGTGGTCTGCTCGTCCAATTCAGAGGTCACCGACACCCGCACGGCATCCAGTGCAGCGAGCCCGGTGACCGCGAACCAGCTTTCGTCTTGGGGTGTGCCGTCAGGATTGGGGAGGGTGAACAGCTTGGCCGACTTTCGGTGCAGCGGCCGGTGGTTCGGGGTGCGTTCCGCACGGGGGCCGTCGGGTCGGGGAGAACCGGTGATCATGCTCGGCGCGATCCAATGCCCATGATCAAGCCGCACGAAGCTGACGTACCGCCCTCGCTCACCGTCAATGAGCACCGCGACGACCTCATCCCTGACGATGACGCTGACCGGGGTGAGAGCGCGGTCAGCGCCCGACAATGCATCAATCGCCACGGTGACCGCTGCATGGTCCAGTGCGCCCATTGGCGTGCCCTTCCGTTCAGGTCAGCACAGAGCCCCGATGGTAATGCTGTCGTCGTACTCCCGGTCCCAGTTGCCGTGGAACGCGGACATGGTCGCCTTGGTGTGGAACTGGTAGAGGATTCCCGCCGTCGAGCACGACGCGCTGTAGAGCGTTTCGACATCCGGATCGATGGTGTCGTCGTTGCGCTCGGAATGCACATGATATTTGCCGTCTGCCGGGTCGTATCGGTACAGCTTCGTGTTGACGCTCCTCAATGAGGGCCTGCCGGTGCAGTGCACCTTGAACCCGAAATTGATGGAGGCGATGCTTCCCGCGCCGGTCTTGTACGGCGGGATAGCGCTGATGAAGCACACCACATCCTCCTTCGCGGTGTGGTCGGGTTCGGCGTGTGCGATTGTGGCTGTGCCGAGCACCAGTGTGCTGGTGAGCAGGGCAGCGCGGATCGCAATGGCGATGGTCATTGTTCTTTCCCGTTCCGGCGGTGTATTACCACTCATTCCTGGACTGTTCGTACTGGTAGCGGACCTGCATCCACAGTTCGCGCGGTATCAGGTCGATGCACTCGGCCAGCGTCGGCGGCGACCGGAACGTGGTCGAACCGTGCGGGTGCCGGACGTGCAGCACACGGACCACACCCGCGTCGACCTGCCACACCACCGCCACCCCATCAAGTTCCGTTGTGCGCGGGCTGCCCATCGGGCGCTACCGCCTGGGCCGGGTTGGCACGCAGTCGCGGATTGCGCCGATCACCGCCAGCGCGGACGGACGATACGAATCACGCGGGGCCTGCGCCCACACTCGGAACCGCGCGCCCACACCGTCGGCGGGCGACGGCAAAGCGATCTGCGCACCGATCGGGGCGAGAGTCGCGTTGAGCCGGAACAGCTCTGAGAACAGCGGCATATCGCCGGGGATATCCGGCACCACCAGGAACGTCCACCGCTTCGAACGGGGGTGCGAAATGATCGGCCCGGCCGGGCCGCCGAGCTTCCGCATCCGGATCTTCACTATCGCGCCGAGCTGCGCGGGAACGGTGATCGCGCCAACACTCCCCGATCGCAGGGAGATTCGGCCCATGGACGGCTCGATCCGCACGGGCAATCCGCACACCTCCCGGTAGAAGCGGCACCGTGCCGTGGGAGTCTCCAGCACCAGCGTGGCGTCGTCGGCGAGCACCGTCGTCGGCCTATTCATCGCGGCCACCACCGGGCCACCGCATGCGGTTTATGCCGGTAGCCAGACCGAGGGTGATCAGGTACTGGTTCGGGACGTCGTGGCGGTCATCGAGGACGGCGGCTCCCACCCACTTGCAGGGGCCGGGAATATTGCGGTCGTGCGGGCCGAGATACCCGGACGGCGTGATCGGGGCCAGACGTAGGCAGTTCCAAGTATTCGGGCATCGCACCCGCGACAGCGGCCCATACGGCGTGCCGTCCGTTGTTTCCCACTGCCCCACCTCGGACAGCCGGAACTTCGCCTCTCCCATTCTCGCGCCGCTCCCATCATCATCGATTGGAAGGCACCCGGCGCAGGGGATTTCACTCGGCAAGTTGGGTGACAAAGCCGGTGGTATGCCCGGATGAGGTAACGAGTTCACCCCGCGCCGGGGCCGTAACCAACATCGCGTCCGCACAGGCGCATCGGAAGGCACACGCGGTCTACGCTGGGCTAACTCCCGGTCTACTCCGGTCTACTTGCGATATACGCACATACGGCAGGGGGCGAATGTTGGGTATGCAGGTCACATGGACCGGTGCGCAGGCAACGGCATTGCGGGTCGCACTGGGGCTCACGCAGAAGCGGTTCGCCGAGAAATCAGGTATCGGGCTGTCCACGGTGAAGAAATGGGCCGCGCTCGGTCACGCGATCACGCTCAGCGAGAGAACCGTGAGCGACGTGATGGGGATGCTGGAGCGCGCCACCCCGCAGCAGCGGGCGCGGTTCGCCGAAGCCACCATGTTGCCCCTATCGTCGGGAGGCACTGCCGATACGGCCGGGGTCCAGTGGGTTCCCGGCGTGTGGACGGCCGCGGCGACCACGGTCGCCGACGACCTCGCCAGGGAGGATCTGATGTTTGATCGCCGCCAGCTCAGCCGGGCTCTGCTCGGTGTCGTGGTCGGCGCACCGTTGCTCGAACCGATAGAGCGGTGGCTGGCGCAGGACAGCGTGCCGATGGTGTCAGGCCGCAGCCGCCCCGGAATCGGACTGCAAGAAGTCGAGGCGCTGGAGAATGCGGCCCGTGTGTTCCGAACGTGGGACGACCAGCACGGCGGCGGCTTGCGCCGCAAGGCCGTAGTCGGGCAGCTTGCCGAAGTGAACGAACTGCTCGGCGAGGCGCACCCGACGGAGATCCGGCGGCGACTGGCGGGCACCATGGCCCAGCTCGCCGAGACCGCAGCGATGATGTCGTGGGACTCCGGCGAGCAACATCTCGCGCAACGCTATTACGCGCTGGCAGTACGCTCCGCTCGCGAAGCCGACGACCCAGCGTTCTGCGCGGTGGTGCTCGCGGGAATGGCCCGCCAACTGCTCTCGCTCCACCAGCCCGGCGACGCGCTGGAACTGGTACGGCTGGCGCAGGAGTATTCAGCTGGGCGCCTCACCCCGGCGGCAGAGGCAATGCTGTACACGCGGGAGGCGTGGGCCTACGCGAAGCTGGAACGGCCGACCGCGTTCCGCCGAACCTGCGACAAGGCGCGCAGCGCGTTGGCCGGTGGTGACCGGACTGAAGACCCGCACTGGATCCGCTACTTTGATGCCGCAGAGCTGGCGGGCACGATCGGCGGGCGGCTGCTCGAACTCGCGCGACGGGACCCGAGCTATGCGGGTGAGGCCGCAGAGCAGATCGGGCAGGCAATCGCCCTGCGCGACCCGAACCGGCGACGGTCGGCGGCTTTGGATCAGCTGAACATGGTCGAAGCCCGCCTGATCGAGGGCGAACTCGAGGAGGCGTGCCGGATTGGGCGCGCCGCACTGGAGGTGGCCAAGCAGACCGCCTCGGATCGAGTCGCGCAGAAGCTCACCCGGGTGTACAACCGCACCGGAGATTTCGTCAGGGAGCGTGCGGTAGTCGATCTGCGGGAGCGGATGCGGCCGCTGGTCACCGCGACAGCGTAGGGAGCGAATAAACCCATGGTGCGGATCGGCGTGACCGGGCACATGAACATCACCGAGGACACTCAGTCTCTGGTGTACACCGCGATCCGGGATCTGCTCGCCGCGACTCCGGATGGCGGAGCGGTGGTCGGGGTGAGCTGCATCGCCCGCGGTGCAGATTCGGTGTTCGCTCGAGCTGTCCTCGACGCTGGTGGGCAGCTCGAGGTGGTGTTGCCGTCGCGGAACTACCGGGAAGCAAAGGTGAAGCCCGATCACGCCGAACTGTTCGATGACCTCGTACAGCGGGCGGTCTCGGTCCGAGTGATGGACTTCGATGAGGCGGGCCGTGAAGCGTATGAGGCGGCGAACGCGGCGGTCGTCGGTTCAGTAGACCGGCTGGTCGCGGTGTGGGATGCGGAGGACGGACAGCAGGGCGGGACCGGCTCCGTGGTAGCACTGGCCCGCGCGGCACGCGTGCCAGTGGATGTGGTGTGGCCCGCTGGCGCGGCCCGAGGCTGATGACCGGTAGTGCGAATCCATGTCCGCCGCCGGCGGGGCAGAGTCGCCCGCGATGCCACACCCATCGCCGCATGAGCCGCCGCGCAAGTTCCTATTCCAGCGCGCTTGTAGAGCGCTCCACCCAGTCCGCGTAATCGTCGGAGCACCATTCGATGGGCTGGCCGGTCAGCTCCGGGTTGTCCCACGGATGCAGTTCCTTGATTCTGGCGGCGAGCTTGTCCCGGGTCGCGGTCAAGGTGCGCAGTTCGACGCGCCACTCCTGGCCTTCACCCAACTCGCCGAGATGTCGGAACACCGACCTGATCGGCCCGGTAATGAACGCACCCGCCGCCAACTTCTCCGATACCGCGGCGCGGGCGATGGATTGGGCAGCGTCTTCGGTGGGTGTGGTTGTCGTCACGGACCACACACTCGAGGTTGCCATCCCGACAGCCTAGGGAACCCGCCCGCCGCCGACGCGCGGGCGCGTCCGGCTCGCACACCATCCGGCGGGCGTGATCGCGGCGCTGCGCGAGCTGCGCGCCATGGGTTTCACCTTCGCGCACCGACAGGCGCTCGCGTTCGCTGACGGTTCACTCCTCGAGCGAGGCGGCCCAGTCGACGGCGACCGTCTCGCCGCGGTCGACCTCGAAGAAGGCGACCTCCAAATGCCGGCCCAGGTCCACGAGGCTGAGGGCGTGCAGCGGCACCGGCTGGACCAGCCGGACCCGCCACGGCTTGGCTTCGTCCCAGGCGCGCAGTTCGAGGTCCAGGCGCAGCACCGGGTCGTCGCGACCGGAGTAGTCGGCCGCGACCGGTGCGGCGGCGAGCACGGTGGCGTCGGCGCGGCGGCCGTCGGCGAGGATCTTGGCGATGCTCGCCCGGCCGGATTCGTCGAGATCGGGCACGTACAGCACCAGGCGATCGCGGTCGTCGGGGTCCACCCGGCAGCACACGACGTCGCCCGGCCCCATCCATTCCAGGTCGGTGTCGGCCACCCGCTGCCGCACCCGGCTCTCGTAAGGGAACTCACCGGGCAGTTGCACCCGGACCCAGAACACGTGCCCGGGTTCGGTACGCCGCGGACGCACGCCGAGGATCGTCGCGGTCCCCGCTTCCCCGCGGATCAGCAGTTCCCGCCGCGTCACGTCGGAGACCGTCGCGCCGCGCAGCCGGAAATTCCGTGCCCGCTCGCGCAGACGCCACCCCGAGTTAGCTGACCGCATGCCCATGGGCGCTTACGTTAGCCGGAGTGTGGGCGCTGCCACAGTCACACCACCGACTACCCTGTTCGCCATGACCTCTGCGTTTCCGACCATTCCCGACGATCTCAAGCCCGCCGACGGACGGTTCGGTTGCGGCCCCTCGAAGGTGCGCCCGGAGCAGCTGCAGTCGCTGGTGAACGTCGGCGCCTCGGTGTTCGGAACCTCGCATCGGCAGAAGCCGGTCAAGGATGTGGTGGCGCGTGTGCGCTCCGGTCTGCGCGATCTGTTCGGCCTGCCGGACGGCTACGAGGTGGTGCTCGGCAACGGCGGCACCACCGCGTTCTGGGACGCCGCGGCGTTCGGCCTGGTGCGGGAACGTTCGCTGCACCTGACCAACGGTGAGTTCAGCTCGAAGTTCGCCGCCGTGACCAAGGGCAACCCGTTCATCGGCGACCCGATCGTGGTCTCGGCTGAGCCGGGCAGCGCGCCGGAGCCGGTGTCGGACCCGTCGGCGGACCTGATCGGCTGGGCGCACAACGAGACCTCCACCGGCGTCGCCATCCCGGTGCAGCGTCCGGCGGGGTCGGAGCACGCGCTCGTCGCCATCGACGCCACCTCCGGCGCGGGCGGCCTCCCGGTGACCATCACCGACGCCGACGTCTACTACTTCGCGCCGCAGAAGTGCTTCGCCTCCGACGGTGGCCTGTGGGTAGCGCTGATGAGCCCGGCCGCGCTGGCCCGGGTCGAGGAGATCAAGGCCTCGGGTCGCTGGACGCCCGATTTCCTGTCGCTGCCGATCGCGATCGACAACAGCACCAAGGACCAGACCTACAACACCCCGGCGCTGGGCACCCTGCTGCTGTTCGCCGACCAGATCGAGTGGCTCAACGGCAACGGCGGTCTGGATTGGGCGGTCAAGCGGACGCTGGACTCCTCGTCGCGGCTGTACTCGTGGGCCGAGTCCAGCGAGTACGCCATCCCGTACGTCGCGGACCCGGCGCACCGCTCGCAGGTGGTCGGCACCATCGACTTCGCCGACTCGGTCGACGCGGCCGCGGTGGCGAAGATCCTGCGCGCCAACGGCATCGTTGACACCGAGCCGTACCGCAAACTGGGCCGTAATCAGCTGCGCATCGGCATGTTCCCGGCGATCGATCCCGACGACGTGAGTCAGCTGACCCGCTCCATCGACTGGGTCGTGCAGAATCTCGGCTGACCGCCGCGCATTTCGGCCCTCGACGGCGGCAACACGCCCGGGATCGACACGCCGCTGAATTAGGTTCAGCGGATCGAACAGAGCAGATTAGCGGGGCGCGGAGATCTCTTCGGAGATTTCCGTGCCGCGTGTCCTGCCCCATGAATCTCAGATGTGCACTACTGTTTCGTAAAGTGGGCGGTGTCGCGAGTCGACGCGATAAGGAGGTAACGGTGCGTGAACTTCGAGTGATCGGGGTGACGCCCGACTCCACGCACATCGTGTGTATCGACACCGAGTCCGGTCAGAAGTTCCGGCTGCCCGCCGACGACAAACTACGAGCCGCCGCGCGCGGAGACCTTGCCCGATTCGGCCAGATAGAGATCGAAATGGAAGCAACTATGCGTCCCCGAGATATCCAGGCCCGTATTCGCGCTGGAGCCTCCGTGGAACAGGTCACCGAGGAATCCGGAATGCCGGCCAGTCGTGTCGAGCGTTTCGCCTATCCGGTGTTGCTGGAGCGAGCCCGCGCCGCCGAACTCGCCCAGAAAGCCCACCCGGTCCGCCCCGACGGTCCGGCCGTCGACACCCTCATCGATGTGGTCACCGCCGCGTTCACCGCGCGCGGGCACAACATCGAGGGCGCCGAATGGGACGCCTGGAAAGACGAGAAGGGTTTCTGGGTCGCCCAGTTGCAGTGGCAGAACGGGCGATCCGAGATCGCCGCGCACTGGCGCTACCAGCCGGACGCACACGGCGGCTCGGTCTCCCCGCTCGACGATCCGGCCTCCGATCTCATCGATCCGGATTTCGGGCGCGCACTGCGCGGTCTGGCGACGATCCAGCCTCCCGAACCAGAGCCGGTCGCGCCGCAGCCGGAGCCGGTGGCCGAACCGCGTCCCGCCCCGGCCGCGCCGCCCGCACGCACCGCCGGCCGGCAGAGCCAGCCCACGCTGGACGAGTACTACGAGCAGCGCGCCGTCGCTGCCGGTGGCAGCGCCGCGGCGATCCCGGCGGCCAACGGCGCGACGCCCGCCAACGGCAACGCGGCTCCGACCGCGGCCAACGCGGTGCCCGCCAACGGCGCCGCGACAGCCACCACCCCCGTCGCCGAGACCAGTGCGCCCGTGCCCGCCGCACAGGCTCCCGCCACCACCGAGGAGCCCGCGAAGCCCGCGGCCAAAGCTCCGGCGAAGCCCAGTCGCAGCAAGCGCGGTAAGGCCCCGATGCCGTCCTGGGAGGACGTGTTGCTCGGGGTGCGCAGCTCGGGTCACTAGCGCGCTCGTCGCATCTGGGTGCTTCACCCTACGAAGTGAGGGCGCGGGATTCGCGTACAGGTCCTGCGTCAGGTGCCGCCTCAGGTTTGAGGGTTCCCGGTGAATTACTTATGTGCTCGGGAATCAGTTGTCGCGATCGATCGCCCATGCGCGATGGAACCATTCCCTACACCGGCGCGGAAACCGGTGGGCGCGTCGCGTATTCGCGGTGCGAAGCCGTACCGAGGCCGGTGCGGGGCGAGTAAGTTTTCGGTGTGGTCGACGACGTGCGTCGGCGCCGAGCAGGTCACCTCACCGGTGCGCCGGTCGGCGCCACCGTGCGTCGCTCGAAGTTCGCGGAGTCGATTCGTGCAACTGTCGGGAGGTGCCGGAATGCTGTCCAAGGCTTCGTCGCTCTGGTACGTCGACGCACCCGACCCCGTGGCGGTACTGCGCGCGAACCACGATCCGGATCCCGCGGCCGCACTGGCGCTGGCGAAACAACTGCACGAAGACCGTGACGTGCAGCCGCTCATGATCGGTACGCTGGCCGGATGCGCGGGCCCGGACACCGCCGCGGTGTCCATCGGCTGCTTTCCCGGTGTGACGGTGCTGTGCTCGGCTCAGGCCACCCGCATCCACCCGACCGAACTCCCGGAATTGCTGGTGCGCCCGCTGGCCTCCGAGCACACCTATCTGGTGTCGTTCGACACCGAGCACGGCTGGGGAGCGTTCGCCCACTGGGAGCGCGGCGAGTTCCGTAGATCGTTCAGCTCCACCCGGGTGAACATCCTGGAGGACGAGGGACTTCCGCTGGTGTGGGAGCGGCCGTACTGGGCGGGCGAGCATCCGGTGCGCTGGCGCGCGGGCGAACTGCCCGACCCCCAGTCGCTGCCCTTCGATCCGCCCGACTTCGCCGACGCCGCCAACGACGAATGGCTCGGCTTCCACTACCGCGCGGCGGCGACGCCGGGCGCGATCGGGCCGGGTGACATCCCGATCTGCGGATTCGCGCTGCACCCGAAGGGGAAGATGCCCGACTCGATGATTCGCGGCCCAGCCGAGGGCGGGCCGCATTCGGCCCGGCGCAGGCGCGGCTTGCTCGGCTGGCTGCGCGGGCACGACCCCGTCTCCTAGGCGCGTCGCAGTGAGCCTGGGCGGCCAGGCTAGGCGGCGAATCCGCCGAGCAACAGCACGACCCATCCCAGCAGCACGCCCGCCGCGCCGCCGCCGATGATCCACCGCGTCACCGGGGCGAAACGCCAGCGCCACGCGGTGGGCGCGGCGCCGCCGACCGCGATCAGATTCACCGCCACCGCGAGCAGTGGATGTACTTCGGCCAGCGCGGCCCCGAAGGAATACACCGCCATCGCGGCCAACAGCGCCACCATGGTCGCCACGGTGAGGCCCGCGCCCCACGGAGTCGGGTCCTGGTAGGACGGATACGGTCGAAACGGTCCGGTCACGCGGTCCTCACCCGCTCGTAGAACGCCATCGCCGCCGCGGTAGCGACATTGAGCGAATCGGTGCCGGGCGTCATGGGAATGCGAGCGCGGACGTCGGTGGCTCGCATCGCCTCCTCGGTCAGCCCTGGCCCTTCGGCCCCGAGCAACAATGCCACCCGCTCCCCCGTCATCGCCGCGGCCAGATTCGCCGCCGCCGGGTCGGGAGTGAGCGCGATGATCTGGAAACCCTTGCGCCGCAGTATATCCAGACCGCCCGGCCAATCCGGCACGGACGCGAACGGAACCCGCAGCACATGTCCCATCGATACCCGGACGGCGCGGCGGTACAACGGGTCGGCGCAGCGATCGCCGAACAGGATCGCGTCGGCCCCCAGTCCGGCCGCGTTGCGGAACATGGCACCGAGATTCTCGTGGTCGTTGACGCCTTCGAGCACCGCGACGGTGCGCGCCCGCTCGATCACCTCGTGCATGCCGAGTTCGGTGGGACGGGTAGCGATGGCCAGCACGCCGCGGTTGAGGTGGAAACCGACCACCTCGGCCATCACCTCGGCCGTCGCGCGGTAGTACGGCACGTCGACGCCCAGCAAGTCGTCGGCGAGCTCGACGCGCCTGCGCTCCACGCCGAGCAGCGCGGCAGGCGCGAAACGGGAATCGAGCATCCGCTGGACCACCACGACGCCCTCGGCGATCACCAGCCCCTTGCGCCCGGGGAGATCGGGCCTGCGGTCGGCCGACTTGAGATCGCGGAAGTCGTCGACCCTGGGGTCGGAGGGGTCATCGATATCGATCACTTCGGCCACCGCTCCATCCTGCCGGGCGGTCGCGACCGGGTCCGAATCGGTGGTTCGCCAGGCAGTCGCGGGCGCCGGAAAATCCGGTGCGGACAGGCGGGTGAACGTGGAATGGTCGAAGCATGACGCTGCCTGGAATCACGATCCGGTCGGCCACCGAGGACGACGGGCCCGCGATCATGACGCTGGTGGAGACCTCGTTCGGCACCCGCTACGATCCCGCCGAGCTGGAGCGGATACCGCTGCTGTTCCCTCCCGAGAACTCGATCGTGGCGGTCGAGGGCGGGCAGGTCGTCGGGCACTCGCAAGCCACCACCCTCACGGTGACGGTGCCCGGCGAGCGGACCGTGCAGGTGTGCGGCATCGCGGGCGTCGGTGTGGCGCCGACGCACCGGCGGCGCGGCATTCTGCGCGCCATGTACACCGAGCAGCACCGGCGCGTCGAGGCCGCCGGATTGCCCCTGACCATGTTCACCGCGAGCGAGGGCGGTATCTACGGCCGGTTCGGCTACGGGCCCGCGACGCGGGAGAACGCCGTCGGCATCGATCGTCGATTCGCCGCATTCCTTCCGTCGGCGCCGGATCCCGGCGGCGTCACGCTGCGTGCGCCGGGCGACCTGCGCGCGGCGGCGGAGACGATTTACGACCGCTGGCGCAGGCTGGTGCCCGGCGCGCAGGTACGTCCGGCGGCGGCCTGGGACATCGTGTTCGACGATCCGGAGCGTTTCCGGGAGGGTGGCAGCACCCTGTTCGGATTCCTGCACGCCGACGGCTACGCCCTCTACCGATTCCACGCGGACGGCAGAGCGCGAACGGTCGAGGTCGTCGAACTGCGGACAGTCACCGCCGAGGCGCACGCGGCGCTGTGGCGAGCCCTGCTCGGGCTCGATCTGGTCGAGCGGGTGGACGCCGTGCTCACCGACCACGACCCACTGCCCTATCTGCTGACCGATCCCCGGTTGGTGCGCACCACCGCCCGCTACGACGGACTGTGGCTTCGCCTGATGGACGTTCCCGCCGCCCTGACCGCCCGGGCTTACGCGAGCGACCTGGACGTGGTGCTCGAGGTGACCGACCCTTTCCGCGACGCGGGCGGCACGTTCGCCCTGCGTGTGCGCGACGGACAGGCGGAGTGCGCACCCACCGACCGTGCCGCTGATATCGAACTGGGCATCGACGTGCTCGGCAGCATGTATCTCGGCGCGTATCCCGCGCGGGTGTTCGCCGCGGCGAACCGGCTGCGGGGCAAGGATTCGGCGCACATGCGTGCGCTCGACGACGCCTTCCGCGCGGAGCGGGACCCGATGCTCGGCTGGTTCTTCTGACCCGCGCGCATCGCGTCCCGCCGCCGGGAAAGAAGGAATGCCCGAATCGGCGGGCGGCTGGCATGCTGGAGTCATGAAGCCGATTCAGTTGGTTCTCAACATCCTGTGGCTGGTCTTCGCCGGGTTCTGGCTGGCACTCGGCTACATCGCCGCCGGGATCATCTGCTTCATCCTCATCATCACGATCCCCTTCGGTATCGCGTCGTTCCGGATCGCCGCCTACGTGCTGTGGCCGTTCGGGCGGACCACGGTGGAGAAGCCGGGGGCGGGCGCGGGCTCGCTGATCGGCAACATCATCTGGTTCATCGTGGCGGGCTGGTGGCTGGCGCTGGGCCACCTGCTCACCAGCATCCCGCTGTTCGTCTCGATCATCGGCATCCCGTTCGGCTGGGCCAACTTGAAGTTCATTCCGATTTCCCTGTTCCCACTGGGGCGGGACATCGTGGACAGCGATCAACCGTTCGGTGCGCGGTAGGCGGACTTCGGCCCGGCCGGATGGGCCTGCGTGGCTTCGGGTCTCGTCGTGACCGCAAGGTCGCGAAACCGTGGGCGAATGTGCTGCGGTTTCGCGATCCTCATGTGATCTGCATCACAGACTGTTAACGAAATCACACCCTCGTGCGAAAGTTAGCTAGAAGGTAACTGATAGATCCAGTGCCCTGCGCGCCCCGATCGGGCGCCGAGCCGACCGCACAGGAGGGCTCCACCATGACCGACCGCACCGCCCGCCGGGCCGACTCGGACACCGCGCCGCTCGCGCCGATCGCGGTGGTTCTGGGACTGCTGGGGCTCGTCGCCGCAGGCACTCAGCTCACCAATCTGCCGAGGTGGGCCGAGGATTATGGCGTACTGGTCTATCCGGCTTTCGTCCTCTGCCTGATGATCGCGGGCCGCCTGCTGTGGTGGGGTGCCGGGATCATCGCCCGGCTCGACCGGCCACACCGCTGATCCGTGCGCCGTCGGCGGCGTGGACGCCGAATTCCACTGCGCTACTCGGACTCCGCGACGATCTGCTTCATGATCGCCACCGCGCGGGTGAGCACGACGAGCTGCTCCTCGGTGAGTGTGGACAGCTGCTCGGTCATCCACGCCTCACGGGCGCTGGCTTCGTCGGCGATGAGCGCTCGGCCCGCCGGGGACAGCGAGACGATGATCTGACGGCCGTCGGTCGGATGCGGATTGCGCTCCACCAGATCGAGGTCGGTGAGCGAAGCGATGACCCGCGTCATCGAGGGGGGCTGGACACGTTCCTTCGCCGCGAGCGCGCCCGGGGTCATCGCGCCCTCCCGCGCGAGGGTGGCGAGGGCCGAAAGCTGGGTCAGCGAGATCTGCGAGTCGGCACGACGGCCGCGCAGGTGCCGCGTCAGTCGAACGACCGCCAGCGAGAGCTCGCCAGCAAGGGCTCTGACATCCGATGGCGTTGTCACAGTGGCAAACGATACGGGACCACGCGCCGCAGGTCGCGGGTTCGGGCCGCTGCGCGACCACCTCGCGTCGGCTCGCACCGGCTTGCTCCGGCGGGGCCGATTAGGCTGAGCCCGTGACGCAGAATGTCCCGCAGCTTCCGCCGCGCCTGACCGATCCGCGCCCCGTGCTCGCGGTCGGCAGCGCGCTGTGGCTGATCGCCACCGTGGTGGTGTGGGCGGGTGGCGACCGGTGGGCGTCGGCTCGACCGATTTGCCTGATGGGGCTGGTGGTCGGACTGATCGCCCTCGTGATCTATCTGGTTCAGCGCCGCGGCGCACGACGCGGGGACAAGGGCGCGCAGACCGGTTTGTAGCCGACCGGGTTACGGGGGGCCTACTTCGAATTCGTCGGTCGTGCCGGTGAACGGGTGCAGCGAGCCGTCGGAATCCAGACGACTCGCGTAGTGCCGGAAGCGATAGTGTCCCGGCTCGGCGTCGAGCGGGATATCCCAGGTGAATCGGGCCACCGACTCGGCGAGCCCGCGCTTGCTCCAGTGGAACCGCACCGCCCACTCGCCCTCGTTGGCCACCCGCGCCCATTCGCCGGAGCCATTCCTGCGCTGCACCTCGAGGAATGTCCCGTTGCGGCGGGTGTCGTGTTTCGGATGCGCCGAGACGAATTCGGCCACCACCCGCCCACCACGGTCGTATGACGGATGCGGCTGCACCAGCACGTCGCCGAAGCCGCGCCCCGGCGGCGCCGCGTCCGGACCGGCGCCCGACTGCAAGTTCGGCTGTAGATGGGACACATCGCGGGGTGCGGGGCCGCGCGGCACCTGTCTGCGGTGGGCGAACTCCGTGGCCAGACGGGTGAACTCCTGCTGATAGGCGCACAGCGTGTAGCGGCCGAACAGCGTCGACGCGCCCTCGTACTGCTGCGAGTCGTATTCCTCTGGAGTGGTGACGTACTCGTGATAAGCGTTCGCGTAGCCCTGCATGAGCACCTGCTCCAGCGGGACGTTCAGCGCCGCGGCGACCGCGCGGCGTACGCGTAACCCGGCCGTGATGGTGAATTCGCCTCCGGCGGCAGCCAAATAGAGCTCGCCGACGCGAACGAGCTGGATCGGCAGGACGTTCGGCACCCACGCCACCGGAGGCAGCAGACCGAGCGGCACCGCGATCGCTTTCGGCGCCTGCGCGTCCGCCAGCCAAGTCGGCGCGGGCTGGGCCGGGTCGCCGAGCGCCGCGAGAAGTGGATTGCGCACACCCTCCGGAATCGGGCCGCCGGGCAGGCCCGGACCGTCCTCGACGCTGCCCGCGATCAGCGAAACGCCTGCCGCGGCCGGCGCGGTGCGACGGGGCAGGCCATCCGGCGTGAAACGGCCGTCCACGGCGATATCGGCCAGGTCGATGTAACAGAGCATCCCGTCGACCGGTCCGGAGATCGATCGCGCGCTGGCCGCGGCGTCTTTCGACGCCGCGTACTGCCGCTCACCCAGGATGCGAGTGTTGTCGAACTCGTCCTCGGTGGGGCCGGAGCCCGGACGCAGGTTCAGGTTCGGGGACATGTCACCGGCGTTGGTCTGCGCGAAGGCCGCGACGAACGCTGGTTCACCGTCCAGGTAGCGCACGCCGTGCTCGATGTGCTCGGCGGAGAACGAGGCGTAACCCTTGTTGTCCGAGCTGATCAGCCGGTTCGTGTTGGTCATGGAGGTGTTGTGGGTGGCGAACCAGGTGATGGTGCCGACCATCCGCCCGCCCTTGCGCAGGACGAGCGTGGTCACGGCGGGATCCATGGCATCCGGGAAATGCTGTTTGTCCGCAGGGGGATTGAGTTCCCAGGCCACCCGCGAGCGGTTCACGCTCGCGTCGTGCAGCTCGGTGCGGCCGAGCGCGAGCGAGCCGGGGCCGAGATCGGCGTGCGCGGCGACGATCGCCTCGACGATCCCGTTCACCTCGGCGTCGTACACCTGCTGCTGAAAACCGAGGATCGACAGGTTGTAGGCGTAGTCGTGGCTGGAGCCGCCGCAGGTCGCGTGCGAATGCGTGGAGGTGAGCAGGACGTTCTGCTCGGTGTACAGATCGCCGAAGCGCCGCGCCAATTCGGCCAGCACGCCGCGGTGCACGGACTGGAAGATCATCCCGTTCTCGGCGACCGCGAAGACGATCCGCCGCCCCGCGAAGCCGATGACGAACGCCCTCGCCCGCGGGCGCAGATGGATGCCCGCGGTCTGCTGCTCCAGCTGGGAGTAGCCCATCATCCCGCATTCGGCGGCCGGGCCGGTGATGTCGGAGAGCCCGACGCCGATCTCATAACCGCCGGTACCCGGATCAGCGACCGCCGCGGGTACGCCGAGCGCGCCGCTCATTCCGGGCACCGTCGCGGCCGCGAGTGTTGCGGAACCGATCGCGGTCCGGGCCAGAACAGTTCTGCGCGACACCGGCATACCCGTCTCCCTTCGTCCCGTTGCAGGGAACCACACAGCTGGTCACTCGTCCAGTCCAAATTTTTCCGCCCTGCGAATTGACTGCGCGGGCCGTGAGCGCTTAACTCCCTTGGGTGTCCTCCCGATTGAGCGTCGAAGAACGACGGGCCCACCTTATCGAGGCCGCGATCGGCCTTGCCGAGAAAAAGGGCGTTGCGGGCGTGACCACGCGCGATGTCGCCCAGGCGGCCGGTGTCTCGCTCGGTGTGGTGCATTACTGTTTCGAAAACAAGGACGCGCTGATGACCGAGCTGGTCAAAGCGTTGTCGATGGAATTACGCGATTCCGTCGACGCGAACGAAACGGTATGGCAGGACGTCGGAAGTGGAAAAGAAGCCCTTCAAAAATTGATCCGCGCCGGGTTGGAACTCATGTGGCTGAACATTGAAGCCACTCCGGAACGGCAGCTGCTCACTTACGAAACGACTACTTACGCGCTGCGCGAAGGCGAACAAACTCCGGCGAAACTCGCGATCGCGCGCGAGCAGTACAACTTCAACGACTCCACCGTCGCCGACATCCTGGAGCACGCGCGCGACGCGACCGGCACCAGCTGGTCGGTCCCGGTGCAGGCACTGAGCCGGTTCACACTCAACGTCATCGACGGTGTGGTGCTGCGCTGGCTGGTGGACGACGACAGCGAGAGCGTGCGCGGGCAGCTGGATCTGCTCAGCGAAATGCTCACCGGATACGCGGCGCAGTAGCCCCGCTCAGCGGCGCGGGTGCGGGGCCTGCACGTGCAGAGCCGAGCCGGTCCGCCACCAGGGCACCGCCACCGTGGCCTCGATCGCGCCGCTCAGGCGCACCGTCAGGTCGTGGTGCACCACCAGCTCGCCCGCATACGGGGGCAAGTCGAACATCAGGCGCAACACGATACCCAGTGGTTCCGCCGCCCACGTGGTGCGGCGACCCGTTTCCATCACCTCGGCGGTGACGGACTCGGATACCAGCGGCAGGTCGAGCAAAGCCGCTAGGGCCGAAGCTGTTTCGGTGTCGCCCGCCACCAATCGGTCGGGCGGTATCGCCAAGCCGAACCACGGGTGGTCGAGAACGAACGCGTCACCAGGATCGACCACGGCGCCGGTGAGGGCTCGCACGCGATCGGGTGGTTCCAGGTCGGCGAGATCGAGCAGACCCCCGGAGACGGCCGCCGCCAGGCGAGCGTGCGTGCGCGAAACGATTTCCGGCGAGGGTGTTCTCGACGGGTCCGCGAGCGCGTCCAGCAGCGCGGCGGCCAGCTCTTCGGTGATCGTCTCGGGGTCGGCGAGCAGTGCCCGACAAGCGTCGGGGTCGACGCCGGGCACCGTGAACGCCGGTAACAGCTCCTCGAACTCGATGTCGGCGGGATGGCGGAACAGTCCCAGCGCGGTGCTGTCGACCCTGGCGTATCTGCGCAGCCACCACGCGGTGTAGCCATCGGCGTCGGCGAGCAGGCGGCGGGTGCGTGGCGTCGCGGCCAACTGCCGCAACGCTTCCGGCCAGGCGGCGTCATCGATCAGGTCGAGGTCGCGGACGGCGACCAGCTCCGGCGGATCGTCCGGCAGCGTGGCCCACCAGTGTTCCTCGTCGTCCAGGTCGTGGTCCGGACCGGTCGGATCGGCCTCGGCGATCACACCGAAATCCCAACCGACGCCGACGGCGCGCAACGCGTCCACGCCGTAGCGCTCCACCAATTCCGGGTCGAGGGTGCCGAACGGCGCGTCGGGCACGAGCAGGTCGCGCAGCGGCGCCCCGGGCAGCAGCAGTTCGTCGGCGGACCGCGATCCGCCCTCGCTGTCGGGCAATTCGAGCAGCCCGAGCCAGGAAGGCAGCGCCTCCGGCGCGGCATGCGCGGCGAGACGCAGGATGGCATCGGCGGTGTCGGGGTCGCCCGGGTGGTCCTCCAGCTCGGCGTGCAAGGCGGGGTCGGTCAACAGGTCCTCGGCGGTGGCCGACCGCGCGCCCAGCCGAGCCAGCAGGGGATGCGCGGCTTCCGGATGCACCAGCCTGGCCCAGTGCACCGGGATGGCGACCTCGAGCTGATCGTCCAGCACCACGGTGCGCGGACCGGTGACGAGTCTGCCGTCTGCCAGCGGAACGGCCAGCGCGCCCAGCTCTTCGGCTGCGAGCGGATCCTCCACGAACGGCTCCAGCGCGGCGTAGAACGACCGCCACCAACTCGGCGGCCGCTCCAGCCCGCCGGACAATTCCGCGAGCCGGGCCAACCCGAGCCGGTGCACATCCAGCACGCCCATGGCCTCGGTGTGCGCCCGTCCGGAGAGATCCGGAAGAACCAATGGGCCGACTACATCCGCGAGCAGGGCGGCCAATTCCGCAGTCAAACCGGTGAAGGCGTACGCGCGGGTGGGGACGGCGACGCCCAGGGGCGCAGACGATGCGCCGGCGTGATCGAAATCGCTGAGCGGTTCGTCCGGCAATGCACCGGATTCGCTGCCCGACACCGAAACCGGTGTGCTGCTGTAGGCGTCGGCTTGCGCGGTGGCCCAGACCGCATTCGACTCGGTGCCGATACCGGCGGTCGGCGCCTCGTGTGGCTCGGCGTCTGCCGAACCCCGCTGGGAAGCGTGCCGGTGGTCTGCGATGACGGGAAGCCAAGGACGCGATCGCAGCTCGCGCACGAGCGCTTCACGCAGCAGACCGTCGGCCTCGCTTCTGGCGAACCCGGGCGTGGGAACGAGCACGAGCCGGTCGCGCGGCGGAAGAGCGCGAGCGAAATCCGCGTAGCCGTCCGCCAGCTCGGCGAGCCGGGCGCCGGGCAGCAACCTGCGGCGATCCGGCTGCATGGGGATATCGGCGATGAGCAGCGCGGGCAGGGACAGTTCCTCGTCCGACCTGGTCGGCGCCCGCAGCACGTCGGGAGCGGCCGCCACCGGCCTGCCGTCGCGGACCGGCAGCAGCCAGCGGACACGCGGCGTGCGGTATTGCCACCAGGTGCGCTGTTGACTGCCTGGGCCGTCGACATAGACCTCGTGCATGCCGTCGCCCATGTCCTCCGCACTGCTGACGAATTCGTCCGAGCCGATGCGGATGCGGTGCAGGGCGGGCAGTTCCAACAGCAGGTCTACGGCTTCGGCACGCATCGCGGTCAGCAGCGCGTCGGCGTCGATGTCCGGGTGTAGGCGCAGCACCACCTCGGTGTCGAGCCCGGCGGCCGGTCGTGTCTCGGTCGGCCAGGCCAACCGCAGAACGGGAGGGACGAATTCACCCGTGTCGACGGCAGGAGGCCGGATCTCGATCCGGCTCAGCGCTTCCCTGGTTCTGGCGCGGGAGAAGCTCAGCGATCCGGTGACCGACCGCAGCTGGATGTCCTCGCTCACCGCGAGCACCGCGGTGAATCCGACGCCGAACCGGCCGACGGTGCCGTCGCCGGATTTCCCGGACGCGCGCAGGGCGGTGAGGGCGTGCACGCCGGAGACGTCCAGCGGCGCACCGGTATTGCCGATGTGCAGATCTCGACCGTCGAGCCGGACGACGAGGTCGCCCGCCACGCCCGCCTTGCGCGCGGCGTCGGCGGCGTTCTGCGCCAGCTCGGTCAGCAACCGATCGCGGTAGCCGGCGCGCACCAAGTCGTGCTCGGTGGCGGCATCCTCACGCAACCGCGTCGGCGAATCACGCCATGCCGCGAGCACCGCCGCACGCAGCGCCGAAGTGCCGAACGGATCGGCGGCCTCGGTCAATTCCGCGGCGATGACTGGAACTCCGGCCGCGCCTCGGGGTCCGGCTCGCCGTCACCGGGGCCCGGGAGAGTCGGGTCCTGTGCCTCGTTCGCGTTCGCCCCGGTCACGTCTGAGGCGGCTGCGGGCGACTCGGCGGGGTGTGACACCGACGAATCCGATACCGCCGCTGCGGGCTCAGCCGATTTCGACTGCGCGCCGGGCTCGGCCGCGCCAACCGCCGGAGTGCCCTGCGTCTGGCCTGCCGCGTGTATCGAATCCGCTTCGGCCTCCGACTGGGCGGAGTCGCTTGCTGCGGAGACCTCCGGAGCATCGGCAGTGTCACGCTCCGGGACGGTGTGGGCCTCGTCCTCAGCCACGCTCGGGGCGCTCTGGGCGGAACCTACGGACCCGGCCTCGGCTGCCATCTTCTCGACGCTCTTCGGTTCAGCGAGGGAGCCCGCGGGCGGCGTCTCGCGCACGGCAGCGGTATCACTCGATGCGGTGACGACGGCGGCGGAATCGAGTTCGCCTACCTCGGCGGTGGGTACGGCGTCGATTGCCCGCCCGGGTCCATCCACTTCAGCGGCCGAAGTGTCCGCGCCGCCGGCATGCTGGGCGGCATCGGTCGCGTTCGGAACCTCGCCGGTGTTCTCCGTCGCCACGTCACCTTCGACAGCCGCGGTCCCGATAAGGGCAGCGTCCTCGATGCTTCCCGAGTCCTCGGCAGCCGCGACTTCCGGGGCGACAGCAGCATCTTCGACACCAGCAACGTCCCCGGTGACCGCACCGCCTTCAGCGATCCCCCCGTTCTCGACAGCCGCGACGTCTCGGGCGATGGAAGCATCCTGTGCAACAGCAGCATTCTCGGTAACCGCACCGCCTTCAGCGATACCCCTGTCCTCGACAGCCGCGACGTTTCGGACGATGGCAGCGTCCTCGGCAACAGCAGCATTTTCGGCAACCGCAGAGTCCTCAGCGATACCCGCACCCGCGACATCCGAGGTGGCAGCAGCGCCCTCAACGCCGCCCTCCGCGATCCCCGTGCCTTCGGCAGCCGCGACATCCGGGGCGATCACGGCGTCCTCGGCACCGGCAACGCCTCCGCCCTCGGCGATCCCGGCGTTCTCGGCGGCGGCGACATCCGGGGCGGCAGCGCCCTCGGCGCCAACGACATCCTCAGCGGCCACGGCGTCCACGCGGACCTCTGCGGTTTCCGACTTCTCGACGGTCGCGGGCGTATCAACCGCCTCGATCGGACTCCGATCCGGGCCCGTGGACGTCGACGACCCGGCGGAATCCCGCGCGTCGGCGCGTTTCCCGCCGGTGCCGAGCGAGATCACCTCGATGGCCGCGTCGTCGTATGCCTCGTGCAACGGGGAGCCACCGCCGGTGGGGACCTCGGTGTCCGAATGCGCGCCACAGCCGTAGGCGACGTGGACGACGTGCCCGTCGGCGCCCATCGCGTTGCCGCAGACGCCGAACGCGGCCCGCAGCGATCCGGCCAGCGGCAGGTAGAACCCGCAGCTACCGCAGGTGGCCGGGGCGGCCTTGGCCATCTCCGAATCGGGGCCGTATTCGGCGTACCAGCGCTCGGCGGCCTCTTGGCGGCCTTCCCTGCTCATCACCTTGGTGCGGCCCAGGCCGACCTGGTAGGCGACTTCGTCCACCACCGGATCGCCGGTCGCGACATAGCCCGGCACCAGGCGCGGGTCGTCGGCGGGCGGGGCGAGCAGGTCGCCGGGGGCGAGGTCGCCGGGGCGAACTCGCTGCTCCCATGGCACGAACTCGGGGGCGACCAAGGCGTCGGGCCCGGGCAGCAACGCGGACTCGCTGACCGTCGCCCGGTCGGCGCCGGGCGGGGCGGCCACCACGACAGCCCACTGCCACCCGCGATAGCCGGGCAGCGTGGCCTCGAACCGGTGGGTCGCCGCGCTCTCGTCCTCGGGCGTCACGCCGAGGTGCGCGCCGACGCCCGATGGTTCCAACTCCACGAGCGCACGGCGGGCCAAATCGACGGCATCGGCCAGAATCGGCCGCACGCCGGACTCCGAAACAGAAACTGCGCTCACGGCCTACATTTTGCCGTATGGAGCGCAATCGGCGTTCGTTGGCCATCGGTGTGCTGGTCGGTCTGCTCCTCTCGAGCGGATGTGGCAGCCCCGAGGACACGACACCCAGGATGAACATCGAGGTGGTCAGCACCAGGCCGCACGATCCGACGGCGTTCACCCAGGGCTTGGAAATCGACGGCGACGTCCTCTACGAGGGCACCGGTCTGGCGGGCGCGTCACGCGTGCGCGCCTCCCGGCTGGCGACGGGTGAGGAACTGGCCGAGGCCGCGTTGCCCGCGCCGTACTTCGGCGAGGGCATCACCGTCGCCGGGGCGACGCTCTGGCAGCTGACCTGGCACGACGGCGTCGCCATCGCCCGAGATCCGGCTACCTTGGCCGAGCGCGGCCGGGTGAGCTACGACGGCGAAGGCTGGGGCCTGTGCGCCATGGGTGAACGACTGGTCATGAGCGACGGCACCGACCGGCTCTCCTTCCGCGATCCGGTCACCTTCGCACCCGTCGGCTCGGTCGAGCTGACCAGCCGCAACGACGCGCGCCTCAACGAACTCGAATGCGCGTCGGACGGAACGGTCTACGCCAACGACTGGCCCACCGACACGATCCTGCGGATAGAACCGGACTCCGGCACGGTGCTCGCGGCCGCCGACGCCGCCGGTCTGCTCCCGGCGACCGCGCGGGCAGGCGCCGACGCCCTCAACGGCATCGCCCAACTGCCCGGCACCGACCGATTCCTCATCACGGGCAAGAACTGGCCGACCATATTCGAGGTCCGCTTCACACCCGCCTGAGCGCGATCCCCGAGCGCGACCACGGTCGCTTCCCGCCGCCCCGGAGCGCGAGTGAACGCCCAGCACGGGAGTACGCCAGAATTGGAGTCGTGACTACTCCCCGCGAACCTTCCGGTCCCGACCGTGATCGGTGGGCAGGCGAGGAGTCCCCGCCGTTCGATCGGCACCCCGGTTTCGACCGATACCCGCCACCCAACGCGCCCCGACGCCGCAGGCCGCTGCCACCGCTGGGTCCGGAACCCGGCCACACCTCCGAGCGCCGCGACCAGCCGGGATCGCCACCGCCGAGTCCGCGGCAGGAAGCACCACGGCCTCCAGAACCCCCGCAGACCGCACGGCTTCCACACGGACGCGCTTCCGAGCAACAGAAGCCCCCCGGCCGCACGGCTCGGCATATCTTCCCGCACCGTCCGCAGCCGCCACGTCACTCGGAACCACCGGGTCGCACCGAACCCGACTACCCCGACACCGCCGTCGAAGAACAGGTTCAACCACCGGAGAGCCCGGCTCCCTCCGACGCTCAGCGAATGCCTCGCAAGTTGACGGTCACGCGCGTGGCCGCCATGCGAGGCAGACAGCTCACCGAGAAAGGCATCGCGACCTTCCAGCGCGCGGCCAAGGCCGACGGCGCGGACGAGTCGGGTCTCACGGCGCTGACCTACGCGACCATGGCGAACTTCGCCCTCGACGCCGCCATCGCGGTGGCGCTGGCCAACACGCTGTTCTTCGCCAGCGCCACCGCGGAGAGCAAAACCAACGTCGCGCTGTACCTGCTGATCACGATCGCGCCGTTCGCGGTGATCGCTCCCCTGATCGGCCCGATGCTCGATCGTTTGCAGCGCGGCCGCCGCCTGGCGCTGGCGACGTCGTTCGCGGTGCGCGCGGTGGTCGCGCTGGTGCTGATCCTCCAGTTCGACACCTGGGCGCTGTATCCGCTCGCGCTGTGCATGATGGTCGGCAGCAAATCGTTCTCCGTGCTCAAGAGCGCGGTGACGCCTCGCGTGCTGCCCCCGGACATCGATCTGGTCCGCACCAACTCCCGTCTCACGGTGTTCGGGCTGGTCGGCGGCACCATCGGCGCGGGAGCGCTGGCCGCGCTGGCCGCGGCGATCGCGGGGTCCACCGGCGCGCTGGTGTTCGCGGCGCTGATCGCCTGCGCGGGAACGTACCTGAGCCTGCGCATCCCTTCCTGGGTCGAAGTGACCGAAGGCGAGGTGCCCGCGACGCTGAGCTATCACGGCCCCGACGCGCACACCGAGGTGCTGTCGTCGGACAAGGAGTCGTCGGTGCCGCCGCGCAAACGCAGGCAGCCGCTCGGCCGTGCCGTGGTGACCGGGCTCTGGGGCAACAGCGCCATCCGCGTACTGACCGGATTCCTCACCTTCTACGTCGCGTTCGTCGCCAAGGCCACCGAGCACCGGCCGGTGCAGCAGGCTCTCATGCTCGGCGTCGTCGGTGCGGCCGCGGCCATCGGCAACTTCGCGGGCAACGCGACGGGCGCCCGGCTCGAGCTCGGCAGGCCCGCGCTGATCGTGCTCGGCTGCACGGCGGCCTGCGCGCTGGTGGCGCTGTTCGCGACGTTCGCCGACAATCTGCTCGGCGCGGCGGCCGCCGCACTGGTCGCGGCCGCGATGAGCGCGCTGGCCAAGGTGTCGCTGGACGCCTCGATCCAGGACGACCTGCCGCCGGAGTCGATCGCCTCCGGCTTCGGGCGATCGGAGACCGTGCTGCAGCTGAGCTGGGTCGTCGGCGGCGCGGCGGGGGTGCTGCTGCCGACCGACTATTGGAAGGGTTTCGCGGTGGTCAGCGCGATACTCGTGCTCGGCTTGGTGCAGACTTTCCTCAGCTTCCGTGGCCACTCGCTGCTGCCCGGCCTCGGCGGCAACCGTCCACAGCACGCGGAGCAAGAGGTGCCGACCGCCCGGCCGCACGGGTACCCCGCCGACGCACCCCGAGCGCAGGAGCCGGGGCCGCGCGGCGGTGACACCAAACGGATGCAACGAGGGCAAGGAGACCCGATCTGGTGAGCAAGCTCAACACACGCACGATTGCCGCGCTGGTCGCGGCCGCCCTGCTCGTGCTCACCGTCGCCTTCGCGGGCGTGCTGGCGGTGCTGATCCGCGACGCCGACGAACCCGATGTCACCCTCACCGCCTACGCGCACGGCAAGACGATCACCGTACGACCGTTCAGCTACTGCGCGGTGACCATGCGAGACTGCAGCATCCTGCCCGCGGAGAACGTGGCGGGCACGGTGTTCGCCACACTGAGCTGCGCCCCCGACACCCCGGACTGCCACCGCGGCCGCACCGTCGAGCTGGAAGTCCCCGCCGGTTACCCCCTGCAGCTGTCGCTGCCGAAGCAGGTCGCGGACGCTCCTTGGCTCGCCCAGCTCGTCTACCTCTTGCCGAACGGCGAGAAAGTCGACCGGGTGATCAGTCGCAACGACTACCCGGACCGCGCCCTCGCCCTGACCATCGATTCGAAACCGGAACCCGATCTTCGCCTCATCGGCGTGGAGTTCCAGCTGCCGATCCTCGCCCGCGACGAGACGGGCCGGGAGTTCTACGTGCCACACGCGACCTGGTCGATCAGCACCGCGTAGTAGTCGACGCGACGCGCGCCTCGAGGATCGGCCGCCACTTCCCGCGTGGCGCCCCCGCGCCGGTCGTTCAGGTCGGTCGTTTCAGCGTGAGCGCGGCGCGCACCAAGCGTCCGACGGCGTCGACTCGCTCCGAGGACCCGCTGCCGCCCACTTGCACCACGGTGATGACCACCGCGGTGAAGATGGCCTCCAACGCTATCGCGGTATCCCGGGGATCGAGCTCTTCGGCGATGTCCCCGGCCTGCTGACCGGCCCGCAGCGCCGCTTCGAGCACTTGCCGGATGCGATGCGGCACAACGCCGTCGACCAGCCGAACGAGCAGTCCCGGTTCCTGTCCCGCGAGGACTCGATGCACCAGCGGATACGAGTCGAGTCTGGTCACGAACCGGCTGACCACCTGCTGCCAGTACGCGGCGTCCATCGACCCCGACAGCGCCAGCGCGTCATCGCACAGCCGGGCGGCGTCGCGATCGAACGCGGCGACGAAAAGAGCCTCTTTGTCCGCGAAGTGGAAGTACACCGCCGACGGCGCCAACCCCACCTCCCGGGCCACCGCCGCCACCGAGGTCGCGCGGAAACCTTGGTCGGCGAATCGGCGAGTGGCGACATCGAGGATCGAATGCCGCGTCTGTTCGCCGCGCGCCGTGGCGGAGGTCGTCTCGGGTCGTGACACCCGTGCACAGTATCGCGGCCGTCTCCACCAGCAGAAAAGTCTAATTGAATGATTTCATCAATTCATCAGTTACAGTGGGGGCGTCCGTCCAACCCGAATCAGGAAGGTGCGTCCGTGTCCGATTCCGCTCAGTCTTCGACCGGCCTCCAGGGTCCGAGCCGACGTCGAGTTCTCGCGATGATGGCCGCCTCGGCGCCCGTCCTGAGCGGCGCCCTCGCCGGTAGGACGGCCGCGGCTCCGGCGGCCCGGCCGAACATCCTGGTGATCATGACCGACCAGGAGCGCGCGGACGTGGTCCTGCCCGCGGGCTTCACGCTGCCCGCGCGCGCCGCGGTGGCGGCCGCGGGCGTCCGATTCGCCATGCACCACACACCGACGGCGCCGTGCTCGCCCGCGCGATCGGCGTTCTTCTCCGGATCGCACGCGCCGGTCACGGGCATGACCGACAACGTTCGCGGCAACGACCTCATGGGCGCGGTCCTCGGGCCGCTGCATGCCTGGAGCCCGAACCTGGACACTACGATCCCCACCATCGGAACCGTGCTGAAGAAGGCCGGCTACCGAACCGCCTACATCGGCAAATGGCACCTCTCCGAGCCGGTCGGCGCCGACAGCACGGCGCTGTCGGCGTACGGATTCGACGAGGCCTACGACATCCTGTCCGGCGGGGGGCCCAACGAGGGCGCCCGCGAAGACCCCGGCGTCGTGGAGAACGCCGTCGGCTGGCTGCGGCGGCACGGCAACGACCGCCAACCGTGGCTGTGCGTGGTCAGCATGGTCAACCCGCACGACATGATGTACTGCCCGCGCTTCTATCGGCTGGAGGACGTGCCCGATCACGGCGCCGACGTCCCGCCGAACTTCGAGTCCGACCTCTCGACCAAACCGCGCGTGCAAACGGTGTGGCGCACCATGAACGAAGCCGTCGGCGGCCTGATGCCGAACGAGGTCGACTCGCCACTGGGGCGCACGCAGTGGCGGCAGTGGGGCAACTGGTATCTGGAGTTGCTGCGCCGCACCGATCACCTGATGGCCCAGGTCCTCGACGCCTTGGCCAGCAGTGGCGGCGCGGGCGATACCGTCGTGGTCCAGGTCGCCGACCACGGTGAACTGGGCGGCGCGCACGGGCTGCGACAGAAGGGCGCGATGATCTACCGCGAGAACAACCGCGTGCCCTTGGTCATCGCCGACCCACGCCACCCCGCCACACACGGAACCAGCACGGCCGCACTCACTTCACACATCGATCTGGTGCCGACCCTGGCGGCGCTGGCGGGTGTCGACGCCGTCCCCCCGTGCCCGCTCGTCGGTAAGGACCTCACACCCGTGCTGACCGACCCGGCAGGCGCCGTCCGCGACGCGCTGCTGCTCACTTCCGACGCCAAGTCCAGTGGCGGTCAAGCACCCGGCCTCAAATATTGCCTGCGAGGCACGATCACACCCCGCTACAGTTTCGCCCGCTACTCGACGCCACAGCAGATCGCGGGCCCGCGCGGCGAATTCGAGTACGAACTCTACGACCGCCAGGAAGATCCGCTCGAGCTGCACAATCTCGCCCACGACGGCGGGGCGGCGGAATTGGTCGAACAGATGAACGATCTCGTCGACACCCTCATCGCTCGAGAACTACGCCGTATGTGATGTCCGGCGCCCGCGGACCAATTCGCAGGCGCGACATCGACCTATCGGTCCAGTTCGCGCGCGACCGCGCGGACGACCTCCGAGATGCGTTGCGCCGTCTTGCGATCCGGGTACTTGCCCTTGCGCAGATCGGGCTGCACCTTCGCCTCGAGCAAGGTGATCATGTCCTCGACCATGCCGTGCAACTCGTCCGGCGTGTGCCTGCGCGCGGGAGGTTCCTTGCGCGCGTTGCGTTCCTGGCCCTGCCGGACCGAGGGCGGCGCCTCCAGCAACTTGAGGCTCAGCGCCTGGGGGCCGCGGCGGCCCGCCGCCATGCCGAACTCGACGCGCTGGCCCGGCTTCAAGCCCTCGACACCGTCGGGCAGCGCGGACGAGCGGACGTAGACGTCCTCACCCTCGTCCTGGGAAAGGAAGCCGAAGCCCTTTTCGACGTCGTACCACTTCACCCTGCCGGTCGGCACTGCGCTCACCCGTTCGTCATCGAAAACTCGGACCCCTACGGCCCGAGCACATCTGTCCACCAGGCCGATCACGCGACCGGCCCTTTTCTTGTGCGAAAAGAACGCGCCCAGCAGGATTGCAGGACGCGATTGCCATCGAGTCTACCCCGGTGCGAATAACACAAGCACATCAGTTTTACCGTCGAGCCGTGACGAACCCTTCTGCTCCGACTCCGTCCGGCGGCGCCCCCCGCCGGCGCGGCGACTGGTTGCTACAACTCGCGCTCTGCCTGTTCGCGCTGGGATTGCTGGCAATCGTCGCCATCTTCGCGATCCCCGTGCTGACCGACGGCGAACCGGGTCTGTGGCTCTATCTCGGCGCGATGCTCGCGCCGCTGGGGTTCGTCCTCGCCCTCGTGTTCGCGCTGCGCTCGGGTCGCAGAGCCCGCTGAACGAGAGCGCCCGCGCCGACAGCGCCCGCCTCCGAACCGGCGCAAACCGGTTACCCGGCACGAACGTTACCCGCTCCCACGTGTGATCCTCATCACATAACGAGAGGGTCACGGGCGGGTCACGGCGGACGGCCAGACCGGGCGCGGCCCATCTAGCTGCGCGAAGGCTTCTCCCCTCATCGAGATGGCGTTGAGACCCGTTGGTACACGCCGGTTACCAAATAGTGATTTTTCCCGCGGTTCGTCGTACGGTCTATCCCAGCCGGGACACCCGGCACCACCGGCCCGCCGCACCGAGCCTCGCCCCGCGGGTACCGGAACCCCGACGGAAACGTAGGGGCGAGGGCGGAACGGACGACCTCTCAGTCCGAACCAGAACCGTAGACGTCGCAGGTGCGTCGAGAGGAAGACGAACCCGATATGAGTGGACGCCATCGCAAGCCAAGCTCGACCGGCCGCACGGTAGCCAAGGTTGCCGTCACCGGCGCCATCATCGGCACCGCCGGTGTGGCCCTCGCAGGCAACGCCAGCGCGGCACCCGACTCCGACTGGGATCGACTCGCTCAGTGCGAGGCCGGCGGCAACTGGGGCATCAACACCGGCAACGGTTTCCAGGGCGGGCTGCAGTTCTCGCCCAGCACCTGGCGCGCCCACGGCGGCCAGGAGTACGCCGCCGCCGCCAACCAGGCCACCCGCGAACAGCAGATCGCGGTCGCCGAGAAGGTGCTCGCCTCGCAGGGCTGGGGCGCTTGGCCCTCCTGCTCGTCGAAGCTGGGCCTCAGCAGCAAGCCCACCCCGCGCTCCGCGCCGGCCGCCACCGAGACCCCGAGCTGGAACCCCGCGCCGCAGGCCGCCCCGGCCGCGCCGGCGGACAGCTCGAAGCAGATCTTCTCCGCCGTCGACCGCGCTCTCGAGGTCGTGCAGAGCCAGGGCGTGGTTGTGCCGAAGGAAGCTCTCGACTTCTTCAACGCCGCCAAGTCCAGCGGAGTCACCCTCGACCCCGCGGTGGTGAACTTCTACGAGGCGAACAAAGGCCTGCTGCCCTCCTGATCGCCACCTATCGTCAAGACGGGCCCCGCATCCTCGAGGATGCGGGGCCCGTCTTCGTTGCCGAGAACGTTCCGGTCGCGGGCTCAGCGGTTGATCACCGTGTTCGGGTGCATGTAGGGCAACTGCTCCGCGGGGACCGGAAACTCGGTGTCCTCGCCATAGGGCGAGAGGCCACCGGAACGGGCCGACGAGAGCTCGGTGACCGCGTGGTCACCGTCGGCAATCTTCGGCCAGCCGTTGTCGACGTAGGATTTCTTCGATTTGTTCACCACGGCCCCATGCTAACCCGCCCGCTTCCCCCACCTCTGGGGGCATCGAGGCCGTACCCCGACCATGGGCTGTCGCGTGACGGATCGGATCGCCGGGCGTTGTCATCGTAGGCTGGACAGGATGACCGTGACCGATTCCCTGGCCGGATGGCTCGGCGCCCGCAGTGATGCCCAGCTCGTGACGCTGCTGCAGCTTCGGCCGGACCTGGCCGTGCCGCTGCCCTCCTCGATGGCGGTGCTCGCCGCGCGTATCGAGCAGCGCGCGTCGGTGCTGCGCGCCACGGAGGACCTGAACACCCTCGAATTCGCCCTGGTGGAAACGCTTGCGGTGCACGGGGTGACGCGCACGGACACCGGCCCGCTCAGCCGCACCGAACTGCATGTGCAATTGAGCGAACGGGCGACGTCGGCCGCCATCGATGACGCGCTGGAACGGCTCACCGCTCGTGCGCTGGTCTGGCTCGACGCCGAGCAGGGGCTGCATCTGATCCCGGCGGCCGCCGAGGCGTTGCCGTGGCCGATCGGCACCGCGACCGAGATGCCCGACGCTCTCACCGAACCCGAGGTGATCGCGGCGCTGCCCGAGCTCGCGCCCGCCGAGCGGGCCCTGCTGGACAAGCTGGCCGCGACGGGCCCGCGCGGCCGCACCAAGGACGCCGCACCCGGCACTCCGGCCGATCGACCGATCCAGCGGCTGCTGGCGCGCAGGCTGCTGCACTGGATCGATGACGAGACCGTCGAACTTCCCGTCACCGTCGGCCAGGTGCTGCGCCGGGAACCGGTCACCCACCCTCATGCGCTGACACCGCCGCAACCGGAGGCCGCCAAACAGACCCCCGCCGATGTGAACGCGGTCGCGGCGGGCGAGGTCGGCGAGCTGCTGCGGCACTGCGCCGCCGTGCTCGAGGTGCTCGGCCAAGCGCCCGCTCCCGCCTTGCGCGCGGGTGGTCTGGGCGTGCGGGAGCTGCGCCGCATCGCCAAGCAGGCCGGTGTCGACGAGCCGCGTGCGGGTTTGCTGGTCGAACTGCTGGCGGCCGCGAAATTGCTCGAGAAAGGTTTGCCGGAACCTCCACCGGACTTCGATTCGGCCGATGACTTCTGGGCGCCGACTCCCCTCGTCGACTCCTGGCTGGAATCGCCGCCCGCGCGGCGCTGGGCCACGCTCGCGCTGACCTGGCTGGATCTGGATCGGATGCCGTGGATGATCGGCATGCGCGACGCCAACGACAAGCCGCTGGCGGCGTTGTCGGTGGAGCTGCGCACCCCGCACGCGCCACGCGACCGGCGCGCGATCCTCGGCGTGCTCGCGGAATATCCGTCCGGCACGGCGCTGGACCCGGCGGACATCGGCCGGGTGCTGGCCTGGCGGCAGCCGCGCAGGCGCAGGAGCTTCCGGCCGGAGGTGGTCGAGCAGACCCTGGCCGAGGCGGCGGCGCTCGGGTTCGTCGGCCGCGGCGCGCTCGGCTCGGCGGCGCGGGCGCTGCTGCACGCGGCGCCGACCAGCGTGGCCGACGCCGAAGCGGCGATGGAGGCGGCACTGCCCGCACCGGTGGATCACGTGCTGGTCCAAGCGGATCTGACGGTGATCGCCCCCGGTCCCCTGACAGCGGATCTCCAGCGCCGCATCGCCTTGGTCGCCGACGTCGAATCCGCGGGCGCGGCAACGGTGTACCGGATCGGCGAGTCCTCGGTGCGGCGCGCCTTGGACGCCGGTTCGACCGCCGCCGAACTACACGCGCTGTTCGCCGGGCATTCCCGGACGCCGATCCCGCAGGCGCTGACCTATCTGATCGACGATGTGGCTCGGCGGCACGGTCAGTTGCGCGCGGGCATGGCGCAGTCGTTCATCCGCAGCGACGACCCGGCACTGCTGGCACAGGTGCTGTCCGCACCGGTGGCGAGCACCTTGGCGCTGCGGTCGATCGCACCGACTGTCGCGATCGCCCAGGCGCCGCTGGCCGAACTGCTCGAGCAGTTGCGCGCGGCCGGTTTCGCGCCCGCGGGTGAGGACTCGGCCGGCGCGATCGTCGATCTGCGTCCGCGTGGCGCGCGAATCTCGGTACGGCCCGCGGCGCGGCAGCCGTATCGGCCGACACCGCCGAGCACCGAACAGCTCGAATCGCTCGTCACCGAGCTTCGCGCGGGCGAACGTGCCGCCAGCGCCCGCTCCGCGCACGCGGTGCGCCCGGACGGCACGCGGACCAATACCGCCGCCACACTCGCCCTGCTCCAGCTGGCGGCGCGAGTGCGGCGATCGGTGAACATCGGCTACGTCGACGCCCAAGGGGTCGCCACGCAGCGGGTAGTGGAGCCGTTGAAGGTGGGCAACGGGCAACTGGACGCGCTGGATCCGGTCACCGGCGCGGTCCGGCACTTCACGCTGCACCGGATCGCGTCGGTCGCCCTGCTGGAATGATCAGCTCTTCGGCTTGCCCGTGCAGAAGGTGACCTTGGGGTCGGTTTCGATGAGGCGGAAGCCGTCGGCGTCGGTGCCGCACAGCAATTCGTCGGCCTGGCCGTCGATCCGCTTCAGCACCTTGAACGTGGCGTCAGCGGAGCCACAGTCGACGTGCTTGTATCCGGTCGTGCTGCTCTCGTTGTAGCAGCTGCCTTCCTTGAAGTTCGGCGCCAGGCACAGGAACGCGGTGGTACCGCCGCCCAGAGTCTCCTCGTAGGAGGTGTAGTCGGCGGCGCAATCGGTCTTCGTGTCGTAGGACTGCGCGACCTTGTAGACGGCCTTGTCCGACGAGCAGTCGACCGGCTCGGTCTTGGAATCGACCGACGAGCCCTCGATGACGTTGATGCAGTCGCCGACCTTTGCCTTGGCGGTGTCCGACTTCCCCGCGTCTCCGATCAACGAACAGCCGGCCACCGTGACCACCACGGCGGCCACCGCGACGAGGGCGAGCACAATTCGTGCCAGCAGCCTCGCTCCTGGAACCTTCACCTGAAAACCTCTCTACCGAACACGTCCACGGGGTCGTGAACGCGGTGAGGATACCCGCCCGACCAGAGCGGCCGCATCAGACCGCCGAGTGACCCGAGCGGCCGCGTACTACATGTGCGTTCCGTAGAGCCCCATGAGCGTGAAACCGAGAATGCTGGGAAGCAGACGACCGAGCAACAGGAACGCAGAGTAATTCACTAGCAACGCCTTTCGCATCTTCTGTGCAACTGGACTCATGTCCGGTATGCGGAGTGTGTCGTCGTCCGAGACCGGGTCGTTACGCTTGATCGATATGACGGTCGAGGACGTCGCACACGACCTGTACGGGCTGACGCCCGCGCAGTTCGTCGCGGCGCGCACCGCCCGGGCGGCCGAGGCTCAGCAGGCGGGCGACAAGCAACTCGCCGCCGCGATCGGCAAGCTGCGCAAACCCACCCTGACCGCGTGGGCGGCGAACCTGCTGGCCCGCGTGGCGCCCGAGGACGTGGCGGCCTTGCTGCGGCTCGGCGCGGCCTTGGCCGCCGCTCAGCGGGAACTCTCGGCTGAACAGCTGCGCGACCTGACCGCGCAGCGGCAGCAGCTGGTCAACGCGCTGGCCAAGAAGGCGGGCGCGCTGGCCGCCGAACACGGGCATCCGGTCGGCGAGGGCGTCGTGCGGGAGGTCGGCCAGACGTTGACGGCGGCGCTCGCCGACCCCGAGGCGGCCGAGCGACTGCGCACGGGAACGCTCGCCACGGCGGCGAGCTACGAAGGCTTCGGACCGAGCGGGCCTGGTCTGCTCGCGGTCCCCGAACCGGCCGCGCCGCGCGGGCGAGCGGCGTCCCGGCGGAAGCCGGACGACAGCGCGCGCCGCGAGCTGGCGGACGCCCGGGACGCGCTCGAATCAGCCCGCGCGGCGAGAGACTCGGCACAGTCCGCGCTCGAGGAGGCGACCGAGGAGCTGTCCGGCGCCGAAGAGCGCGTCGCCGCGCTGCGCGACGAACTCGCGCACGCCGAACAACAGCGGCAGTTCCGCAAGTCGGCCGAGCGGTCGGCCAAGGACGAACTGCACGCCGCGCAACGCCAGCTGGAGCGAGCCGAACGCAGGGTGGCGAAGGCCGGAGAGCACGTAGAGGACGACTGACGATTCAGCTCCGCAGGACGCCCGGGAACAGGTACTCCTCCGGCGGCGGCGCGGTGGTGTTCAGCCACGCGTGGAAGAACCCCGTGAGGTCGCCAGGCGACCTGGACTGCACGAACGCGCGGAACTCCGGCATCGATGCGTTGCCGTAGGAGTGCGCGGCGAGGAAGTCCCGGACGGCCACGAAGAACACTTCGTCGCCGATCTGCTTGCGCAGCGCGTGCAGGAACAGCGGGCCGCGGTAATAGACGGAGGTGAACTCGTTTCCGGCGCCGGGATTCTCCAGCGGTATCTGCCAGAACCGCTCGCTGTCGCGGTACTTCCGGATGGTCTCGCGGTAGTCGTCGTCGACGTTCTTGCCCTCCATCCGCTCCGGCCACAGGTAATCGGCGGTATAGCTGGCGAAGCACTCGTTCAGGCAGATGTCCGACCACTGACGCACCGAAACCCAGTTGCCCCACCACTGATGCGCGATCTCGTGCACGACGGTCTGCAGATCGGTCCACGGTGCGTAGAGCGGGCGGGTCTGGGTCTCCAACGAGAAGGAGATATCGGCGTCCAAGTAGATGCCGCCCGCGGCGTCGAACGGGTAAGGGCCGTAGAGCTGCTCGGAGAAGTCGAGGATCTCCGGCAGCCGCTGCTCGATCTCGCGCTGGCGCGCCCCCGCGTTGGGCGCGAACGCGCTGATCAGCGGCGTGCCGTCGGCCCGGCGCTGTTCGAGATAGCCGAATTTGTCGATCGCCACGGTGGTCAGGTACCCCAGCACCGGCTCGGCGTTGGCCCAGCGGACCTTCCGCTTGTCGCCGCGCACCTCGTTCTCGGTTCGCACACCATTGGAGACCACCTCCCACTCGGCGGGGACGGTGGCGTTCAGCGTGAACGTGGCCTTGTCCAGCGGGGTGTCGTTGAGCGGGTACCAACTGGTCGCCGAGTGCGGTTCACCCGCGACGAACGCGCCGCCGCTGGGAGCGAACGTCCACCCCTGGCCTTCGGTGTTCATCGCGGGGCCCGCGTAGTCGACGGTGACGGTGAACGGCAGGCCGGGCAGCAGCGGGAGCATCGGGGTCACGGTCAACTCGTGCTCGCCGTTGCGGTCGAATCCGGCGGGGAGCCGGTTCACCGACACCATGCGCACCTCCGGCCCCGCGAAGTCGAGGTTGAACACGCGCAGGGCCTGGGTGGCCGCGGCCGTGATCGTGGTGGTGCCGGTGAGCTGACGGCTCGGCGGGTCGTAGTCGATGCCGACCTCGTAGTGCTGGACGTCGTAGCCGCCGTTGCCGTCCAGCGGGTAGTACGGATCACCCAGGCCCGGCGCGCCGACCAGCGGGTCCGCGGGCGGATCGGCGTGCGCGGGCGACAAAGGCACCGCGACGAACACACACGTGACCGCGGCGTACATCCGGCCGGACAACCTCGACACCAGTGACCACCCCTCTACACCCCGCCTCATACCGGTACCGGCGCACCGGCCTCGGTGATGGTAACGGCTTCAGTCGCCGCTGCCGGTCAGCGCCACCGACGCGCCGACACCGAAGATCATCATCCCGCCCGCGCCGCCGACCGCTTCCAGCCTGCGCGGGGACCTGGCGAACCACGACCTCGCCGAGGCGGCCAGCAGCGCCCACGCGCTGTCGGAGACGAGGGCGATGGCGAGGAAGACCGTGCCGAGCAGCAGGAACTGCCACGACAGCGAACCGGCGGCCGGATCGGCGAAGTGCGGCAGCACCGCCGAGAAGAAGACGATCGCCTTGGGATTGGTGAGCCCGACGATCGCGCTCTGGCGCAACACCCGTGCGTTCGGTGTCGGTTCGACCGTCGCACCCAGCGCCGCGCGCAACGCCGAGCGCTGGCGAATCGCCTGAATTCCCAGGTACATCAGATACAGCGCACCCGCGAACTTGACCGCGGTGAGCGCGAGCACCGACGTCGTGAGCAAAGCCCCCAACCCGATCGCGACCAGGACCAGGGCGGCGTAGACGCCGGCGGCGTGCCCGAGCACCGAGAGCAACGCCGCGCGCCGGCCGAGGGTGAGCGCGCGACCGACGGTGAACAGCACGCCAGGGCCGGGAACAACGATGATGACGACCGCGGCGGCGACGAATGCCAGCAGATTGGACGCTGGAACCATCTTTCGAGTGTAGGCGCACGCGCACCGGAAACGGTGCGTCCGCGGCAGATTCAGGAGCCGAGGTCGCCGGGCAAATGCTGCGGATCGAGCAGCAGCCGCTTCGTGGTGGTGTTGCGCACCTTTTCGGCGAGCCCGAGATTGTCGGCGAGCAGTCGCCACTCGGTTTCGCTGATCGCGGCGCGGGCGCGGGCGATGACCGAACCGTCGGTGGTTCCCCAGGAGATCGGCATGGCGCTCAACGATTGCCAGCGCTCACCCACCTGCCGTGGCGCCCAATCGGTACGCACCGCTACCGACGGCACTCGCTCGCCTGCCTTGGCTTCGTGACCAGGAAGGGCACGGACCTTCCGGGTCACCAAGGCATAGCGGGGCTCATCGGTCTCGGGCGTCGACACGTCGACCAAGGCGAGCAGCACCACCGCGCCGGAGGGACGAGCCTCCGAGACCACCGCGGGAACCAGCTCGCCGTCCGCGTAGAGCTTGTCGATGCTGGAATGCCGCGGCGTCCACAGGGCTACCCACAGTGCGGTCACCGCGCCGAGCGCGAACGCGACCGCGAGCAGATACGCCCAGGTATGGTTCAGCCAGATCAGCAACGCCGTTCCGCTCGCCGCGACCACCGCGGCGGCGATCGCCATGAGACGTAGGCGTCGAAGGTCGGCGAAAACTTCGTTCACCGCGTGAGCGTGCTCGCGGTCCACCGCGAATTCGAAGCGTCGCACGACCTCATTCCTAGCACAGCTTACGGAGCAATTGCCTCCGCTTATCCGATGGCGGGGCCGAGCAAGTCGTCGGCATCCGTGATGCGGTAGGCATACCCCTGTTCGGCGAGAAAACGCTGACGATGGGCGGCGTATTCGGCGTCGAGGGTGTCGCGCGCGACCACCGAGTAGAAATGGGCTTGGCCGCCGTCCTGTTTCGGACGCAGCAGCCGCCCGAGACGCTGCGCCTCCTCCTGCCGCGAGCCGAAGGTACCCGAGACCTGCACGGCGACAGACGCTTCCGGCAAATCGATGGAGAAGTTCGCCACCTTGCTCACCACCAGCACCGGAATCTCGCCGCGACGGAACGCGTCGAAGAGTTCCTCGCGCTCCTTGGTCTTCGTCGAGCCCTGGATCACCGGAGCGTCGAGCGCGGCGCCGAGTTCGTCGAGCTGGTCGAGGTAGGCGCCGATGACCAGGGTCGGCGCGTCGCGGTGCTTGGCCAGGATCGACTCGACCACCGCGATCTTGGTGTGGGCGGTCGAGCACAGCTTGTAACGCTCCTCCGGC
Source organism: Nocardia sputi (assembly GCF_023501985.1). Classification (NCBI taxonomy): domain Bacteria; kingdom Bacillati; phylum Actinomycetota; class Actinomycetes; order Mycobacteriales; family Nocardiaceae; genus Nocardia; species Nocardia sputi. The sequence goes on along the minus strand of NZ_JAMFLC010000013.1, from coordinate 21,579 downwards.
TCGGCGGTCGCGTAGGTCATCCGCTCGGCGTCGGTCAGCGTCACCCGCACCTCGATGCACTCGGCGGGGGCGATCCACCCCTGGGCCTCGATGTCCTTCCACGGCGCGTCGTAGCGCTTCGGGCCGATCAGCGAGAACACGTCACCCTCACGCCCGTCCTCGCGCACCAGCGTGGCGGTCAGGCCGAGCCTGCGGCGGGACTGGAGATCGGCCGTCATCCGGAAGACCGGGGCGGGCAGCAAGTGCACCTCGTCGTAGATGACCAGACCCCAGTCGCGGCTGTCGAACAGTTCCAGGTGCTTGTACTCGCCTTTGGTGCGGCGCGTGATCACCTGGTAGGTGGCGATGGTCACCGGGCGGATCTCCTTGCGTTCACCGGAGTACTCGCCGATCTCGTCCTCGGTGAGCGAGGTGCGCGCGAGCAGCTCGCGCCGCCACTGCCTGCCCGCCACCGTGTTGGTGACCAGGATCAGTGTGGTCGCCTTGGCCTTGGCCATCGCCGCGGCGCCGACCATCGTCTTGCCCGCGCCGCAGGGCAGCACCACCACCCCGGAGCCGCCCGCCCAGAACGAGTCGGCGGCCATCTGCTGGTAGTCGCGCAGATGCCAGCCGTCGGTCGCGTAGTCCAGTTCGATCGCGTGCGCCTCGCCGTCGACGTAGCCCGCGAGGTCCTCGGCGGGCCAGCCGATCTTCAGCAGCGTCTGCTTGATCCGGCCGCGCTCGGACGGGTGCACCACCACCGTGTCGTCATCGATGCGCGCGCCGAGCATGGGGGCGATCTTCTTGTGCCGGAGCACCTCCTCCAGCACCGCGCGATCCAAGCTGACCAGCGTCAACCCGTGCGCGGGGTGCTTGACCAGCTGCAATCTGCCGTAGCGGGCCATGGTGTCCACCACGTCGACCAGCAACGGCTGCGGCACCGCGTAGCGGGAGAAGCTGACCAGCGCGTCCACGACCTGCTCGGCATCGTGCCCGGCCGCCCGCGCGTTCCACAGCGCCAGCGGCGTCACCCGATACGTGTGGACGTGCTCCGGCGCCCGCTCCAGCTCGGCGAACGGCGCGATCGCCTGCCGCGCCGCGTCGGCGGCCTCGTGGTCGACCTCCAACAGCAGCGTCTTGTCACTCTGCACGATCAGCGGACCGTCGTTCACAGTCCCTCCTCCGATAGATTCCCCGCCATTCTCCCCGACCCCTCCGACAACCTCGCAGGTTACCGGCCTTTCCCGCCGGGCGCGGGTGGCAGCGACCGGGTGTAACGCCGCAACGGTGCGATGTCTTCCCCGAGACGGCCACCGCCGAGGCCCAGCGCGGGTGCGGAGCCTTCTCCGGTACGACGACGACCAGCAACCGTCGACTGGACCGCGACAGGGGCCGGTGGGGCGGGTGAGGATCGGGGGCATGATCGAGATGGCGGCGGCGGCGGGAGTTGCGGTGGCGGCGTTGGGGATGGTGCTCACGCCGGGGCCGAACATGATGTATCTGGTGTCGCGGACGGTGTCGCAGGGGCGGCGAGCCGGGTTGGTGTCGTTGGCGGGGGTGGCGGCCGGGTTCGGGGTGTATCTGGCGGCGGCGACAGCGGGGATCACCGCGGTGTTCGCGGTGGTCCCGGGGCTGTATCTGGCGGTGAAGCTGGCGGGGGCCGCCTATCTGGGGTGGCTGGCCTGGCAAGCGGTGCGGCCAGGGGGCGTCTCGGTGTTCACGCCTTCGGCGCTGTCCGCGGACCCCGCGCGACGGCTGTTCACGATGGGGCTGGTCACCAATCTGCTGAATCCGAAGATCGCGATCATGTACATGGCGCTGATCCCGCAGTTCGTCACGCCGGAGTACGGCACAGTGTGGTTGCAGAGCCTGTGCTTGGGTGTGGTGCAGATCGCGGTGGCGCTCACCGTGAACGGTCTGATCGTCCTCGGCGCGGGCGGTCTGGCGACGTTCCTCACCGACCGCCCGCTCTGGCTGCGCACCCAGCGATACGTCACCGGCACGATGCTCGGCGCGATCGCCGCCCTGCTCGCCACCGACCGCGCCCGCCCCGCACCGGCCTGAGCCGATGCGAGGGCGGTGCGGCAAGCGCTCGGCTCAGCGCGGTTCGGACGGTTCGGATGGTTCGGTCAGGCGATAGTGCAGTTCGGCGAATTGACCGGCCTGCTCGACGCCGACGAGTCGCAACCGGTCGGACAGGATGCGCCGCGGCAGCAACGGCGCACCCGCGCCCAGTGTCACCGGAGCCACGCTGACCATGACGTCGTCGAGCAGTCCCGCGTCGGCGAACTGCCCGGCCAGGTCACCGCCACCGATGATCCAGATGTTGCGCTCACCGGCCGCCTCGGCCATCTCCCGGTGTACCGACTCGACCGTTCCGGAGACGAACCGGAGGTTCGCACCGGGTATCGCCGGAAGAACCCGATGGGTGAACACCCAGCACGGGAGGTCGCCGTAGTTCTCGCGCCAAGTCTCCGGTGGTTCGTTGGTCCTTATCCATTCGTAGGTGGTCGCGCCCATGCACATGGCGCCGACCTGCGCGAGGAAGCCCGCGATGCTCGTCTGTGCCTCGTCCGCGCCGTCCACCTCGAACAGCCAGGTCAGCGAGTTCTCCGAGTCGGCCAGATATCCGTCGAAGCTGGTTGCCGTGTAGTACTGGGTTGCCATGCCGAGCACCTTGCCAGCGAAACCTGACAATCCACGGCAAGGTTTCCGTGATCAGTCCCGGCGCAGTCGGCGAACTCCCTCGTCCAGGGTCTCGTCACGCTTGCAGAACGTGAACCGCACCAGATGGTTCCACGCGGCGGTGTCGTCGGCGAACACGCTGACCGGCACCGCGGCCACACCGAGACGCTTCGGCAGTTCACGGCAGAACCCCAGACCGTCGGCGGCGCCGAGCGGGGTGATATCGGCGACCACGAAGTAGCCACCCGCACTCGGATACACCCGCAGCCCGGTGTCGGCCAGCGCCGCCGAGAGACGAAGGCGTTTGTCCGACAACGCGTCCCGCAACTGCGCTACCCAGCCCAGCTCGTGGTTGATCGCGTGCGCGACCGCAGGCTGGAATGGTCCACCCGCGACGAACGTCAGGAACTGCTTGGCCGCCAGCACGCCGTCGATCAGGCCGGCGGGCCCGCACGCCCACCCCGTCTTCCATCCGGTGACGCTGAAAGTCTTCGCGGCGCTGGACACCACGATCGTCCGCTCCGCCATGCCGGGAAAGGTGGCCAGGCTGACATGTTCCGCGCCGTCGTACACCAAGTGCTCGTAGACCTCGTCGGTGAGCACCAGGATGTCGTGTTCACAGGCGATTTCGGCGATCGCCCGCAGATCCGAGCGGTCCAGCACCGTGCCGGTCGGATTGTGCGGCGAGTTGACGATGAGCATCCGGGTCTGCGGGGTGATCGCGGCGCGCAGGCTGTCCAGGTCGAGGACGAACCGATCCCCCTCGGCCACCAGCCGGGCCGTGCGCCGCCGGGCGCCGGCCAGAGCCACGGCCGCGGCATACGAGTCGTAGTACGGCTCGATCAGCACGACCTCCTGGCCGGGCTCCACCAGACCGAGCACCGCGGCGCTGATCGCCTCGGTCGCGCCCACCGTCACCAGCACCTGCGATTCCGGGTCGTAGTCGGTCCCGTAGCGCCGGGCCCGGTCGGCGGCGACCGCCTGCCGCAGCACCGGCATCCCGCGCCCCGGCGGGTACTGGTTGAGACCGTCGGCGATCGCGCGGCGCGCCACTTCGAGCATGCTCACGGGACCGTCGGTGTCGGGAAACCCCTGCCCCAGGTTGACCGCGTCGTACCGGACCGCGAGTTCGGTCATCTCGGCGAAGATCGTGGAGGCGAAGGGGCGCAGGCGGGCAACGGTCTGGTGTCGCGGGAGCATAACCGGAGACTAGCCCAGCCGGGGAAATCGGCAGCCTCGCGATAGCGGACAGCTATGTATCCGGCCTCAGTCCAGCCGGACGCCGCCCAGCTTGGCCGGGTTCGCCAGATCGTAGGTACCCCAGACCAGACCGTCACGCACGGTGAAGCCGACGACCCGCGCGGGATAACCGGCCCTGCCCTCCGCTGCCGGACGCGCCGCGACCTGTAGACCCAACTGTCCGTTGACCGACACGAATTCGTAGACCGGCGCCTTCTCCAGCCCGTACTTGCGCACCAGGCCCAGGTAGAAGCGGGCGATGCGATCCGCACCGTGCAGAACGTTGATCGCGGTGGCGGTGGTGCCGTTGGCATCGCCGATCATGACCGCGTCCGGATGCAGCGCCGCGGCGACGGCGGTCACGTCACCGGAGCTCAGCGCGGTCAGAAAACGCTGCACGGCCACCTCGTGCTCGGCATCGGGCACCGGCCGCGGCGTCTGCGTCACCGCCTTGCGGGCACGCACCGCCAGCTGCCGCGCGGCGTCGGCCGAGATCCCGAGGATGTCGGCGATCTCGTCGAACGGCACCGACAACCCGTCGTGCAGCACGAAGGCCACGCGCTGCGGCGGCGTCAGGGTGTCCAGCACGACCAGCGCCGCGAACCGGAACTCCTGCTTGCGCACCACGGCTTCCAGCGGGTCGGGCGCGCTCGACGGCGTGCGCGCGGTGACCACGGGTTCCGGCAGCCACTGGCCCACGTACCTTTCCCGCCGCGCCGCCGCACTACGCAGCCGGTCCAGACAGATGCGGCTCACCACGGTCGTCAGCCAAGCCCGCAGGTCATCGATCTCGGACTGGTGCGCACCGGCCAAACGCAACCAGCTCTCCTGGACCGCGTCCTCGGCATCGCCGACGCTGCCCGTCAGCCGATAGGCGACCGAGAGCAGATGCGCCCGATGAGACTCGAACAGGTCGGAAAGCAGCGCGGCAACCATCGAGGGGAAGTCTACGGTTCGCTTCCCGAACCGCCCCCTGCGGCATCGGCGGCCGGGGAAACCGGATGATTCGCCGGACCCTTCCGTGGCAGCATGACCCGATGGATCACCATGTGCTGTCGAACGGAACGATCTGGCTGTCGGCCCCGACGACGGACGATATCGACACCATCACCGAGTGCTGCCAGGATCCGGCCATCGCGGAGTGGGTGACCATCCCCGTGCCGTACGTCCGCGACAGCGCCGTGACCTTCGTCCAGGAGATGGTCGTCCCGGGTTGGGCGGCGCGCAGCCCGACGTGGGCGGTGCGGCTGAGCGCCGACGGACCGGTCGTCGGCATGATCGGTCTCGGCGAACTCGACGAGAGCGCGGCCGAGATCGGTTTCTGGCTCGCTCCGGCGCAGCGGTCGCGCGGCCTGATGACCCAGGCGATCGAGCTGGTGTGCGAGTTCGGTTTCCGCGCCGACGGCCTGGCCCTGGAGCGGATCGCCTGGCGCGCGTTCGTGGGCAACTACGCGTCGGCCGCGGTCGCGCGGCGCGCCGGATTCCGGTACGAGGGCATGTCCAGGCTGGGCAGCATCCAGCGCGGACGGCGCCGCGACCATTGGCTCGCCGCCCGGCTGCGCACCGACCCACCCGGCCCGGCGAACGACTGGCCCGCCGAGATCATCGGTGACCGGACGCCGATCACCCAGGCGTCCGTCAGCTCGGACGCCACGTCGTAGGCGGCGCGGATGACAGCCGATTCGCGATTCGCCTGGATCGTACGGACCATGGCCGTGCGGCAGGCCGACCGCGTTCTGGAGACGGTCCCGGTTCCAGCGATTCTTTCGCCTACCTCGCCGAGCAGGCGGTCGACGGGACGATCGTCGGGGTGGAGCGCTCCGCCACGGCGATCCGTCGCGCCCGTGTCCGGTATGCCGCGCAACTGGAGTCGGGCCGTGTCCGGCTGGTGCACGCCGATCTCACGGATTTGGACGAGGGCTTGCTACTGCGCGAGACCGGGCTCGGCGCAGGTGATTTCGACAGCGTCCTGGCGGTGAACGTCAACCTGTTCTGGACCAAACGTCCCACCGCGGAGCTGACCCTGATCCGGCGGCTGCTGGCGCCCGGCGGCACACTGTGCCTGTTCTACGGCTACGGCGCACCCGACACCGCGAATCCGACCGGCCCGCGACCGCCGCTCGCCCGGCTCACCGAACACTTGACCGGAGCAGGCTTCAGCGTCCGGACCATCTCGTCCGGCGATCTGTCCGGCCTGATCTGCACTTGATCCAACCCGCGCGCTGCCGGACATCCTGTTGCTGGTCCGCGCGAGCCGACCGCCCCGCCGACAGTGCGGAGAGACCGCTTCGATTCGGTTGGCATGGCTCACCGGCGTCTTCGCGCCGAACGTTCTCGAGCAGTGGTGGCTGGTGTCCGGGCAGACGAGGAATTCCGCTTCGTCTGCCCGGACACGAGCCCGACCGTGCACCGCCCGCGGAGGGCGGGTCCTCGGAAAGGTGCGCCTGGCCCACCGGACGGATTCAGCGCTCGCGCCGCTGCCCCACCGCGTCGGCCAAGCGGTCCAGCTGGGCGGCAGTGGTTTCCCAGTCCAGGCAAGCGTCCGTGATGGACTGCCCGTAGGTGAGCTCGTCGGCGTGGCCCAGGGTGAGGTCCTGGCGACCCGCCACCAAGAAGCTCTCCAGCATGACGCCGACGACGCCGGACTCACCCGCCGCCGATCGCCTGGCGATCTCGGCGACCACGTCGACCTGCTTGTTGTGGTCCTTGTTGCTGTTGCCGTGGCTGGCGTCCACGACGACGCGCCGAGGCAGCAAAGCCTTCTCCAGCCGCAGGCACGTCTCGGCGACCGAGGCCGCGTCGTAGTTCGTGCCGTTGCTGCCGCCGCGCAGGATCACATGGCAGTCGGGGTTGCCCGTGGTGCGGATGAGCGCGGAGCGGCCGTCGAGATCCGTGCCGGGGAACACATGACTGGCCGCCGCGGCGCGCACACCGTCCACCGCCACCTGGACGTCGCCGTCGGTGCCGTTCTTGATCCCGACAGGCATCGACAGCGCGCTACTGAGCTGGCGGTGCACCTGGCTGGCCGCGGTGCGCGCGCCGATCGCGCCGTAGGACACCAGGTCTGCGATGTACTGCGGAGTGATCGGGTCGAGGAACTCACAGGCCACCGGAAGACCGAGGGCGGTGATGTCCACCAGCAGCTTGCGGCCGAATCCCAAACCGGTGTTGACGTCGAACGAGCCGTCCAGATGCGGATCGTTGATCAGGCCCTTCCAGCCCAGGCTGGTGCGCGGCTTCTCGAAGTAGACCCGCATCACCACATGCAGCCGGTCGTCGAGCTCGGCGGCCTTCGCCGCGAGACGGCGCGCGTAGTCCAGCGCGGCGGCGGGGTCGTGCACCGAGCACGGGCCGACGATCACCATCAGGCGATCGTCAGACCCGTTCAGCACGTCGACGGTGGCTTTGCGGCCCGCACGGACGGTGTCGGCGAGGGCATCGGTGATCGGGTGCACGCGACGCACCTCCGCCGGCGAACGTAGCGGACTGATGTTCAGGGTGCGTTGATCATCCAGATCGGAATGCCGCGCGTCGACGTCGGCTGCGGTTGTCATGTCGTGGGTTCCTTTTCTCGGGACCGACCCACGGACGAGAATTCCGCCGAGCCGGTCCAACGTCCGGCTCGGGGTGGAAGTTCGTCAGCGCACGTGGTTGCCGCAGACCAGCCCACCCAGGGCCGGCTTGCTAAACCAGAAATACACGCGCTGCACGTCAGGCACAGTACCAGCCCGCAACCGATCGGTGAACGAGCAGTGCCGCATGCCACATCTCAGCCCCACTGGCCGGGCACGTAATCTCCGGCCGGAGTCCGGGCGATGACGTTCATCCGGTTCCAAGCGTTGATCATCGCGATGGCGGCGATGAGGGCGGCGATCTGGTCGTCGTCGTAGTGCTTGCGCACGTCCGCCCATACCGCGTCGCTGACCGCGCGTCCGTCGCCGATCCGGGTGGCCTCCTCGGTGAGCGCGAGTGCGGCGCGCTCGGCCTCGGTGAACACGGTGGCCTCGTGCCAGGCGGCGATCAGGTTGAGCCGCGCGGAAGTCTCTCCCGCGTGCGCGGCGTCCTTGGTGTGCATGTCGGTGCAGTAGCCGCAACCGTTGATCTGGCTGGCGCGAATCTTGACCAACTCATAGGTGGCGGCGGGCAGGGTCGAGTCGTTGATCACCTTGGAGGCCATGGTGAGCCGCTTGACGAAGCTGCCGCCGACCGGGTTGGTGAAGAGTTCGAAGCGCTGTTCCATGATGTCCGTCCCTTGTCGTTGCTTTGGGTTCGTCAAGAGGACGACGCGGTGCGCCGGAGTGTGACAACGGCGGGTGCGATGTGGATCACAGCGCCTGAAGCGGCGGCTATTTCGTGAAGTCGTAGGTGACGCCGGTCAGCTTCTCCGACAGCTCCCAGAGTTCGGCGGCGACCTTCTCGTCCTTGGACGCCTTCGACGAGCCGGACGGCCCGGGGAAACCGCGCGTGCCGCCGAGCCCGGTCGGCCCGTAGTAACCGCCGGGCCGGACGTCGGTGGTCGCGGCGTACAGCGTCGGCAGCGCGCCCATCGCAGCGCCCTGCGCGAACAGCCGGTTGCCGAGCCACATCAGCCGATCCTGGATCGACTCGGTGTGCGACTGCAATTCGGTGGCCGCGTAGCCGGGGTGCGCGGCGACCGAGAGCTTCGAGGAGCCCGCAGCGGTCAACCTGCGCTGCAGCTCGCGCGCGAACATCAGGTTGGCCAGCTTGGCCTGCCCGTAGGCAGCCCACCGCTGGTACTTGCGCCGCTCCCAGTTGAGATCGTCGAGATCGATCCGGCCCATCTGGTGCGCGGCGCTGGAGACGGTGACGAACCGTTCGGAAATCTTGTCCAGCAGCAGGCCGGTGAGCGCGAAGTGACCGAGATGATTTGTGCCGATCTGCTTTTCGAATCCGTCGGCGGTGCGGCCCTCGGGCAGAGCCATCACGCCCGCGTTGTTGATCAGCACGTCGGCCCCGTCGACACTCTCGGCGAACGCCCGGACCGACGCGAGATCGGCCAGATCCAGTTCGCGCACGACAGCCCGGTCTCCGAGATCGGCGGCCACGCGCTCCCCCTTGGCCACGTTCCGGCAAGCGAGCACCACCTCGCCCCCCGCCGCGGCCAGCGCGCGCACCGTCTCGGCCCCCAAGCCACTGTTGGCGCCGGTCACGATGAACTTCTTGCCGCTCTGGTCGGGAATGTTCGAGGTATCCCACCTGGTCATAGCGAAAAGTCTAGTGCGCGGTAGCCGCGAGCGGCAGATCCGGACACGCGCGAGACGGCGTGAAGTAGGGTTGCCTAACCTATATAAGGCACATCTTGGCTTGATTCTTGTGAGGCAGACCGTGACTACCACACCGACCGAGTCCGCGCACCGCGACGGCTACGTCCCCTTTCCGGCGCACACAGCCGCGGAGTATCGAGCCGCGGGGTACTGGGCGGGACGCCCGCTCGGGGACATGCTGCGCGCCACCGCACGCCGGTATCCACAGCGTCCCGCGCTGCTCGATGCGGAGGGCGCGCGCAGCTACGCCGACATCGACGCCGCCGCGGACCGGATGGCCCACGGCTTGCTCTCGCTCGGCATCGCTCCCGGCGATCGCGTGGTGGTCCAGCTCCCGAATGTGCCCGAGTTCCTGACCGTGCTGTTCGGCCTGCTGCGCGCCGGGATCATCCCCGTGCTGAGTCTGCCCGCGCATCGACGGGCCGAAATCGAGCACCTCGCCCGGCTTTCCGACGCGGTCGGGTACATCGTCGCCGACCGGGTGGGCGACTTCGACTACCGCGAACTGGCCACGACCGTGCGGGCGGCGGTGCCCTCGCTGCGCCACGTCCTGGTGCTCGGGGACCCCGGCCCGTTCACCGCCCTGACCTCGATCCCGTGCGACGGCGGCGAGCTACCCGAGAGCGATCCGGGCGACATCGCCCTCATGCTGGTCTCCGGCGGCACCACCGGCCTGCCGAAGCTGATCGCGCGCACTCACGACGACTACGTCTACAACGCCACCGCCAGCGCCGAGGTGTGCGAACTGACCGAACAGGACGTATATCTCGCGACGCTGCCCGCCGCACACAACTTCCCACTGGCCTGCCCCGGGATCCTCGGCACCATCGGAGTCGGGGCGGCGGTCGCCTTCGTCGGCGACCCCAGCCCCGAGAGCGCGTTCGCCGCGATCGAGCGGCACCGTGTCACGGTCACCGCGGTGGTGCCGCCGCTGGCCCAGCTCTGGTGCGCCGCCACCGAATGGGAGACGGCCGACCTGAGCTCGTTGCGTCTGCTGCAAGTGGGCGGCGCGCGACTGGCCGAGGTCAACGCGAAGGAAGTGACCCCGGCGCTGGGCGCGACCCTGCAACAGGTGTTCGGCATGGCCGAGGGCCTGCTCAACTACACCCGGCTCGACGATCCGGCCGAACTGCTGCACACCACCCAAGGCCGTCCGCTCTCACCCGCCGACGAGGTCCGCGTGGTGGACGGTGACGGCAACGATGTGCCGCCCGGCGCGGAGGGCGAACTGCTGACCAGGGGGCCGTACACGATTCGCGGCTACTACCGCGCACCCGAGCACAACGCCCGCGCGTTCACCCCCGACGGTTTCTACCGCAGCGGCGACCTGGTCCGCCGCCTGCCCAGCGGGCATCTCGTGGTGTCCGGCCGGATCAAGGACGTGATCAACCGCGGCGGCGAGAACATCTCCTGTGACGAGCTCGAGGAACATCTGCTCGCCCATCCCGCCGTCCGGCATGCCGCCGCCGTCGGGCTGCCCGACCCGGCATTGGGCGAAAAGGTCTGCGCCGTACTGGTCGTCGACGGCGAGATGCCGACGCTGGCACAGATCAAGACCTTCCTCGCCGACCGCGGCCTTGCCACCTACAAGTTGCCGGACGTCCTGCGCCGCAGTGACAAGCTGCCGGTCACCGCGGTCGGCAAGATCGACAAGAAAGCATTGCGCGCCGAGCAGTAGTGGCGCCGAAGGCTATGCCTTCACCACGTAGGGCGCGATGCTGCCCAGTTTTTCGCAGGTCTCCTCGAACTCGCGCTCGGGCCGCGACTGCCCGACGATGCCCGCGCCCGCGCGCAGCCACGCACCTTCGGTGTTCTGATACACCGCGCGCAACACGAGGGTCGCCTCCAGCGCGCCGGTCGGTGAAACGGTCACCACCGCACCGGAATACAACCCGCGAGGGTCGTGATCGAGCCGGAACACCGAGTCGACTCCCGCACGCTTCGGGATTCCCGAAGCGGTCACCGACGGGAACAGCACCTCCAACGCGTCCCAGCTGGACCGGCCCGCGGCCAGCCTGCCGCGCACCGTGGAGGCCAGATGCTGCACACTGCCGCGCTCGCGCACGGCCATGAAGTCCGAGACCGCGGGTGTGCCGGGATCGGCGACGGCCGCGATCTCCGCGAACGAGGTCTGGACCGAAATCGCGTGCTCGACGATCTCTTTCGGATCGGTGACCAGGTCGGCTCTGGCGGCGAGGTCGGCGGTGGCGCCGCGACCGAAGGCGCGGGTACCCGCCAGCGGCTCGGTGGTCACCACCCGCTGCTCGTCCACGGAGACGACCAGTTCGGGGCTGAAGCCGGCCGCCTCCAAATCGCCGAGCCGCAGCAGGAACGACCGCGCCGGCGTGTTGTGGGCGCGCCCGAGCCGATAGGTGGCCGGAACGTCGACCGCGAACGGCAGATCGACCTTCCTGGACAGGATGACCTTTTGGTACCGCCCGGCCTGGATCTCGCCGACCGCCTCGGCAACCCGGTCCCGGTACCCGGTGGGATCGATGCGGATATCGGCCGGATGCGCCCGCGGCGGTTCGGTGTCCTGCGACTGCGCGATCAGGTCGTGGATGTCTCCGGTCTCCGCCGGCGTCGCGCCCGATATCCGGACGCCGAATTCACCGACCCGGACCTCGATACGGGGGATCATCAGATGCGCCACCGTGGTGCGCGAGTCCAAGTGCTCGGTGGCGTCGAGGGTCCACGCGCAGAACTCGAATCCGATCCATCCGTATGCGTTTCGGCCCTCGAGGGGCAGCGCGGCGAGCGCACGGTCGAGCACCCCCGCCGGATTGCCTTGCCAGGCACTGGTCGTCGTCCGGCCTTCCCAGGTGACGCGCAGTTCCCGCACATCCAGTTCGACACTGCCGATCGGATCGGCGGCGAACACCCATTCCTCCGGACGCTCGTACATCACGTACTCGCCGAACCGATCCGCCCCCGCCAGCCGGGACATCGCTGCCGCCGGATCGGTCACATACTCAACCCGCAGGCGTTCCGTGGTCGACAACGATCCTCCAAAGGTTACCCTGGCCTAACTTATGGAGGTAAGGTTAGCATTACCTGCTTCGTCGCGCGGGTGTGCTCGCGAACACACCGCGAACCAGGAGCGATCAATTCGAGCGGACGGTCGGCGCGTAATCGAACGACGCGCAACGCAATCTGTGCTGCTACGCGGCCCGCGCGCCATCGCGGACCCGTCCCCCGCGACCGATCGCGCTTCGCCGCGGGAACGCTCGACCGGCCGCGCACGCACGACATCCCTGCCGCCTGGTCCGAACTCACCGTGCCGACTGCCTGCGCGGAGTAGACCCGCCGGGATTGAATAGTGGAGAGCGTCACCTGCGGAGGGAAAGAACATCGATGATCGATCACCGCGGCGATTCACCCGCGACAGCCCGGCCCGGGACCGCACCGCAATCGGTGGTGGCCCTGATCGACGCCGCCTCGGGGGTGGAGCGCGAACTCGTCGGCAAGTGGCTTGCCGATGGCGGGATCGGCGCGGAGTTCGGCACCGACGCGCCGGTCACCCAATTGGACCTGGACCCGGGCGCCGTCGCCACCCGGCTGGTCGGCAGGCGCGACGATCCGCTCGTGGTGCCGATCCGCGTGCTGTGGCTGCCGCCGGAGCGCGACGGCGTCCGCCGGGTCACCTTCGCCGATCTCGTCCTGCTCACCAACCCGCGCAAGCCCAACCGGCTGGCGCAGCGCAGGCTGCTGTCGAAGTCACCGGACCGGTACGTCGTGCTGACCGGCGCGCCCGCCCGGCTCAGCGAACTGCGCGTGAACCACCCGGAGGCTTCGGCGCTGTTCGAGAAGGGCAACGCCGAGCCGTTCGCCCGCGCCGTCGTGCGCGCGGCGGTGGTGGCGCTCGAACGCGCCGAACGCACCGTCATCGGTGACCGGTACAAGGTGCCCAGGCTGGTCGCGGAGGAAATCCTCGACTCCCCCGACTTCTCGCGCAGGCTGGAGCTGATCGCCGATCAGATCGGGGCGAGCCCGCACGAGGTGTACCGCCGCGCGGAGAAGGCGCTCAACGAACTGGTCGCCGCCCAGAGCAGGCTGGTCTCCGACCTGTTCACCCAAGCCATGCGGCCGGTGCACGCCTCGACCTGGAAGGTGGACCCCGACGAGTCCGGCCTGACCGGGTTGCGCGACCTCAACCGCCGCTATCCGCTGGTGTTCCTGCCCTCGCACCGCTCCTACGTCGACGCGTTCGTACTGGGAGACGTGCTGGCCCGCAACGACTTCCCGCCGAACCACGTGATCGGCGGCGCGAACCTCGGCTTCTGGCCGATGGGCCCGATCGCCCGACGCACCGGAACGGTGTTCATCCGGCGCAGTTTCGGCGACGACGAGGTCTACAAGGCCGTCGTCGAAGAGTACTTCGCCTATCTGCTGGCCAAGCGCTTCAACCTGGAGTGGTACTTCGAAGGCGGCCGCACCCGCACCGGAAAGCTGCGCCCGCCACGCTACGGCTTGCTGAACTACCTCGCCGCGGCGGTGCGTTCGAACCGTATCGATGACGTCATGCTGGTTCCGGTCTCCATCACCTACGAGCGGCTCAACGAGCTCGGAGCCATCGCCACCGAGCAGGTCGGCGGCAAGAAGAAGCCCGAGGGGCTGACCTGGCTGGCGCGCTACATCCGGAGTCAGCAGCATTCCGCCGGGCACGTGTACGTCCGCTTCGGCGAGCCGCTGTCGGCGCGCGACCGGCTCGCCGCGCACGGCGATCCGATGACCTCCCCCCCGCTGACCATCCCGCTGCATCACATGGAGCCGATCCCGCCGCCACGCACCGAAGCCGGAGTCGTCGACAGCGACCCGCCGGAAGTCGCCGAATTGGAGCGGAAGGCCGTGCAGCGGCTGGCGTTCGAAGTCGCGGTCGGGATCAACGCGGTTACTCCGATCACGGTCAACGCGTTGGTCACCCTGGCGCTGCTGGGTGTGGACGGACGCGCACTCACCCTCGGTGAGGTGCGCACGGTGCTCGCCCCGGTGCTCGGCTACATCGACAAGCGCGAGCTGCCGCGCGGTGAACTCGACGCGCTACGCGACGAGCAGGGCCTGGCCGTGGTGCTGGAACAGCTTTCGCTGACGAAGGTGGTCACGGTATATCGCGGCGGGATCGAGCCGGTGTACTCCATCGAGTCCGGCGCGCATCTGGAGGCCGCTTTCTACCGCAACAGCGCTGTGCACTGGTTCGTCAACCGAGCCATCCTCGAGCTGTCCATCCTCGCCGCGGTCGACGCCGGCGACACCGACGCCCTACAGAGCGGTTGGGACGAGGCGTTCCGGCTGCGCGACCTGCTGAAGTTCGAGTTCTTCTTCCCCGAGCGCGGTGAGTTCGCCGACCAGATGGTCGCGGAGATGCTGCTGGTGGATCCGGAATGGTACAGCCACTCCCGCCGCGACACCCTCGGCTCGGACATCCTGGCGAAGCTCACCGCTTCCGGCTTCACGATGGCCCACCGCGTGCTGCGCTCGTTCGTCGACGCGCAGTTGGTGGTGGCCGAACGGCTGGCCGGCCGGGATGTGGGCGAGCAGATCGACCGCAAGGAGTTGATCACCGAGTGCGTGGCCGTCGGCAAGCAGATGATGCTGCAGCAACGGTTACACAGCCCGGAATCGGTCTCCACCGAGTTGTTCACCAGCGCGCTGAAGCTGGCCGACAACTACGGCCTGCTGGAAACCGTGCCCGACGACGAACCCGCCACCCCCGGCGCGGAATCGACCCGGCTTCGCACGGAATTGGCACGGCGCAGAATCGAGTTCGCCGAGCGCCTGCGCGCCATCGGCGCCCGCATCGCGCAGGCCGCCGCCCTGGACCCGTCCAACCTGGAGGCGCGGTGAACGATCGACGCGGAAATAGCGCGGCCCTGGAGGAGGCTCGATGACCGACGCGCGCGCTGACCTCGACGCCGCGATCACCGCCATCCGCTCCGGGCCGCAGGGCCGCGCGGTCGCCGCGTTCTTCGATTTCGGCGGCACGGTCGTCGACGGCCCCGGCCCCCGGCACGGGCTGCGCCGCCGCAAACCCGCCGACGTGCTGCTCGGCGGCATCCGAAACCACATGACCGACGGCGAATACAGCCAGTTCTTGCGCGAGCTCTCCGAGACGCTGGCCGGACGCTTCGAGCAGGAACTGGACGACCTGGGCAGGCGCCTGTTCAAGCGCACTCTCTACGGGCACCTGTATCCCGAAGCGTGGCAGCTGATCAGGACCCACCAAGCGGCCGGGCACACCGTCGTGCTGGTCAGTTCGCTGACCGGCTTCCAGGTGACGCCCGCCGCGGCGCAGCTGGGCATCGAACACGTTCTGTACACGCCCATGGCGACCCGCGACGGCGTGCTCACCGGCTATCCCGATGGGAAGACGCTGTGGCGCAACGGCAAGGCCGACGCGGTCGCCGAGTTCGCCGCCGCGCACGAGGTGGATCTCGAAGACAGCTACGCCTACGCGGGCGCGATCGCCGACCAGCCCACGCTGTCGCTGGTAGGTCATCCGGTGACGGTGAATCCCGACGACGCGCTGGCCGAGATGGCCGACCGGGAGCACTGGGCCAGGGTGACGTTCCGGCCGCGCCGCCCGCCGCGCGCGAGCGACTACGCACGCACCACCGCGGGCTTCGCCGGACTGCTCGGCGGAGCGCTGTACGGAGTCGCGTCGAAAGCGCCGACGAAGGACCGGCAGCTGATGGCCGACGCGCTGATGGCGCACGCGGCGCGCAATACGCTGCGCATCGCGGGAGTGCATCTACGGGTCACCGGCGCGCGAAACGCGCGATCGCCTCGCCCGGCGGTCTTCTTGTTCAACCATCAGAGTCAGTTCGACATCATCATCGTGCCCGCCGTACTGGGCGGCGGCGTGACCGCCATCGGCAAGAAAGAGCTGACCAAGAATCCCGTCTTCGGGCCGCTCATGCGCTTCGTCGGCGCGACGTTCATCGATCGCAGGAATACCGAGCTGGCCAAGGCGGCGTTGCGACCGGTGGTGGAGACTTTACGCGGCGGCTTGTCGGTCGCGGTGTCCCCGGAGGGAACTCGCTCCTACACCCCCGAGGTCGGCCCGTTCAAGAAAGGCGCGTTTCACATCGCGATGCAGGCCGGAGTGCCGGTGATCCCGGTCGTCATCCGGAACGCGGGCGAGGTCTGCTGGCGCAACGCGATGGTCGCCCGCCCCGGAACGGTGGACGTGGCGATCCTGGACCCGATCGACGTCAGCGCGTGGGATCCCGGCGATATGGACCACAACGTGGCGCAGGTGCGCCAGTTGTTCATCGACACGCTCTTGGATTGGCCCCGCTGATCGGCCGGTTTGCGCCCGCGCCCGACAGCGGTATTGACCTCAATAATTATTGAGGTTTCATCATGGTCTCCACCGGAGTGAATACTTCAGACGAGGAGACCATCATGTCGACCACCACAGCACCCGCCCTCCGCATTCCCGCCGTCAACCGGCCGGTCGCGATCCTCGGTAGCGTCGCCGTCACGGTGGCGGTCAACCTGATCGTATGGATGCTCGGCTTGGCAGCCGGCGGCTCGTTCGAGACGACCGATGCCGGTGAGACTTCCGAGGTCACGGCGAGCGTGGTAGTCGTCTCCTCCGCCGTGCCACTGATGATCGGCATGATCGCGGCCGCGTTGCTGTCCTACCTGTGGGTGGGCGTGCTGCGGGTGGCTCAGGTGGTCGGCGCGGCGCTGGCGGTGGCGACCATCGGCCTGACCCTCGCGGCGGATTTCGACCTCGTCAGCACCCTCGCCCTGTCGGCCATGCACGTGGTGCTGGCTCCGGCGCTCGTCGTCGGCCTCGAGGCGATGCGCAACCGGCTCGGCCGCTGACCGGATACAACAGCGGGTCCCGCTTCCCCGCGGAAGCGGACCTGTTGGCGTGGCTCAGACCGCGCGGCCGAACAGCAGCTTCCACGGCATCAGCGCCGACTCGAGCTGCACCTTGAGGCTCATTTTGGACGCGCCGAGCGTCCGCTCCTCGAACCGGATCGGAACCTCGGCGATCACGAACCCCTTCTTGATGGTGCGGTAGTTCATCTCGACCTGGAAGGAGTAGCCGTTGCTGCGGATCGAGGCCACCTCGATGGCGCGCAGCGTGTCGGCCTTCCATGCCTTGAAGCCCGCGGTGGCGTCCTTGACGCCCAAACGCAGGATCAGGTTCACGTAGAAGTTTGCCCAGGCCGACAGCGCCTTGCGGTACCACTTCCATTCGGCGGCCGTCGAGCCGCCCGGGACGTAGCGGGAACCGAGCACCACGCCCGCCTCGGTAGTCGACAGCTTCTCCAGCATGGCCGGGATGACTTCGGCCGGGTGCGACAGGTCGGCGTCCATCTGGATCACCACGTCGGCGCCCTCATCCAGCGCCCGGGTGATACCCGCGACGTACGCCCGGCCGAGACCGTCCTTCTCGGTCCGGTGCAGCACACCCACCACGTTCGGCAGTTCGGCGGCGAGCTTGTCGGCCACCTCGCCGGTGCCGTCCGGCGAGCTGTCGTCGACCACGAGTACGTGCAAGTCGGGCACCGGCAGCGCGGTCAGCCGCTCCACCGCAACCGGCAAGTTCTCCCGCTCGTTGTAGGTCGGCACAACAACGGTAACCCTCAAGGGTCGCCCTCCCTGCTGATCCTGGTTTCCGCTCGCAGCCCACGCCAGGACCTCCGAGCAATCGTCGAGTTCTGGAGAACCGTACTCGATACTCCTGATCGCGAGCTGAGCGGCCGCGCCCCGCGCGACGGCGTCCGAGCCCGCGACCTGCGGCTCAAGATCAACTTCACCGTCCGGGGGAAGGCTGCTCCCGTGCCGCCTCAGTCTCCGTCGCGCCAGGCCCGATCGCGGGCGTCTTCTCGCTCGTTGCGCGCATGCGCGATCTCGAGCGCTCGTTCCGCCGTCGCCTTGTCCGGATACGGCCCCATCCGGTCGCGGAACCAGCACTGCCGCCCTTGCTCGGCCCGATTGTGCTTCAAGCAGTAATACCAGCGCTCAGCCATGCCCTCAGCATCCCACCGAACACCACACCTCAACCGCATTTCCGTGGACCCATCGCGCTTCTGGCGACGCCATTCACCGCCGAGATCTACCAAAGGCTCTGGTAATGGACGAACGCGTCCCACAGGAGAACCACACCGAAGATCGCGAAGAGTATCCGCACCGAACTCGGCCCGTAAGCGGTGATAACGCGAACTACGTTCCGATACATCCGCCGCGCTCCGGTCGTGCGCCGCATCGCGAGGCCGAGTATCACCAACGGCGGCAGCAATGCGAACGCGCAATAAGCGACGATGATCAGCGGCCACAACGTAGGTAGCGGATTTCGCGCGGAGATCATCGCGAGCCCAGCGAGATAAGGGACCGCGGTCGGCGCCTGTGCGATTCCGATCACCACGCCGATCCCGGCGAGCATCCACGGCCGACGTCGCAAGGTAGTCGCCGGTTGCGGGGGCGCGGTTCCGGTCATCCGAATGCCGGCGAGAACGAGCAACACCACGCCGGCGGCGAGCTCACCCCAATACCGCACCGCCGGAGTTATCCGGAAGTCGATCAGATCGGTCAGAAAGCCGATACCCAGTACGGTGCAGACGCCGAAGGCGGTGGTGACGGCGAAGACGCCCGCCAGCAAGCTCAGACCGCCCACCAGCGGCGAGCGACGGCCCAGCCTGCTGTCGTAGACCACGGCCGCGGTGACGCCGATCAGCAGCAGATCGAGCGAGTCCAGGAAGGCGAACCCCGCGAGCGCAAGGAGAAGGGTCGACATGTCCGCGCCAGCCTACCCGCGACACGCAGATCGACCGCGGCTCCTGTTGTGAACCTCTCTGCACCGCTGTGGGATTCACCACATCGGACCGACAGCCACGCCCAGGCAATCGCGCATCAACCCTCACTCGGTCGGCGAGACCCGGTCGACAGCGTCGCCCATGGACACCCTCGGCAGGGATCAATCAGGGGCCGCCCGCCGGTCGACCTCGATCAACCGAGGAGCGTTGGAACTGACTCCACCGAGGAACGGTCGACATGCACCAACCAAGGGAGATCCCTCGAGAAAAGTCGACCAGGGAGACCTATCGACAGAAATCAACCAAGGTAGGCCCGTCGGCACAGGCCATCCAAGGGACACCGATCGACATGGACCACCAAGGAAACTCGGTGAACGTAGCGGCCCAGGGCGCGATCCCGGGAACCACCCGGACGACACCCACCAGACGCAACCACAAGTCCGGGGGTCCGGGGGCGAAGCCCGCCACGCGGGGCGTGGGGGTTGCACCCCCACAGAACATGACGAAACGAGAACGGCCCACGCTCTCCGTGAGCATGGGCCGCCTACGAGTGGAGTGGCCAGGGCCGGGATCGAACCGGCGACCTTCCGCTTTTCAGGCGGACGCTCGTACCAACTGAGCTACCTGGCCGCAGGCACCCGAAGTGAATGCCATACGCGAAACGCCGGAAATCTCCGGCGCTTCTTTGCGACCCTGACGGGACTCGAACCCGCGACCTCCGCCGTGACAGGGCGGCGCGCTAACCAACTGCGCCACAGGGCCATGCTCTGCTACCAACGATCCGAAGACCGTACCCCCTACGGGATTCGAACCCGCGCTACCGCCTTGAAAGGGCGGCGTCCTAGGCCGCTAGACGAAGGGGGCTCGTCCCGGATTTCTCCGGACCGGCTTTCAACGGCTGTCCGTTGGGAGCTGGGATAGCTTATGACAGACCGGACCGGAATCCCAAACCGGCTGGTCAGAGGCTCAAACCGAGTTCCTCCAAGCGGGCTTGCGCGCGCCAGCCGTCGCTGCGGAACTTCTCCAGCCATTCCGGGGTGGCCATCGCCTCGACCACGACCTCCAGCGCCTCCTCGAACCGCGCCCGCAGATCGACCTGTCCGCCGAGCAGGTCCACCATGTACCGCTGGCCGGCCAGCGCGGCCGCGAGCGTGCGGGTGAACCGATCGGGATCGGCGTCCGCTCGCAGCTGCCCGTGGTCGATCGCGCGGACGGTGAGCACCCTGGTCGTGCGACCGAGGATGCGACCGCCGCCCGCCTGCACGTCACGGTAGAAATCCGGTTCGATGATCAAGCGGTACTCGGCCTGCACGATGATGTCGTGCTCGAGCCGCAGCGCGATCTCGTCGACCACCCCGTGCAGGATGTCCAACGGACTCAGGTCCGTTCGGGCCAGCCAGCGCTCGGCGGAGGCGCGGTAGCGTTCCACCGCCGTCTCCAGCACCGCGCGCGCCAGATCTTCTTTCGAATCGAAATGGAAGTACATGGCGCCCTTGGTGGCACGCGACCCTTCCAATATGCGGTTGAGCGATGCAGCGGCATAGCCGCTCTTCCCGAACTCAACGGCGGCGGACCTGATAATCGCCGCCCGTGTCCGGCGCGCCCGCTCTTGCTGCCGTGCCATGCTCGAAACGCCTCCGAAGCCTACTCGCCGCCAATCAGCCACCCCCGAAGGAACGGACCCTCGGCGCGAATTCATGAGTTTTTATCGATACTTCAAACCCGGTTTTCGCCCGATTTCAAACTCTCGGTACGAAAACTCGCGAAAAACCTGAAACACACCAGCTGGTATAGTTTGCCTGCCCGGGTGCGCCGCAGGGGGTGCGCATCCGGGCATTTCTTCGTCTCGAACGTGCCTCCTCCTGCGGCATCGAGTTCCGTCGAACCGTGGCCGGCCGGACCGGCCGCGGCGCCTTCGGACACAGCAACGACAATCCGAATTCCGCGGCGCCGACCGAGTCGGCGATTCTTTCGGAATTCACCAAGGCGTCACGGTACCCGGAATCCCGTTCCGACACGCGGCAAACCGAGGAGTAAGCGCGCCATCCGATTCCGATTTCTGTTACGGCAAATATTCGGCAACCTAAACGCGTCGTCCGATGGGTGCGCGAATTAGCCAGCGGCCCAGGGAGGTTCACTCGAGCCGACCGGCAACCCGGGCGCCCGACCGCCGCCCACACTTCGCCCGCCAACTCATGCCACGAGTCTTCCCCGCCCCGGGACGTTCACCCCCTGCAAATCCAAAGAGATTGTCAGCCAACATGATTGGATGATATCCAGATCCGGGTAAGATGAACAAAGCTGGGTACCAAATGTTTACCGCCTGCATCGCCCCCTCCACACGGCGCGTTACCCATCCTCGCGCGCCGCGCGACGCACCCGGGCGTGCCACGCCGACTTCCCCATCCATCCCGCCTCCCGACACGAACTCCCCCGATTGGGGCTTCCGGCCCCGACCGCACTACACTGTTCCTCCGCGCCCCTATAGCTCAGTTGGTAGAGCTACGGACTTTTAATCCGCAGGTCGTAGG
Organism: Nocardia sputi; assembly: GCF_023501985.1. Lineage (NCBI taxonomy): Bacteria > Bacillati > Actinomycetota > Actinomycetes > Mycobacteriales > Nocardiaceae > Nocardia > Nocardia sputi. Next base: position 87 of record NZ_JAMFLC010000013.1, on the reverse strand, counting down.
TTCGAGCCCTACTGGGGGCACAAGTCGGGCGCCCGGGGACGCCGGGGGCCCGACCAGTTTGAAGAAGTTGGCCGACGGGGGGCACCC
>NZ_JAMFLC010000012.1:0-7887 GCF_023501985.1 Nocardia sputi | reverse complement strand
CGCGGGGCTTTGTTCCGCCCCCCCGTGGGCCCACTCGCGGGGCGCCGGGCCCCGCCGGCCCCCCGACCTGTTTCACGAAGTTCTCCGCCGGGAGGCACCGGCTGAGCGGCATCGAAGCACCCGCACGAAGCCTCCTCACCTGCTGCGCACGACGCCTCCGCCGGGTGCGACACCGCGGCCCGCTTTCGGAACGGCCGGATGCCGGAGTCGGGGCCCGATCCCGCCGCGCGGCGACCGCGACTGGCCGTAGGATCTGAGGTTGCCCATGGCCGGTGGCCCCACCGCCGAAGAACTGGAGCAATCCGTGCAGGCAGAAGACCTGAGTGGCGGCGGCCGCGACATCGATCGAGGTACCGATACCGACTCGGGCGAGGCTGGGGAGGACTGGCGCGACTGGCTCGCGGATTCCGACGCGGAGGACGAGGGCGTGGCGTCCGCACGGTTCGAGGATCGCCGGAATGCGGCGGCGGCCGAAACGAGCGCGGCGACAGTCGATGGCGGTCACAGTCACTACTACGACCGACCTCCCGATCAGGCGCTGATCGACCGGTCCGGTGGCGGAGGGCGTGCCTCGGCGTCGTTGCCGTCCCGACCGCGTCGGCGCGAACCGCATGGATTCAGGCCGCTGGCGGCCATCGGCGTAGTTCTCGGCGTCGTGACCCTGGTTGTGAGCGTGCTCGTCATCACTGTCAGCACCGACAAGGCCACAACGCTGAAGCGCGAAGCCGCGGTCGCCTCGACCATGGTCGCTCCCGCGTCGACCACCGTCGTGACCGCCTCGACCATTGTGACGGCACCGCCCACGGCGGCAGCGCCGCCGCACGCTCACACCATGCCCGGATGTACGCAGGCTCGTTCCGAGGGACGGGTTTCGGGCACCGGACCGGGCGGCACGGGGAACGGGCCCGATGCCATCCTCGCGTTCGAGCACGCGTACTACGTGCTGCGCTCCGGCGCCGCCGCGCGGGCCGTCGTCGAGGGTGCCGCGATACCGGACGCCGAGGGTATACAGCGCGGCATCGACCAGGTGCCTGTCGATACCCGGTACTGCGTGGAGATCAGTGCCCTGTCGGACGGTCGGTACCTGGTCGACCTGTCCGAGCAGTGGCCCGGCGAAACGGCGGCGACCTTCACCCAGGTCGTGACCGTGACCAGCCGTGACGGCCGGACCCTGATCACAGCGATAGCCCCCGCCTGACCGACGTGGGGGCGGCTGCCCGGCCATATCTGTATTGCAGATCGCATGACGCACCGCGACACGGGCCGTATGTGGCCACCGGCTATCTCCCGGATGGGCACGACTCACCACGACCGCCGGTACCCACCCTGGCGAAACGCCGACAACACGGACTCGATGTGACAGTCCGACACACTCGGCCGCCGCACCAGTCAGGCAGCGATTGTGCGATCGAGCACGGTCCGCTAACGATCTCGAGCCCGCGTCGATAGTCCCCTCGCCGCGGGTATTCCTCATACACTCTTGAGGATCACTGAACGGCGATGACGTCGTATGAGGTAGATCACCAGGGCATCGATCGTCTAACAGATGCGTTTCGCATCACACCTACGGTGCCGTAAGGTATGGCCGCATCGGTATCGGTCTACCTTGGGATGACCTGCACGACCGGAAGCACACACTGAAGGGTTCATACATGGCAAGGGATCTGACTCAACTCGAGCTTCTGACGGAGTTGGAGCCGGTTGCCGAAGAAAACGTCAACCGGCACCTCTCCCTGGCAAAGGAATGGCATCCGCACGACTACGTCCCGTGGGACGACGGCCGCAACTTCGCGGCACTCGGCGGCGTGGATTGGGATCCCGAGCAGTCTCGGCTCAACGAGGTCGCGAAGGCCGCCATGGTCACCAATCTGCTCACCGAGGACAACCTTCCCTCGTATCACAGGGAGATCGCCGAGAACTTCTCTCAGGACGGCGCATGGGGCACCTGGGTGGGCCGCTGGACCGCCGAGGAGAACCGCCACGGCATCGTGATGCGGGATTACCTCGTCGTCACCCGCGGCGTTGATCCGGTCGCCCTCGAGGAAGCCCGGATGGTCCACATGACCAACGGCTTCGCCTCCCCCGCCGAAGCCGATGCCGGCTTCCTGCATTCCGTCGCGTATGTCACCTTCCAGGAGCTCGCCACCCGGGTCAGCCACCGCAACACCGGCAAGGTGTGCGACGACCCGATCGCCGACCGCATGCTGCAGCGCGTCGCCGCCGACGAGAACCTGCACATGATCTTCTACCGCAATATGTGCGGCGCCGCCCTCGACCTGACCCCCGATCAGGCCATCGAGGCGATCACGCTGATTCTGGAGAACTTCCAGATGCCCGGCGCCGGCATGCCCAACTTCCGCCGTAACGGCGTGCTGATGGCCAAGCACGGCATCTACGACCTGCGCCAGCACCTGGAGGAGGTCGTCCAGCCGGTGCTGAAGAAGTGGAACATCTTCGAGCGCACCGACTTCACCCCCCGTGGCGAAGCGGTCCGCGATCGCCTCGGCCTGTTCCTGGACAAGCTCGCCAAGGACGTCGTCAAGTTCGAGGAGCAGCGCGATCGCATGCTCGCCCGCGAAGCCGCCAAGCGCGACCGCCAGATGGCGGGCAGTTCCGTAGGCTGACCGCGCGCAGCGACGCACGACGCCGCCGCCGTCCGGGCTTCCCGGCGGCGGCGCTGTATGAGCGGGCCGGTGTGCCGACATGCGCACTGGGCGAACGACCCGCTCCGGCCCACTTACGTGCGCAAATGAGACACTGGTCGGCGTGACGTTGACTACCGAGGCGATGGCCAAGCTGCGGATCGGGCCGTATCCGGTCGATCCGCCGGTCGTGCTCGCGCCGATGGCGGGCATCACGAATCTGGCGTTTCGCAAGTTGTGCCGCGAATTCGGCAGCCCGACCTCGATCTACGTGTGCGAGATGATCACCGCGCGGGCGGTGGTCGAGCGCAACGAGAAGACGCTGCACATGATGTCCTTCGACGCCGACGAGCACCCGCGCTCGATGCAGCTCTACGGTGTGGACCCGGCGACGCTCGGCGAAGCGGTGCGGATCATCGTCGGCGAGGGCTGGGCCGACCACATCGATCTCAACCTCGGCTGTCCCGTGCCCAAGGTCACCCGCCTCGGCGGCGGCGCCGCCCTACCGTACAAGCGGACGCTGTTCCGACGCATCGTGCGCGCCATGGTGGCCGCCGCGGAACCCGCGGGAGTTCCGGTCACCGTGAAGTTCCGCATCGGCATCGATGACGACCACCTCACCTACCTGGACGCGGGACGCATCGCCGAAGCCGAAGGCGCGCGTGCGGTCGCGTTGCACGCCCGCACGGCGGCGCAACGGTACTCCGGGCAGGCCGACTGGACCGCGATCGCCCGCCTCAAAGAGGCCGTCACCTCCATTCCGGTGCTGGGCAACGGCGACATCTTCTCCGCCGCCGACGCGGTTCGCATGATGGACGAGACGGGCTGCGACGGCGTGGTGGTCGGTCGGGGCTGCTTGGGCAGGCCGTGGCTGTTCGCCGAGTTGCAGGCGGCGCTGCGCGGCGAGCCGCTGCCCGCGGCGCCCGATCTGGGCCGGGTCGGCGCGGTGCTGTACCGGCACGGCGCTTTGCTGTCGGAGCATCTCGGAGAGGACAAGGCCATGCGCGATCTGCGCAAGCACATGGCCTGGTACCTGATGGGATTCCCGGTGGGCGCGGACCTGCGGCGCGCGTTCGCCACCGTGGGCAGCCTCGCGCAGCTGGAAGACCTTGTCGGACAGCTCGATCCCACCGCGCCCTTCCCGAAGGACGCGGAAGGCCCGCGCGGCCGTCAGGGCTCGCCGGGCAAGGTCGCGCTGCCGCATGGTTGGCTCGACGACCCGGACGATCCGGCGGTGCCGCAGGCCGCCGATGTGATGCACAGCGGCGGCTGATCGGGCAACCTCATAGCGACCAACAGCTCCGAACACCGCTGTGACCTGTTCGATTTCGCCGTGGGGTGGACCCCTGTGGCGGAATCGTTATCATTACGGGATCGGTGCCGCCGGTCCGGTTCGACCCAGGCGGAAAGCAAGACGAAAAGCGAGGTTCGTTGGTGGGTGACGATCGGCACGGGCGTTCGCCACGGCCCGGAGGTCGCGCCCCGTGGGAGCGGTATCCCGCGGAGGACTCTCCCGACCGGGACGCCGCACGCACGTCTCGCCGTTCGCGCCATACCGACGCCACCCCGGACCAGAATTCCGCCCCCCTGACGGTCCAGGATCTCGTCCAGCGGGTCGATAACGAGCGCAGTGGCCGTCGAGGCCGCCGCGCCGAGCCCACCCAATCGGATCCGTCCGCCGCGCCGAGCCGAGGTCGCCGCACGGAATCCGGCCCGGCGGCCCCGGCCGCCGCCAACGGCCGGGGCCGCCCCGCCGAGCCGACGCCACCGATTCCCGGCTCCCCGGCGAACCGAGGTCGGCGCCCTGAGTCGCTACCGCCGCAGGCCGGCCCCCCCTCGGCACGAATCAACCGTGCCGAAGCGCGGCAGGAAGCTCCTCGCAGGCCGGCCGACCCGGCCGCCGCCAATGGCCGCGGCGCCGCGGCCGGTCCCCGGCGCGCGCCGGATACACCACCTCCACGCCAGACGGGTAGCTCGCCGGTGGTTCAGGACATCACGGGAGCCACACCGGCCGCCCGCGCGGCGACCCGCCGCCCCGCCGAGCGCACGGCGCCCGATGCGCCGGTCGCGCGTCCCGAGCCGGAGCAGGCCGAAGAGGTCACCGACGTAATCCCCTCGATCGACGAACCGACGCGCGCGCTACGCAAGGGCGTGGGCTGGCCGACCAAGGACGGCAAGAGCGCCAAGCCGAAGGCCGTCGGCACCGCCCAGACCCGCCTGCAGGCCTCCCGGGAGCGCCGCAACAAGCGGCTACGCGCCACGGGACGAACCGGACTGGCCTTGAGCGCCGCGCTCGCGCTGCTGGTCACCGGCGGCGGCTGGAGCTACTTGCAGTCGACTACCGACAGCTTCACTCAGGTGTCGGCACTGGACGAGAACTCAGAGGACATCGTCGATTCCAACGCCCAACTCGGCGACGAGAATTACCTGCTCGTCGGCACCGATACCCGTGCAGGGGCCAACGGCAAGCTCGGCGCGGGCACTTTGGACGATGCCGAGGGCGCCCGCGCCGACACCACCATGCTGGTCCACATCCCGAAGTCCCGGAATCGGGTCGTCGTAGTCTCCTTCCCGCGCGACCTGGACGTGACTAGGCCCCAGTGCTATGGGTGGGACAACGAGAAAAACAAATACACCGACGAGAAGTTCCCGTCTGCCATGGGCGACAAGCTCAACGCCGTCTACAATCTCGGCGGCCCGATGTGCCTCGTCTCCACGATTCAGCGCCTCACCGGCGCGTCGATCAATCACTTCATCGGCATCGACTTCGCCGGTTTCGAGTCGATGGTCAACCAAATCGATGGCGTCGAGGTCTGCGCGTCCAAGCCGCTCGTGGACGACGTGCTCGGCACCATCCTCGAGCAACCGGGCAAGCAGCGCATCGACGGCCAAACCGCGCTCAACTACGTGCGCGCCAGGCATGTCTACGGCGAGGAGCGCAGCGACTACGACCGCATCAACCGGCAGCAACGCTTCCTCGCTTCGCTGCTACGCGGCACCCTGTCCAGTAAGGTGCTGTTCAATCCGGGCAAGCTGAACGGCTTCATCAGCGCGTTCAGCCAGCACACCTGGGTCCAGAAGGTGGAACCGAGCGACCTTCTGATGCTGGGACGCTCACTGCAGAAGATCGACGCGGGCGCGGTCACCTTCATCACCGTTCCGACCGCGGGCACGACCTCCTACGGCAACGAGATTCCCCGTGAATCCGACATCAAGGCGATCTTCAAGGCGATCCGCGACGATCAGCCGCTGCCGGGAGAGAAGCCGTCCGTGCACGCGAACGCACCCGCTCCCGCCCCAGCCGCGCCAGGAACCGCCAAATACCGGGCGGCGGATCCCTCCACCGTCTCGCTGCTGGTGTCCAACGGCTCCGGCATCGAAGGGCTGGCGCGCACGGCGGCCGCCAAGCTGGGCAACCAGGGCTTCACGATCTACAACACCGGCAACTACGCCAACGGCACCTCCCCGACGACGAAGGTCCGCTACGCCCCAGGCCTGGAGGCCGAGGCCGCGACCGTGGCGACCTCGATCCCCGGCGCGACCATCGAGGCCGCCGACGATCTCGGCGGCATCGTCGAGGTCGTCATCGGAGGCGACTCGAAGGCCGGCGTCACGGTGAAGGCGCCGACGCCGGTCGGTGACGAGATCACCAACGTCGCAACGAGCACCGCTACGGATTCAACGCCTGCCGTGCTGCCGTCGGACTTGGAACACGTCAACGCGGCCGACGAAATCTGCAAGTAGGGCTCTGCGCACACCGAAGGACGAAGGTGCGACACAGACCACAATGTTCGTGATGTCATCGTTTCGAAATCGGACGGGTGCTGATCGCGGTCATTGACGCATCAACGGCAACCTCCGCGCTAATGATGCACACCGGTCATTCACTCCCTGTTCGTGACTTGGTCAGCGCAGCGAACTAGTGTCAGCTGTTATGCGTGTCATCTACAACGAGCAAATGGCCGAGCTCGCCCACCTGCTGGGCGAGATGGCCGGGTTGGCCGGCTCGGCCATGGAGCGGGCTACCCAAGCTCTGCTCCAGGCGGACCTCGCGCTGGCGGAGCAGGTGATCGGCGAAGCCGACCGGATCGCCGAGCTGATCCAGGACGCCGAGGAGAAGGCCTTCGCTCTGCTCGCGCTGCAGGCGCCGGTCGCCGGTGATTTGCGGCAAGTGGTGAGCACGATCCAGATCGTCGCCGACGTGAACCGAATGGGCGCGCTCGCGTTGCATGTGGCCAAGGTCGCGCGCAGGCGTCATCCGAACCACGCGCTACCGGAGTCCGTCAACGGCTACTTCGCCGAGATGGGCCGCATCGCGGTGAACATGGGAGCCGGCGCGCGCGAGGTGCTGGAGACCCGCGACCCGGAGCGCGCGGCACAGTTGAACGAGGACGACGAGGCGATGGACGATCTGCACCGTCACCTCTTCACACTGCTCATGGACCGGGATTGGAAGTACGGCGTGGCGGCTGCCGTCGATGTCACGCTGCTCGGTCGCTACTACGAGCGCTTCGCCGATCACGCGGTTGAAATCGGCCGCCGTGTCATCTTCTTGGTCACCGGCGTGCTCCCGCCGGACCCCGACGCGGAGAAATAAGCGAAAAGCCTGCTGCGCTTGACGTTTCGCATGCGGCGGTTGCTAGATCGGCCGCACGGGGCGGGAGTGCTCTGGTATTGCGTTACGCCGGAGGGTGTCCGGTCGGAAGGGGGGGCGTTATGAACGTCGATCCAGCGGAGCTGCGCGGGTTGGCCGCGTCGATGGACGAGATCGGCTGCGATATCGGCGCTTTGACCGTGCGTGCCACCACCGATGCTCTCGGTAGTGTTCTGCCCGGTTCGGCGCTGAGCGATGTATGTTCCACCGTGGGTACGAATGTCGACGACGCATGGCGGTGATGGCCATGCGCGGTAAACGAGTTTCGAACATCGGGAAACGCGGCGCCGCGAACTACGAAGTGTCCGACCAAGAGTTCCGCGCCGGCCTCGACGCGATGGACGCGCAGTTGTGAGGTCGACGAGCACGACGCCCACCGGACCGTAGGCACCGACAACGGCGAAATCGGCCGCGCCCGCTAGTACTTGGGTTCTAGGAACGCTCGGCACGAGCGGGCAGCCTCCGCTGTATCGAAGTCGCGATATCTGAGCGAGAACGAGCGCATCCATATCGCTGACCGGCGGCGAGAGCGGGCGGGTATCCGCACGATCGCGGGCGAGCTGGGACGCAGTCCATCCACCATCAGCCGCG